>CADBFJ010000067.1:6396-9361 GCA_902793915.1 uncultured Ruminococcus sp.
CAATCGAACCACGAGGGAGATCTCGTCGATTGGATCGCCGAGGCATACTATGCGGGCGCCGACGGCATCGTGATCAATCCCGGTGCATACAGCCACACGAGCGTTGCGATCTACGACGCGCTCCTCGCCGTCAAGATCCCGACCGTCGAGGTGCACCTGACCGATCCCGATGTCAGAGAGGATTTTCGCCGCGTGGACTATGTGGGAAAGGTTGCAACCTACCGCATCTGCGGCAAGGGGCAAAAGGGCTACGTCGAAGCGGTAGGGCTTCTTGCAAAAGACCATGAAAATAAAGATTGAACCGGGCAAAGGGCAGGGGGAAGTGATCCTGCCGCCCTCGAAAAGCCTGTTTCATCGGACGCTCCTTTGCGCGGCGCTCGCGGGGGGCGAGAGTACGATCTACGGTCGCCTTGCGGGGGAGGATCTTGACGCGACTTGTCGTGCGGTAAAGGTGCTGGGCGCGCAGGCATCTGTCACGCAAGACCGCGTCAAAGTCGTTGGAACAAGTCCCTTCCATAGACCCGAAGCGACCTTGGATTGCGCTTCGTCGGGGACGACGCTTCGTCTCTCTCTTCCGCTCCTTTTGCTCTCGGACGAACCCGTAACGCTCTTGATGAGCAAGCAGCTTGCTGTGCGTCCTTTGGCGATCTATCAAGAATTGCTTTGTGAAAAAGGGATTTTATGGGAGCAAAAAGAAACCGAGCTTTTCCTTTCGGGCAAACTTGCGCCGGGCCAATATGTTTTGCCCGGCGACGTCAGCAGTCAGTTCGTTTCGGGTTTGCTCCTCGCCCTGCCGCTCCTTGATGGCGACAGTAAGATCCGTTTGACAAAACCGCTGGAAAGCCGCCCTTATGTCGAGATGACGCGGCAGGTGCAAAAGGCTTTTTCGGTGGAAACCGAAAAGACGGACGACGGCTTCTTCATCCGTGGCGGTCAGCCTTACAAACCAACCGATTTTATCGTTGAGGGCGACGCGACGGTCGCCGCGGTCTATGAAACGCTGAACGGCTTTGGCAGCTCGATCCTTTTGCCGAATGCGCCGATTTCCCTTTTGCAGGGTGACGCGCGTTTCTCGGAGCTTGCCAAAAAAGTGCGCGATCACGAGGTCGTCGATCTCACCGACACGCCGGACCTTTCGCCGACCCTCTTTGCGCTTGCGGCATTTTATGGAAAAGGTCATTTTGTCGGCACGCGCCGACTTGCCTATAAAGAGAGCAACCGCGCGACGAGCATGAAAGAAGAACTCTCCGCTTTCGGCGTGGAGCTGACGGTGTCGGAAAACGAAGTGCTTGTAAGCGGTTCTTTGCAAAAGCCGAGTCGTGCTCTCTTTTGCCACGACGACCACAGGATCGCTATGGCGCTTGCCACGCTCTGTACGCTTACCGGCGGTACTCTTGACGGCGCCGAATGTGTGGGAAAGAGCTACCCGGAGTTTTGGCAGGACCTTGCAACACTTGGTTTTGCGGTAGCAGAGCAATAAAAAAAGCGGGAACCTTGTAAACGAAGGTCCCGTTTTTTTGTGATAAAGTTTTTTCGGAGGGTGCGGGAACCACTTTTTTTCAAAAAAGGGTTCCCGCATTCTTTCCGTTTTTCAATTCGTTTCCCGCTCGTATTCTTCCCAAACATAGGAACGTAGCGCGGCAAGGTTCTTTTGGTCTTTGCCGCCGACGGCTTTTCCGTCGAGCTCCACGACAGGGCAGAGGAGTTTTGTGGTCGAGGTGACGAGGATCTCGTCGGCGTCAAAAAGTTCCTCAAGCGTAAAGGGGCGTTCTTTCACCGCGATCCCGAGCGCGCGGCAAGCGCGAATGAGGTGCGCGCGGGCGATGCCGGGCAGAATGAGGTTATCGGTCGGGTGGGTCAGGAGCACACCGCCTTTTAGGATCGAAACGTTCGAGTGCGCGCACTCGGTGATTTCATTTCCTCTGTGGAAAATGCACTCGTCAAGCCCACGGTCTTCGGCAGCCTGTGCCGCGAGCACGTTGGGAATGAGATTGATGGTCTTAATGTTGCAATGGAAAAAGCGCGTATCCTCCATTGTCATGCAGCGGAGCGGCTTGGGCTCCTTTTGCAGGGTCAGCGGCTTGATCATGATCCAGAGGTTCGGCTTCATGTCGGCGGCAAAGGTGTGATTACGCAGAGCGCTCCCACGCGAATACTGGAGGTAAACGAGCTGGTCGCCGCTATCCATTTTTGCAAGCAACCCCGCGACCAGTTCCGCGAGTTCCTCTTTGGTATGATCGGGCGTGATGTGGAGCAGTTTGCAACTGTTCATGAAGCGATCAAGATGCTCTTCGAGCGCAAAGGTGCGGTGGTTTCGGCAGACGGCGACGTCGTAGACCCCGTCCCCGAAATAGCAGGCACGATCGAGCATCGGAACCGTCATCTCTTCAAGTTCGGCAATTTTTCCGTTATAATACCCCAAAGTTTTCATAGAAGCACCTCGTTTGATTTCGATATCTCCATCGCTGCTATGCTTATAACAGGCATCAGCATTCTCCTGGTAGCAGTTCTTACCTCAGGACTTTTCGGACGCAAGGTCAGAAAGCTTCAGCCGGTTGAGATGATCACAGAGGAGTAAATATAAAGCTGATCGTGTGGGGAGTATTTCTCCCGGTCGTGTGTATAAACAACATCGGATAGTGACTGCTATCCGGTGTTGTTGTATATAGATAATAATTGACATGAGAGGATAATAGTTTAAAATCATAATTAGGAGTTGGTGGCTGGTTGCAGCCGTGCACCTTTAAGGAGGAGTAATGTATAGGGTCGAAACATTATCCAAATATGATTTTTTTAAAGATAAAATTAGAGAAAACAGCATGAGTCATATTCTTGATTCGCTTACAGGAGTTATTGCAAGGCCTGTGATCATTGAATTTGTTCAGGAAATGATCAGGCAGAGGATTCCTTTTACTCTGGCAATTATCGATCTGGATAATTTTAAATCCATCAATGATAATTTTGG
>CADBFJ010000068.1:0-6160 GCA_902793915.1 uncultured Ruminococcus sp.
AAGGACGGCTTCGGGGATCCCGAATTCTTCCGCCGCTTCGGCGACAAAATCTTTGTAACGATCGTCGATCGGGTATTTCTTTTTCTCGATCGCCGTTGCCGCGGCGTCGTAGATCACGCCGAACAGGATCGAGGCGACCAGAATGAGAAGAAACAGCCCTATGCGTTTGGCGTTGAGTTTCAAGATTGCAAGACCCCCGTTTCACAGAGGATCTTTTTGACCTTCGGGCGCAATTCTTCCGGAGCGCCGTTGTTTTCAATGATATAGTCCGAGTTTGCCCGAAAAAAGGCGTCGCTCTTTTGCGCGTCGATGCGAAGCTCGGCTTCTTTTCGCGAGATCCCGTCTCGAGCGAGAATCCTGCGAACGCGATTTTCTCGGTCGGAAAGAACCGAGATGATGATGTTGCAATCCTTATCGGCACCCGCTTCAAAGAGCTGCGGCGCATCGAGAAGCACGGCGCTGATGCCGTCGTTCCGATAGTGCTCGAGCTTTCGGCGGATGGTTCCCATCACATAGGAGTGGGCAATGCGATTGAGTTCGTCAAGCTCCTTGGCATCGGAAAAGACGATGTTTGCAAGCGCGCGGCGGTTCAAGCTGCCGTCGGGGTTTAAAATCCTGTCTCCGAAGTGTCGGACAAGCTCGGAGAGGCAGGGTGAGGGAGGGAGCAACAGTTGATGATAGATCCTGTCGGCGTCCAGCACGGGAATGTCGAACGAAGCAAAGTGTTGCGCCACTTCGCCTTTGCCCGAACCGCTGGGGCCGGTCAGCCCGAAGACCAACATGAGGGCACCTCCTTTTTTGTCACCTGCAAAGTAGATATAACATATCACTTTATTATATCCTATAATTTGGCTTTTTGCAAGAGCAATTTGCCTCTTTTTTTGTGTTCCGACGAAAAAACCGTCTTGCATTTTAGCGGGAAAGCGAGTATAATGGAAACTGAAGAAGTCTACGGAAAGCGGGGGAAACGGAGAATGGATTTTGTTCGCAAAGCACTCCGCACAAGCGGAATCGCTTTTTCCGAAGGGGAAGCGCTTGCAAAACATTCCTCTTTCCGAATCGGGAAAGACGCCTCGCTTGCCGTTTTTCCAAAAACCGAGGAAGAATTCCGGAAGGCGCTTGCGCTCACGGCAGAAAAAGATCCGATTGTCGTAGGGCGGGGGAGCAATCTCGTGTTCCCGGACAAGACGCTGGATCGTCCCGTGATTTTTACCGAGGGTCTACGGCGCGTGACGGTTGACGGTACAATGATCCACGCCGAGGCGGGACTTCCTCTGACGGCGCTTTGCAAAACCGCCTGCGACGCGTCTCTTGCAGGGCTTGCGTTTGCTTACGGGATCCCCGGCAGCGTGGGGGGCGGAATTTATATGAACGCAGGCGCTTACGGCGGCGAGATCGGAAGCCTTTGCAGCTCCATCCGCTGCTACGATAGGAAGGAAAAGACAACCAAAACGATTGCGGGGCATGAGTGCGCGTTTTCCTATCGGCACAGCATTTTCAGTGAGCGACGGGATCTTGTGATCCTTTCTGCGGCCTTTGCCCTGACACCGGGCGACAAAAATGCGATCGCGTCGGAGATGCGGGAGTATCTGGAACGCCGCAAAAGCACGCAACCGCTCGAATATCCGAGCGCGGGCAGCGTGTTCAAACGTCCTGCCGGCGCCTATGCAGGACGGCTTATTGAAGAATGTGGGCTCAAAGGAACTTCGGTTGGCGGAGCGTCTGTTTCGGAAAAGCACGCGGGCTTTATCGTCAATCGCGGAAACGCGACCGCATCGGATGTAAAAGCACTGGTGGAAAAGATCCAAAGGACGGTGCTGGAACAAACCGGCTTTTCTTTGGAATGTGAGATTGAATTTTTATAACGACGAGGAGAAAAAAGGATGTCATTTGCAGAGGAACTGCGGGCGGAACTGATCGCTCTGCCGCAAAAAAAGCCCTGCTGCCGGACCAGCGCAACGGCAGGGTTCCTTTTCTCTGCAACTTTTTCGGGCAAGAATGAGGTGACGCTGCGCCTCAAAAGCAAAGAGGTTGCCGACTATGCTTTGGCGCTCCTTGCGGGGCAATATGGGCAAAACAGTTCGCTTTGCGAGAGCGGCAGATGTGGGCACCGCTATTACGATCTGACGATCGCCTCCCACGCCTGTGCCAAGCGCCTGCAAAATCTCATTGAAAACGGTGTGGAACACTATTCTTGCGACGGTTGTAAGAGCGCGTTTCTCCGCAGCGTGTTTTTGACGGCGGGGACGGTCAGCGATCCGCACAAGTCGTTTCATTTGGAGTTTTCCATGCCACACGAGCGGGCAAAAACCTTTATGGAATACCTGACTGAATTGGGATATTCGCCGAAATGCGTCGATCGCCCGAGCGGCAGTGGCGTCTATTTTAAGGACGGTGCTTCGATCGAGGATCTGATCTTGCAAATGGGATCGCATCATGCGATCTATGATCTTATGAATACACGGATCGAGCGCGATATCCGCAACAATGAAAACCGCGCCACCAACTGTGTGGCAAAAAACATCGAGCGTTATGTTTCGGCGTCGAAAAAACAGCTTGATGCCATCGAGTTTTTGATGCGCAAAGGGCTTTTTGAACAGCTCGACCCCTCGCTCCAGATCACGGCAAAGTTGCGCTATGACAATCCCGACGCGACGCTTGCCGAACTATCCGAATTGCACGCTCCGACCGTTTCCAAATCGGGGGTCAATCATCGGTTGCAACGAATTTTGGAAGAAGCCGAAAAGAACGGAGGAGGGCGCTTATGAGCCGATTTGTTCATCTGCACTTGCACAGCGAATACAGCCTTCTCGACGGTGCCTGCCGTATCAAAGAGATCCCGAAGCGCGTCAAAGAATGCGGGCAGGATGCGGTTGCCCTGACCGATCACGGCGTGCTCTACGGAGCGGTTGCTTTTTACAACGCCTGCCGTGCCGAGGGGATCAAACCGATCATCGGGTGCGAAGTCTATGTGGCGCCCACGTCCCGTTTTGACAAGACCTATCGCCAAGAAGGTTATGCCGATCACCTCGTGCTCCTCTGCGAGAACGAAGAAGGCTACAAAAACCTGATTGCCATGGTGTCAAAATCCTTTACCGAGGGGTTTTACAACAAACCGCGCGTGGATGAGGAACTGCTCCGCAACCACTCTGCGGGACTGATCGCTCTTTCGGCTTGCCTTGGCGGAAAGATCCCGAAACAGCTTGCCAAAGGCGATTTTGAAGGTGCTGTTGAGACGGCGCGCCGCTATTCCAAACTGTTTGGGAAAGACCATTTCTATATCGAACTGCAAAACCACGGCATGGCAGAACAGCGCATGGTTTTGCCACAGCTTGTCCGGGTTGCGGAAGTTTGTAACCTGCCGCTCGTTGCCACCAACGATTGCCATTATCTGCGGCGCGAGGACGCCGAAACGCAGGCGATCCTCATGTGCATCCAGACCAATACCACGATTGACGAAGGGCGTCCTGCCGCCTTTTCCACCGACGAACTTTACCTCAAAAGCACCGAGGAGATGGAGGCGCTCTTTTCGGCATATCCCGAAGCGATCGAAAACACTGCGAAGATCGCCGACCGTTGCTCGCTCGACTTTGATTTTTCCACGACCTATCTTCCGAAATTCCCGACGCCCGGCGGCAAAAGCGCGCCCGAATACCTTCGCCGCCTGACCTACGAAGGGCTTGAAAAGCGGATCGAAAAAGGCGAGATCGTCTTTACCAAGCACACGCGCGAAGAATACGAAGCGCGCATCGAATACGAGCTTTCGGTCATTGAGAAAATGGGATATGCAGACTATTTTCTCATTGTGCAGGACTATGTCAACTATGCCAAAAGCAAGGAGATCCCGGTCGGACCCGGCAGAGGCTCGGGTGCGGGCAGTCTTGTCGCCTTTGCGCTCGGAATCACCGATGTCGATTCAATCCGCTTTGAACTCCTATTTGAGCGATTCCTCAATCCCGAACGCGTCAGCATGCCCGATATCGACGTGGACTTTTGCTACAACCGGCGCGACGAGGTGATCTCCTACGTCGGTCGCCGTTATGGGGAAGATCACGTTTCGCAGATCATCACCTTCGGGACGCTTGCGGCGCGCGCCGCGATCCGCGATGTGGGACGAGCTATGGGGATGTCCTATGCCGACGTGGACGTCGTTGCAAAAGCGGTTCCGCAGGAGCTTGGCATCACGATCGCGGACGCTTTGAAACAGCCCGATCTTAAAGTCCAATATGAGAACTCGCCCAAGGTGAAAGAACTCGTCGATAGGGCAATGGCGCTCGAAGGGATGCCGCGCAACGTTTCAATCCATGCGGCAGGGGTCGTGATCACCGACCGCCCGGTCTGCGACTACGTTCCGCTTGCCACGAGCAACGGCACGGTTGTGACCCAGTTCGATATGGACACGATCGCAAAACTCGGACTGCTCAAATTCGATTTCCTTGCGCTCCGCTATCTGACCATTCTGCACGATGCAGAACTCCAAATCCGTGAGAGCGAACCGGATTTTTCGCTCGAATCGCTCCCGCTTGACGACGCCGACACCTACAAGCTCATTTCCTCCGGGAAAACGAGCGGCGTCTTTCAGCTCGAATCGGGCGGCATGAAGCAGATGCTCCAGAACCTGCAACCCGAGGAGATTGGCGACGTCATTGCCGCGATCGCTCTCTACCGTCCCGGTCCGATGGACTCGATCCCGACCTTTATCGAGTGCCGCCATCACCCCGAAAAGGTGAGCTATGCAACGCCCTTGCTCGAGCCGATCCTTTCCTCGACCTACGGCTGCGTGATCTACCAGGAGCAGGTCATGCAGATCTTTCGCGAAGTGGCGGGCTATACCTTTGGGCACGCAGACGTCGTACGCCGCGCAATGTCAAAGAAAAAAGCCGACGTCCTGCTCTCCGAGCGCGAAGCTTTCGTTTCGGGCGCTGTGGAGCGCGGCGTGGAAAAAGCCGTTGCAGAAAAGCTCTTCTCGGATATGGAGAGCTTTGCAAACTACGCCTTTAACAAGTCGCACGCGGCGGCGTATGCGCTCATTTCCTACCGCACGGCTTACCTAAAATGCCATTACCCGCGCGCCTATTTTGCCGCGCTGCTTACCAGCGTACTTGGCAACCAGACAAAGATCGCCGAATATATTTCCGAGTGCTCCTCGCGCGGCATTCAGGTCCTGCCGCCCGACGTCAACGAAAGCCGACCCTATTTCTCGGTCAGCGGAAAGAATATTCGCTTCGGACTTCTTGCGGTCAAAAACGTGGGCAAACAATTCCTCGAAGAACTGCTTGCCGAGCGCAGTCACGGTCGCTTCGTTTCTTTCTCGGATTTCATCAATCGGATGCCGCCCGGGGAGCTGAACAAACGCATGGTTGAGTCGCTTCTCAAAGCCGGCGCCTTTGACCGTCTCGGCGTCTATCGCAGTCAGATGCTTGCGGTCTATGAAAAGATGATCGACCTTGCCTCCGAGCGCAGTAAGAACAATCTTTCGGGGCAGCTCGATATGTTTTCGACCGCAGCCCCCGATCTTGTACCCGAAGCCGAGTACCCCAAACTGCCCGAGTTCGGCGTGCGCGAAAAGCTCATGATGGAAAAAGAGGCGACCGGGCTTTACTTCTCGGGCAACCTCCTTGACGGATACGCCAAACACCTCGCATTTTTGCACCCCGACCAAATCGCGGCGGTGATGGACGAGGAAAATCCGCCTGCCGATAAAACACCGCTTCGCGTGGCGGGAATGATTACGTCGGTCACGCTCAAGACCACCAAGAATAACCGTCGTATGGCGTTCTTTAAACTCGAAGACAGCCTTGCAGAAATCGAGTGCGTGGTCTTTGCGCCGCAGTTCTCGGAGTATTCGCACCTCATCGTGGCGGATCAAGGCGTCCTCGTGGACGGAACCGTTTCTCTGCGCGAGGACGAAGCGCCGAAACTGCTCGTCAACAAGTTGGAAGCGCTCGTCGAAAACGACCGTTTCCGCGCGGAGGAGCACACCAATCCGACCTCCGCCAAGGAAACCGCGGACAAGCCTGTGGAAAAGCCCAAGCCCGCGCAACCCAAACGGCTCTTTTTGAGAGTTCCCGATGAGACGGGCGACCTTTATTTCAAAGCCCTGAACCTTGCCGAGCTTTTTGAGGGCGCTTTCCCGACCTATTTCTACTTTGCCGATCAA
>CADBFJ010000068.1:6218-10331 GCA_902793915.1 uncultured Ruminococcus sp.
TGATATTGCAATAAAAAGAGAATGCGGGAAAACTTTTTGCAAAAAGTTTTCCCCGCATTCTTTTTCTCAATATCCCCCGCGTTTTCCCCGTAGGCGCCAGAGGACTTTGCGAGCGAGCTCGGCGGGGAAGACAGAGAGTGAAAGGGCAAGCGTCAAAAGAAGTTCACGCACGGTTAAGGGCGCGGTGCGGAGCAGGCTTCCGCCGAGATAGACGAAGCCGACTTGGATGAGAAGGATCGCCGACATAATGACGACAAAAGCATGATTTTTCCAAAGCCCCGCCGAGAGTTTCAGGCGATCGGTCCGCGCGTTGAAGCAGTTGAAGACCGAGGCGAAGATGAACAGCACGAAAAACGCGGTGAGAAGATAGATGCGGTCTTGCGCGCTCCGAAAGTGAGAGGTCAAGGTGGGGGATTTGAGAAAGTAGAGCAGAAGCCCCACGGTAAAGGAACCGAGGACGAGAATTTCGTTGATCATATAGCGGTTTAAGATCGGTTCGTCGCGCGCCTTGGGCGGCTCTTTCATATAGTCGGCAAGCGGCGCTTCCCCTGCAAAGGCGAGCCCGCCCAAAGTATCCATAATGAGGTTGATCCAAAGCATTTGCACCACGGTGATCGGCGTTTTGACCCCCAGAAATGGACAGATCATCGTGATTGCCACAGCGCAAAAGTTCATTGTGAGCTGTAGGGTGATAAATTTGCGGATGCTCTTAAAGATCGTTCTGCCATAGAGCACCGCTTTGGCGAGCGACGAGAGCTTGTTGTCGAGAATGATAATGTCTCCCGCGTCCTTTGCCACCTGCGTACCGCTTCCCATGGCAAAACCGACGTCCGCAAGCCGCAAGGCGGGGGC
Organism: uncultured Ruminococcus sp.; assembly: GCA_902793915.1. Classification (GTDB taxonomy): domain Bacteria; phylum Bacillota; class Clostridia; order Oscillospirales; family CAG-272; genus UMGS1865. Next base: position 7,071 of record CADBFJ010000068.1, read on the forward strand.
GTCGTTGATGCCATCGCCGGTCATGCCGACCACATCTCCGCTCTCTTCGGCGAGGCGCACGAGACGGCTCTTGTCGCCGGGGAGTGCCCGCGCTACGACAGCGAGCGAGGGAAGCAGATCCTTTACTTCCGGATCCGACAAGCGCGAGAGTTCTTCGCCCGAGACGACCGTGTTTATTTTCTCATCGAGGATCCCGCAGGAAGCGGCGATGCTGCGCGCCGTTTTGGGATTGTCTCCCGTGATCATTACCACGTGGATCCCCGCCTCCTGCAATTCTTTTACCGATCGTTTGGCGTCGCTTCGCAGGTCGTCGCGCAGTGCAACGAGCCCTACGAGCGTCAGTTTTCCGATCGGAGTTGCGGCATGGCGCTCGGCGTCAAAGCCATCGGTCGAAGTGGCGAGCGCCAACACCCGACAGCCTTCGTCGGTCCATTCGGCAAGCACTTTTTTGACCTTTTCCAGTTCTCCCGAAACAAGGTCCCCATTCGGCAAAAGGCGACTGCCGACAAAGGGGAAAAGCCGCTCGGGGGCGCCTAACAGGAGCGTTGTTTTTCCGGGCGAGAGGAGCGTGATCGCCGCATATTTTCTCACACTGTCAAAGGGAAGGCGAGACAGGACACGCGCATTTGGAAGCTTGCTTTTGTCAAGACTTTCGAGAAGCGCGCGCTCGGTTCCGCTTCCACCGAGGATTTCTTCATTCCCTTGGCGATCTTTCCCGAACGACGCTTGCGTGCCGTAGGCAAAAGCAAGGGCAAAGAGCCTTTGGCAGGCGTTTCCGTTTGGATCGCAAAGCGTTGTGCTTTTCACGCTTCCGTCGGGAAAGCAGAACTTCGTCAGCTTCATTTTCCCTTCGGTCAAAGTTCCGGTTTTGTCGGTAAAAAGCAAATTCATACTTCCTGCCGCCTCAATGCCGACCGGCTTGCGTACGAGTACACGGTCGCGGATCATTCGCTTGACATTTGACGAAAGCACGACCGCCACCATCATGGGGAGCCCTTCGGGAACTGCGACCACGAGAACAGTGAGCGCGAGTGTAAAGGCGTGGAGCAGCTGGGTCATAAGGTAGGGAAGATCGGTTAGCTTTAAGAGAATCACGGCGGGGTCTTTCCCGCTTTGTAGGACGAAAACGTGGAAGAGATAAGCGAGCGCCACAAGGGCAGAGGCAAGGTAGCCCACCCGACTGATCTGGCGCGCGAGCTTTGCAAGCCGCCGCTTCAAAGGGCTTTTTCTCGTTGTGGACTGGATCTCTCGTGAAATGCCGCCGAGAAAGGTTTTGTCGCCCACGGCGCGCACTTCCATAAGTCCCTCACCCGAGAGGATATTGCTCCCCCGGAAGAGCGCGGTGGGGGAGGAGGGAAGGCTTGGCGCTTCGTTTCCGGGGCGCTTTTCCACTTCTTTGGTTTCGCCCGTCATGCTCGATTGATCGACACGCAGAGCGCCTTCGAGCATCATGCCATCGGCGGGGATCGCATCTCCCGGCGAGAGCTTTACGAGGTCACCGACTACGATCTCGCCGATCGGAATTTCGCGCAAAACGCCGCCGCGAACCACACGGCAAAGAACTTTGGAGCTTTCTTCGGACAGCCGATCAAAGGCTTTTGCCGAACTGTATTCCGAGAGCGTGGAAACGAGCGTTGCCAGCAGAACCGCAACGCCGATGCCGACCGTTTCCATCCAATCCGCCGAGCCGAAAAGAAGGAGCAGATTGACGATCATGGCGCAGAGCAGAATACGGATGACGGGATCGTTGAGATTGGCAAAAAATTGCAGTAGAAAGGGTTTGCTTTTTTGCTTGGTCAAACGGTTGTCGCCGTGCTCTTTGCGCGATTGCAGGACCTCTTTTTCGGATAGTCCTTGTCGTTTTGTGTGTTGCTTGGTTCGATCCATTTTTTCCTCCCGCCTCGTTTTTTCTGCCCCAATATATGGATTTTTTCCTTTTTTTATGAGAAAAGCCAAAAAAATGGAACCGAATTTTGATTGACATTCTTTACACTCTGTGATATAATGAAATGGATTGAAGGCAATCACGCCTTTTTTGAGAAAGGACACGACTGTGAAACTTCAAAGAACGCAATCCAATCTTCCCGGCATAAAATGGATGCTTTGCCTATACGATCTCGCAGTGTTTTTTGTAGCGGTGTTCGCCATTTTTACGGTTCGCGGGATTCATATTGACACTTCGCGTTTCTGGATTCAGTTCGGGATCGGGTATCTTTGCTTGTTTTTGGCAAGACTGCTCCTCAAAGTTTATCAACAGATCTGGCGCTACGGCAGTATGCAAGCCTACGCAAGACTGTTTGCGGCAGACCTTGCCGGCGGCGCGCTCTATCACCTGATCCAAAGAATGCTCCCCGACGGAACGAGCATTGATTTCGTGGATTTTCTTTCGGTGATCTGCCTGAACCTTGTGGGTTGTACTTTTATGCGGATGTCCTATCTTTACATCTACCGTTACGGTTCCAATCCCGGCAAGTTTCACGCGCTTTTGCGTTGGGTTATGCGCATCGTTACCGGCATTAAGATCAATCCGGATACGCAAGAGGAACTCGACGCAGAGAGACGCAAGATCAAAGTTGCCATCGTGGGCGCGGGTCGCGTCGGCTCTACCTTGGCGGAAGAACTGTTGAGCAATCCCCAAGCCGCCTATTTGCCTTGTCTGTTTTTTGACGAGAACAAGGGAAAAATCGGGCGCGAACTGGTCGGGCTTCCCGTGTTTGCCGAAAGCCGTATGGAAGAAGCCGTGGTGCGCTACGGCATCCAGGAAATCATCATTGCCATTCCCACCAAGACCCCCGAGGAAAAGCGCGCGCTCTATGAGCAGTATAAGGTCACGGGGTGCAAGATTAAGGTTTACGATTATCCCACTGCCTACAACACGGGCGACGGCAGAAGAACGTTGCGCGAATTTGACATTGAAGAACTCCTTTTCCGCAAGGAAGTGGATATGATCGACGACGACACGCGCGAGTACTACCGCAACAAGGTTGTCCTCGTCACGGGTGGCGGCGGCTCGATCGGATCGGAACTTTGCCGGCAGATCGCAGCGATGAAGCCGAAGCGCCTCGTGGTTCTCGACGTCTGCGAAAACGGCGCTTACGACGTTCAGCAAGAACTGAAAATCGCTTACGGAGCAAAGCTCGACCTCTCTGTCGAGATCCTCTCGGTCACCGACAGACCTGCGCTCGAGCGCGTGTTTGCCGCCTATCACCCGCAAGTCGTTCTCCATGCCGCCGCGCACAAGCACGTGCCGCTTATGGAGCA
>CADBFJ010000068.1:10401-13535 GCA_902793915.1 uncultured Ruminococcus sp.
CTTTGCGAAATGATCGTTCAAGCCCACAGCGCCACTTCAAAAACCTCGACCTTCAGCGCAACGCGCTTTGGAAATGTGCTTGGGAGCGCAGGCTCGGTTATTCCGCTTTTCAAACGGCAGATCGCGCATGGCGGACCGCTTACCCTGACCGATAAGCGCATTATCCGCTACTTTATGACCATTCCGGAAGCCAGCCAACTGGTGCTTCAGTCGGGCGCTATGGCGCAGAACGGGGAACTCTTCGTTCTCGATATGGGCAAGCCTGTCAAGATTCTCGAGATGGCAGAGAACATCATTCGCCTATCAGGGCTGGAACCTTATGTTGACATTGATATCATCGAGACAGGACTTCGCCCGGGCGAAAAACTCTACGAGGAGCTTCTCGTCAAAGACGAGCGTCTTGATAAGACCAAGTACAGCCAGATCTTCGTGGAGCGTGACCACGCTTTGACACTCGAGGAGATCGATGAAAAACTTGCGTTGCTTCGCGCGGCACTCGCCGCCGGTGACGATGACGAGATGCGCCGCGTGATGCACCGCGTTGTCCCCACTTTCAAGACTCCCGAGGAGGTCAACGCAGAAGCCGAGGCAGCCGAGGAAATGAAAGAAGCCGATCAAAAGAAAGAGGCGCTCCCGGTTTGATGAAAAAACTTCCGCCCGACGGGCGGAAGTTTTCATAATTGCACGATTTTACGCATTCACTGTTTCAAAGAGGAATCTTTACCATGTATGAAATTTTGGAAAAACGAGTTTTGAACCCGACCGTCTTTCTGATGAAGATAGACGCCCCCGCCGTGGCAAAAAAAGCCCTGCCGGGGCAGTTCGTCATTCTCCGTGCCCACAAAGAGGGCGAGCGGATCCCTTTGACGGTTGCCGACTATGATCGAAAAAACGGCAGTGTGACCATCATCTTCCAGGTGGTGGGCGGAACGACCGAATATCTCTCCCACATGGAGGTGGGGCAGTCACTTTCGGATTTTGTCGGACCTCTGGGAAAGCCGACCGAGACCGATGGCGTTCGCAAGATCGCTGTGGTCGGCGGCGGCGTCGGATGTGCAATCGCTTATCCCGCTGCCAAAAAGTTTTTTGAAGAGGGCGCCGAAGTCCATGTGATCGCCGGCTTCCGCAATTCCGATCTTGTCATTCTGGAAGACGAGTTTGCCGCGGTGTCGCAGAAATTCGTGAGAATGTCGGACGACGGTTCGTGGGGGCAAAAAGGGCTTGTGACCGACGCTCTGCGCGCACTCATCGAAGCGGGCGAGCAGTATGATCGGGTCCTTGCCATAGGACCGCTTCCCATGATGAAATTCGTTTCGCTTCTGACAAAAGAATATGGCATTCCTACCGTCGTTTCGATGAACCCGATCATGATCGACGGAACCGGGATGTGCGGCGGTTGCCGCCTCTCGGTCGGCGGAAAGACGCGCTTTGCCTGCGTGGACGGTCCCGAGTTCGACGGACACTTGGTCGATTTCGACGAGGCAATGGCGCGCGGCGCAATTTATCGCCCCTTTGAGCGCGCCGAGCACGAGCGCGTTTGCAACCTGTTTCGGGAGGTGAAGTGAAATGCCGAACCTATCTCTCAAAAAGAACCCGATGCCGCTGCGCGATCCACTTGAGCGCGGCAAAACCTTTCTGGAAGTGGCGCTCGGATATACAAAAGAAGCCGCGATCGACGAAGCCGACCGCTGCCTCAATTGCAAAAAGCCGCTCTGCGTCGAGGGGTGCCCCGTGGGCATCTCGATTCCTTCTTTTATTCAAAAGGTTAAAATCGGCGAGTTCGAGGAAGCCTACCGCATCCTTTCTGCCGATTCCTCTCTCCCCGCCGTCTGCGGCAGAGTTTGCCCGCAAGAGACCCAGTGCGAGGGGAAGTGTGTGCGCGGCGTGAAAGGTGAGCCTGTCGCCATTGGGCGGCTCGAACGCTTTGTCGCCGATTTTCACAATGAGACTGCAAGCAAAACGCCCGAACAGCCGACTCCGAACGGTCATAAAGTTGCCGTGATCGGTTCGGGTCCCGCGGGACTGACCTGTGCCGGCGATCTTGCCAAAAAAGGCTATTCGGTCACGGTGTTTGAAGCGCTTCACGCCGCGGGCGGCGTGCTGGTCTATGGCATCCCCGAATTCCGCCTGCCCAAAGCAATCGTGCAAAAGGAGATCGAGGGGCTCAAGGCACTCGGCGTCAACTTTTCTCTCAATACGGTTATTGGCAAAACGCTCTCGTTCGACGATCTCAAAGCCGATGGGTATGAAGCAATTTTCATCGGTTCAGGCGCAGGACTGCCCAACTTTATGGGGATCGAGGGGGAGAACCTCTGCGGCGTTTCCTCTGCAAACGAGTTCTTGACTCGTATCAATCTCATGAAGGCATACAGAGAGGGAAGCGAAACGCCCGTGCTGCGCGCGCAGAAAGTGGCGGTTGTTGGTGGCGGCAACGTGGCAATGGATGCCGCGCGTTCGGCTTTGCGCCTTGGCGCCGAAAAGGTGACGATCGTTTACCGTCGCTCGCTTGAGGAGCTGCCCGCCAGAAAAGAAGAGGTCGAGCATGCAATGGAGGAGGGAATCGAGTTTTCGCTCCTCTGCAATCCAATTAAAATAGAAGGATACTTTAACCCCGATGACAGGCGCGATCCCAAGAACGGGTTTGTCAAAGGGATGACCTGCATTCGTATGAAGCTCGGCGAACCCGACGCTTCGGGGCGTCGCAGACCGGTGGAGATCCCCGGCTCGGAGTTTTTCATCGAGTGTGATGCTGTCATTATGGCGATCGGGACTTCTCCCAATCCGCTCATCAAATCGACGACGCCGGGGCTGGAAGTCACCAAGCGCGGCGGCATTTACGCAGACGAAAACGGCAGAACGTCTCTTCCTTATGTTTATGCGGGCGGCGATGCCGTGACAGGTGCCGCAACCGTGATCCTTGCCATGGGGGCAGGGAAGCGCGCGGCAAAGTCGATCGACGAGGATTTGGTAAAATAACACAAAAAGCCGGCAAAAAAGCGCCTCCGAAGCCAACTTTGGGGGCGCTTTTGGGCGAAAGAAGCCTTGAAAATATGCATTTTTATGCAAAAATACCATAACCGGTTTGTTTTCAACGAAAATTCTGTGAAAACAGCCGATTGACAAAGCGGCTTCTC
>CADBFJ010000069.1 GCA_902793915.1 uncultured Ruminococcus sp.
GCTTCGATTTGGGAGTGCAGTCCGCAAGAAGCGACGGATAGAACGAGGGAGAACGCAAAAAGACTCTTTTTGACAGAAAAAACTGTCTAAAATATACAAAACGATCGGGTCTTTTTCTACAACAAGTCGTTCAAAAAGTGGAAAAAGTTGCTTGCAAAAGAAGAAGTTATATTGTATAATAAAGTGAAGACCGCTTTGAAGAATGGTTTTTGGCGGAAAAACACAGGAAAGGTATGTAAGGTTTATCACAATGGCAAAAGTTGAAACGAAGAACATTCGGAACGTTGCACTTCTCGGGCACGGTGGCTCGGGCAAGACTTCTCTTGCAGAGTCCATGCTTTATCTTGCGGGCGAGACTGACCGCATGGGTTCGGTTCCCCAAGGAAATACGGTTTGCGACTTTGACGCCGAAGAAACCGCGCGTCAGATCTCGATTTCCGCTTCGATCGCTCCCCTCACCTGGAAGGGGATCAAAATCAATATCATGGATACGCCCGGCTATCTCGATTTCGTGGGCGAAGTGCAGCAGGTGCTCCGCGTGGCTGATGCCGCCATCATCCTGGTGGACGGCAAGGCAGGCATCGAAGTCGGTACCGAGCTGGCTTGGGACGCTGCCGATGCTGCAAAGCTCCCCAGAGCTTTCTTCATCAACAAATTTGACGATAACGAAGCGCGTTTCGGCAAGGTGCTTGATGCCCTGCACGAAAAATTCGGCACCAAGATCTGCCCTCTGACCATTCCGATGGTGAAGAGCGGAACGGTTGTCGGCGCGATCGACCTCATCGACCAGAAAGCGCACGTCTTCGATAAGGGTGGCAAGCACACCACCGAGGATATCCCCTCGGAGTGTTCCGGCGACGTGGAAAAATACCGCGATATGCTCATGGAAGCGGTTGCAGGTACCAATGAAGACCTCATGATGAAATACTTTGACGGCGAAGAGATCACCCATGACGAAGCGGTCGAAGCTGTCCACGAAGGCATTGTGCACGGAGATATCGTGCCGGTTTTCTGCGGCGCAGCTACCAAGCTCTGGGGCGTCTGGACGCTGCTTGACAAGATCAGCGAATCCTTCCCGCGCTTTACCGCAAAGAAGCAGGAAGAACTCGAAGGCGGCGAGAAGGTTGATATTCAGCCCGACGGCGATACGGCTCTCTTCGTCTTCAAGACCGTCGCTGACCCGTTCGTCGGTAAAATGTCCTTTTTCAAGGTCATGAGCGGCAACGCAAAGCGCGATATGACGCTGAAGAACAACACCACCGGCGAGAACGAAAAGCTCGCGCACATCTACGTGGTCAAGGGCAAAAAGCAGACCGAAGTCGAAGAACTCGCCTGCGGCGATATCGGCATGGTTGCAAAGCTCAACAACACCAACACCAACGATACGCTCACTGCCGGCAAGAGCCTTTCTTACCGCAAAATCACTTATCCGACTCCTTATCTCTGCCGCGTGATGATCCCTGTCTCTAAAGGGGACGAGGGCAAGATCACACAGAGCATTGCCAAGATGGTGGAGGAAGATTTCACGCTCCGCTTTGAAAATGACGCAGAGACCAAGCAGCTCCTCATCTACGGCCTTGGCGACCAGCATCTCTCGGTTCTCGCTTCGAGACTGAAATCACGTTTCGGGCTGAACGTCAAGTTCGACGTGCCGAAGATTCCGTACAGAGAAAAGATCACCAAGTTTGTCGACGTCGAAGGCAAGCACAAAAAGCAGAACGGCGGTTCGGGTCAGTACGGTCACGTCAAGATGAAGTTCGGTCCCGGCGAAGATCCCGGACTGACCTTTACCGTTTCTGTCGTCGGCGGTACGGTTCCGAAGAACTTCAACCCTGCCGTTGAAAAGGGTATTCTCGAATCCATGACCAAGGGCGCTTTCGGTTTCCCGATGACCTATCTTGCCGCCGACCTCTACGATGGTTCTTACCACCCGGTCGACTCGGATGAAATCTCCTTCAAGACCGCTGCGTCTCTTGCCTACAAGAAGGCTCTGGAACTGGCAGGTCCCGTGCTCCTTGAGCCGGTCGGAGACCTCTTTATCACGGTTCCCGAAAACCTCGTGGGTGACGTTATGGGCGATCTCAACAAGCATCGCGCCAGCGTCATGGGCATGGAGCCTTCTGCTACCAAGAAGGGCTACACCGTCATTCAGGCAACCGCTCCCAAGGCAGAGCTTGCCGATTATCCGATCCTGCTCCGCGCTATGACGCAGGGCCGCGGTTCCTTTGAATACAAAGTGACCGGTTACGACGTGGTTCCCGGAAACATCGCCGCCAAAGTGGTTGCGGAAAACAAAGACGCATAAAACAACAAAAAACAGAAGGGTGCTCTCGGGCGCCCTTCTGTTTTGAAAAGAAGAAAGCCGGGTGGGAAAACCACCCGGCGCTCTTTGTTTAATGAATCAGACCGCTGATAAATAAACCGAGGAAGGTCAGCACCGAACCGGTAACCAATACCGCAAGAACGATGCAAGCGACGCGGACTGCCAGAGGATAGCGGTGCTTGTTCTCTTTTTTAGACATAATCGTTTTTCTCCTTTCACATTATTTTTGAGAGAGTGGAACGCCGGTAGCCGGGATTTTGATTTTACGCAGCCCCTTGCCGCCGTCGGGTAGATTCTCGGTATCTTTTGTTGCCGACACGATCGAGTGTCCTTTTTTGAGGGTGAGCAGGGTCGTGCCGCCAGAAGTCCTTGTTGCCGCCTCGGTGATGAGCGAGGACTTGATGAGAATGGCACGCTGATCCGAGGAGGTCAGGAGAATATCGAAGGGATCTTTTCCCTCATAGAAAACCGCGACGATCTCGGAGGCTTTGGAATAAATGTTGGTCAGTTTGCGGCGAGGCCCTGTCGTTTCGTATTGCGAGACCGAAACGCGAACGCCTTTTCCGTTCTTGAAAATAAAAATGAAGTGGTCTTTCTCGGGATAGCTGTTCTGGATGCCGCCGTAGACCGGTTTTTCGCCATCGTCCATTTTGAGCTTTGCGGGCAGATATTCACCGAGCGCAGAGGCTTTGGTCGTTTCAAAATCGTCGGCTTTGGCGCGATAGAGTTGACGCTGATCGGTAATAAAAATGAGATTATCTTTGTTTTCGCCGTCAAAGGTTGCGAGCATCTCGTCGCCCTCTTTGTATTTCTGCTCGTCGTTGCCGCGCAGGGAAAGGAAGGTGATCTTTTTGAAATAGCCTTCTTTCGAGAGAACAAAACGGGCGTTGTAGTTTTCCACGTGCTCTTCCTCTTTATAGGCGGCGATGCTTTCGGAGGCGAGAATCTGCGAGCGGCGGGGTTGCCCGTATTTCTTTTTGATCTCGTTCAGCTCCTCGATGATGACGGCTTTTTGCTTGAGCTCGTCCGCAAGGATCTCTTTCATGCGGTTGATCTCTTTTTGCAAATCTTCAATCTCTTGGATCCGCTCCTGAATGTAGCGGTGATTGAGATTGCGGAGCTTGATCTCTGCGATGAAGTTTGCTTGCACTTCGTCAATGCCAAACCCTTTCATCAAGTTCGGGATCACGTCGGCGTCTTCTTTGGTGCCGCGGATAATGGCGATGGCTTTGTCGAGGTCGAGGAGAATCTTTCCAAGCCCCATAAGAAGATGGAGCTTGTCCTCTTTCTTTTTCAGCTCGAACTTCATTTCGCGGCGCAGGCAGGAAAGGCGGAATTTGATCCATTCCTGCAAGATCTCAAGGACGCCCATGGTGCGCGGCGTCGAGTCGATCAGCACGTTGAAGTTGCATTTGAAGGAATCCTGGAGCGGGGTGAGCGAGTAGAGCTTGGTCATAAACTTGTCGGGATCGACGCCGCGGCGCAGGTCGATCGAAAGCTTCAGTCCGCCGAGGTCGGTAAGATCCCGGTAGTCCGAAACCTCTTTGAGTTTGCCCGCTTTATAAAGCACATCGAGCCTTGCTATGATCGTTTCCACATAGGTGGAGTAGGGGATCTGCGTAATGTCGATGGCGTTGTGTTCTTTGTCATAATGGTATCTTGCACGGAGTTTGATCGAGCCTACGCCGGTCGTAAAGATCTGGCGCATCTGTTCTTCTTCGTAGATGATACTGCCGCCGCCCGAAAAATCGGGAGCCTTGATGATCTCCATGAGCTTTTCCACAGAGAGGTTCGGCTTGCGGAGCAGTGCGATCGTTCCGTCACAGACTTCGGAGAGGTTAAAGGAGCAGATGTTTGACGCCATGCCGACGGCAATGCCCGAGTTGGGCATGACGAGCACGTTCGGAAAGCGCGTGGGCAAAAGCACGGGTTCTTTTAAGGTGTTGTCGTAGTTATCGACCATGTCCACGGCGTCTTTGTCGATCCCGTGGAAGAGTTCTTCGCAGATCGGGTCGAGCTTGCACTCGGTGTAACGCGAAGCGGCGCACTGCATACTGCTCGAATACTGTTTGCCGAACGAGCCTTTGGAATCGACGAGCGGGTGGAGTAGTGTCGCGTTGCCGCGCGTAAGCCTCACCATGGTATCGTAGATCGAGGCGTCGCCGTGCGGGTTGAGCTTCATGGTTTGTCCCACGATGTTGGCGCTTTTGGTTCTGCCGCCGGTGAGAAGCCCCATTTTATACATGGTGTAAAGGAGCTTGCGGTGCGCCGGTTTGAGCCCGTCGATCTCGGGGATCGCGCGCGAGACAATGACGCTCATGACATAGGGCATATAGTTCTTTTCGATCGTTTCGGTGATCGGCTGATAGACGATCGGCGCGTAAACGATCTCTTTCTTTTCGATCTTTGCTTTTTTAGCCATAAGAGCAGAGATTCCTTTCAGTTATCAATCGTGCGGACGGTGTGCGCCGCCGCGCGGATCATGCGATTGTAAAGCGCAAGTCCAAGCCCTTCTTTTGGGGGAAGATGCGCGTAGATCACCTCGACGCCGGTGGCGTCGGCTTCACGCAGCGCGTGGAACAAGGTCTTTCCGTGTGCGGCAAGATCTTCTTTTACGCCGACCGGGAAGAGGTGTTTTTGTTTTAAGAGCGGGATCTCTTCGTCGTAGCAGAGAATTGCGCACTCTTTTGTTGCCTGCTCGCTTTGTAAAAAGCGCAGTACTGCATCGGGCGCGCCGTCGAGAAGCACGAGCGGTGACGAGGGCGCGTAATGCTTATATTTCATTCCGGGGGAGAGGACTTTTTCGCCCTCTTTGAGTTGCCCCAGAACCGCGTCGGCGATCTTAACAGTGGGGCAGACGAGCGAGAGCGCGTCGGGCGTGATCGCACCCGGGCGCAGGAGAGTTAAGGAGTCGCCGTCGATCTTGACGATCGTGGATTCCAGCCCGATCTCGCAGTCGCCGCCGTCAATGATCAGATCGACCTTGCCGTCAAGATCGGCAAGCGCGTGAGCGGCGCAGGTAGGAGATGGACTGCCCGAACGGTTTGCCGAGGGCGCCGCCACCGGGAAGCCGCATTTCTCGAGCAATCTGTGTGCTACAGGATGTGATGGGCACCTGACGGCGACCGTGTCAAGCCCGCCCGTGGTAGAGAGCGGGATCGTATCCTTTTTTGGCAAAATGATTGTCAAAGGACCAGGCAAAAACGCGCGTGCCAGCTTGTAGTAGAGATCGCAGGTAAAAGCGTATGGCTCGGCGTCTTCGGGTGTTGCCACGTGGATAATGAGCGGGTTGTCCGAAGGACGTCCTTTTGCCGCGTAAATTTTTTTTGCCGAGGCGTCGCGTCGCGCGTCCCCGCCAAGCCCGTAAACGGTCTCGGTGGGGAAGACGACAAGCCCGCCGTCGCGCAGAATCTCTGCGGCGCGTGAGAGATCTTGTTCGGCGTCGGCAAGACGATGAATGGTAACGAGTTCGGTCATGGATGTCTTTCCTTTATGGAAAAATGAAAAATCAAGCGTTTTACGAGTTGCTTTGTTTGAGCTTTTCGGCATTTTCCGCCGTGGCGAGAGCATCGATCATGCCGCCGATCTCTCCGTCGAGAAACGCGTCGAGCGAATGAAGCGTAAGACCGATGCGGTGATCGGTCACGCGGCTCTGCGGAAAGTTGTAGGTGCGGATCTTTTCGCTCCGATCTCCCGTGCCGACCTGCTTGCGGCGGTCTGCCGTGATGCTGTCGTTCTGCTC
>CADBFJ010000070.1 GCA_902793915.1 uncultured Ruminococcus sp.
CCGACATATTACTGCCGATTACGGGAATTGCTTCGGTTTTAGTTTCCCCGCAAACGGTACAGGTAAAGGTTTTGACGCCTTCCTGCGTCAGCGTAGCAGGCGTCGTTTCAACGCCTTCGTCCCACGTATGATCGATCTTTTCCAAAATCTCGATCTTTGTTTCGCCGCAGACTGTGCAGGTGAAGGTCTTTTCGCCTTCCTCGGCGCAAGTGGGCGCTTTGGTTTCGACGCCCTCGTCCCACGCGTGCTCGTGGGGTTCGGGGTCCTCACCCTGGGGATCCGTAACGTCGCCCTGCGTGGGCTCGTCCGTTGGTTCTTCCCCATTGCCGTTTGTCGACTCGGTCGTCTGATCCCCCGCCGTCTGCTCGTCGGCAGGCGTCGCAGGGTCTTTCCTCTCAAAGAGATCGCAGGACGAAAACAGCATCACCGCGACCAGCAAGAGAGAAAGCAGTACCAAAAGTTTTGTTCTCATTGTTTTGTGTCCTCCTGAAAAAAGAAATATAAAAAAAGCGCACAGCGGAAGCTGTGCGCGAAAAACGCATCCTCCATCTGCCGCCAAGCAATTGAATGTTTCGATCCTCCGAGAGCAAGCGAAACAGGAGTACGTGTTTTTACCGATCATAAAAACACCTACTCACGCGCAGTTTTTGTTTATTTAATTGCTTGGCGCTTCCATTATATCATACAGCAAATGGATTTGTAAAGCACTTTTTATTTTTATTCGTTCAAAGTTTTTGAAAGAGGGTGCGGGGGAGAACTTTTTGCCTAAAAAGTTCTCCCTCCCATTTCTTTTTCAAACCCTTACAACAAATTAAACTGATCTGTGATAAGATCCCAAGTCAGTTTCCCCACTCTGCCTGTGGCGGGGAGAAAGTTCTTTGCCTGAAAACCGCGGACGGCGTCCTCGGTATCCTCGTCAAAGCTGCCGGTGAGTTCGACCGGTAGCGTGATGCCGTAGCTGACGCGCAGTTCCCGGAGCATGAATTGCAGTGTCAGAACGGGAAAGCCGCTCTCACCCGGGCGCAGCTCGTAGCCCACAGGATAGCGCGGGAAAATCGAAACGCATTCGGGGGGCGAATACTCGGCGACCGACGCGCGGTAGGCGGCGTAAAGGGTGTCCCAGGTCGCTTGGTCTGCAACGCCCGTGACCGGCAGACCGTAGAGGCTTTGGAACGCTTCGAGCGCCTCGCGGGTTTGGCTCTCGAAGACGCCATCGACCGGCGGCATGGGGATCTTTGGATCGTGATAAGCGAGTTGGCGCAAATAGCGTTGCAGGTTGCGGACCGCGACCGGGTTGTTTTGCTCGTAGTTGTTCATACGCCACCTCCCACGGGATACCCGGGGTATTGCCCCTCTTTCAGTTGCGAGCCTTGATAGAGCGTCGCGTAAAGATCGGTCAGGTATTTCCAGGTTACAGCTCCCACCACGCCGGTCGGCTCCAGATCCACGAGCTTCTGGAAGGCGATCACCGCCTCTTGCGTTGCCGCACCGAAGTAGCCGGTCGGATTGACCGGTTCGATTTCGTCAAAGCTCCTTGAAATGTAGTTTAAGTACTCCTGCAAGAGGCGCACCTCGTCCGAATCCGACCCGATCTGCAGCGGCACGCCGTTATAAGGGAGCGTGATGCCCTCGACGTACTCGCGCGGGATCGTGGTGATGACGCCGCGGTAGGCGCGATAGATGGCGTTCCATGTCAGCACCCCCACAATACCGTCGGGAACAAGACCGAAGGTGTTTTGCACGTCGATCACCGCGCTCCTTGTCGCCTCGTCGTAAATGCTGTCGATGACAAGCGGCGGAATCGTGCTGTAGTAGCTCGAGAGGAAACTGATGAAATACTGCAGATCGCGCACGTTTTGCCCGGTCGATCCGACCGAGAGCGTCCCCTCGAACTGCTCGGAGATCTCGTCGAGGCGGATCCCCTCGGAATCAAGGTCATTGAGGCGCTTTACGCCGATGTAAACGTTCTGCACGCGGTACCAGGTCGCCTTGCCGACCACACCGTCCACGTCGAGTTCAAAAATCGACTGGAATTTTCTCACCGCCGCCTCGGTATCCTCGCCGAAACTACCGTTTGTGGCAAGGATCTTCGGGATCGAGGGAAAGTTGTTGGAGATCCGGTTGAGGCGGATCTGGAGCGTGCGGACGTTATCCCCGACCGAGCCGAACCGCAAAGGCATGCTCGGCGCGCCCCCGACGCTTCCCGTGATCGGTGCATTTTCGACAAGCTCAATATCCTCGCCATAGTATTCGCGCAAAATTTCAATCGGCGAAAGCCCCGCCTCGGCAAGCTCCACGCTCCCCCACTGGGAAAGTCCCGGGCACTTGGTGCGGATACCGTCACAGTATTGGGCAAAGAGCGGCTCGACATTCCCCACCCTGCGAATGTAATTGTTAAAAAGCTCGCCCGCAATCTGCGAGACGTTCTCAAAGACGTTTCTACCCTTGACGTAATACTGGTCGAAAGCGGTATCGTTCGTGATGTCGAAATCGTAGCCGCGCGTGCGATAGTATTCGGTGTAAACGCGGTTTAAGGCAAAGGAAACCTGCGCGTAGAGATTTGCTCGGATGGCACTCTCGGGCCAGGTGGGATAGATCTCGCTCGACGCCACGTTCGCCACGTAGTCAAGGAACGGCACCGTGATATTTTCGGCGTTTGCGTTCGGAGAACCGAGATGCACGGTAATGGTCTGCGGCACTGCCGGAATGATCGCCATTATTCGTCACCTCCTCCCGAGAGTTCGCTCGGCATCGTTTCAAAAAACTGCTCACCGTCCGGGCTTTCGGAATTTGCCCTACCGTTTTCGGGCAGCGGAACCAGATTGACCAACTGCACCGAGGTCACACCGTCAAAAACCTGAATGGCAACGTAATACTGGGTAAAATAACCCTCCAGTTCGATCTGGGCGTTGTAAGTCGCATAAGGAAGCCTCTTTGCGGGCTGCAAAGACTCGTCTTTCGGCGGCGCAGGAAGATGGATCGAGCGCGTCTTGCCATCACTGCCCGAAACGGTAGAATACTGGATGTCGCCCCGGTGCGGCATATCGGCCTTAATGTAGTTGTAAAGAGAGATCCGCGCCCCCTCCAGAGGGATCGCGCCGCGCGCGGTCGAGACCAGAAAAACTAAATTCCCGCTGCCCGACTGCGGCTGAATGGCTTGGTTTTCGTCCATACTTGCCTCCTGTCTGGAATTCCCTATCAGCATATTCGATTGCAAAAAAAAGGTGAAAAAAGCCCCCGCCGCAGCGGGGGCTAAAAGCTCTTTTTTAGTTTAGGTGCATGCCGTCGGTCGCAGTCAAACTTCCGTCGCTTGCGATGAGGAGCGCTTCAAACTCGAAGACACCCGAGGAATAGAGGGCGAGCGCCTCATCCTTTCCCATGCCGAAAAGCGCGGTCGAGAGCGCGTCGGCAAGCGCGCCATCCTTTGCCACGACAGCAACCGAGGAAAGTCCCTTGTCAAAGGGGTAGCCGGTTTTGGGATCGAGAATATGGTGGTATCGCACGCCGTCGATTTCAATATAGCGCTCGTAGTCGCCCGAAACCGAAAGGACTTCGCCGTCAGAGAGCGTCAACACGCCGACTCTGCCGCTCTCATCCTTCGGATCGCGGATCGCAACCCGGAAAGGACTGCCATCCGGCTTTTCTCCAAAGACCGCGACGTTGCTTCCAAAGGAAACAAGCCCGCCGTAAAGCGGCAATTCGGAAAGCTCGGAGATCAGACTTGAGATCGCCGCGCCTTTGCCGATGCCGCCGAGATCGATCTCTGTCTGCGGATCGGCTTTTGTGAGCGTGGTTTCGGTCAAAATCAGCTTTTCATACCCGACCGACGCGAGAGCCGAATCCATCTCGGCTTTGCTTGGGAGCGCTTGCTTTTCTTCGGCAACCTTCCATAGATCAACGAGCGGCTTGACCGTGATGTCAAAGGCTCCGTTGGAAGCCTTTGAGACGGCAAGCGCAGTTGTAAGGAGCTCTGCGGTCGCGCTGTCAAGCTCGATCGGCTCTGTCCCCGCAGAATTGATCTTGGAAACGAGCGAGGTTTCTTTTTCTTTCGACCAGTCACGATCGAGCGCGGAAAGCAGGACCTCACAAAGATAGAATCCCGCGTCGGCAAGCTCTTTCGTGTCGCTGTAAAGCGTCACGGCGATCGTGGTATCCATGAAGAAAAAGGTCTTGTCGTATCGTTTGACGCCGCCGCAGGAAGCAAAGCAAGGCGCAAGGAGCAAAAAAGCCAAAACGAGCGAAAGCACGCGGATCATTCGTTTCATACCCTGCCTTCCTCCATTTTGGAAAGCCTTGCAAAAAGCAGATTGCAAAGGAAGCCGAGCGCACCTCCGTAGAAGATCGAGGCAAGGAGCAGATACGGCAGATAGGAACGCGCCACAAGTGCGCCGTAGAGCGTCATGGCGGCGATGATCTGCCCTGCGTTGTGCGCCGATGCAGACAAAATCGAAACGCCGACAAAACTGCATTTTGCGCGGATACAGTAAAGCAGGAGCAGAACGAGATAGGAACAAAGTCCGCCGAGCGCCGAAAAATAAAGAGAAACCGCCGATCCGAAGAGCAGCCCCGATAGCAGGATGCGTAAAGCCGAAACGATTGCCGCGTCGAGCGGGGACAGAAGGTAAAACGCGAGCATCACGACAAGGTTGGCAAGGCCGAGACGGAAGCCGGGCAGCGGGACGACCGCCGCGATCGGAAGCAGAAACTCCAGATAGGAAAGCCCCATGGCAAGCGCCAAAGCTGCCGCATCCAAGGTCAGGCGGCGCACGCGGTTATCCCGCCACGAAATCGACATCGTTGTCGCCTCCTATCACTTGGATCCGAAGTCCCGCAGGCACGCAAAGGATCACGTCACCGCTCTTTGAGATCTTTCCGCTGTGCAGGCAGACGAGATCGGGGCAGTCTGCGTCTTCAACCCAAACTTCTCCCCCCTCGATCTTCACGGTCAGGTGAATGCCGTTCGAGGTGATTTCAAGCGTGCGGCTCTCGGAAAGCAAGTAGGTTTCGGTCTTGTCGCCATAAGTCAAAACGACGGTTTTCCCCTCGCCGCGAGAAAGGAGCGGGAAAAGAAGCAGAAACAGGGCAAGGAGCAATACGGAAGCCGCGATCACAAGATCGCGTAAATTCGGTTTGGTCGAATGCATTTGCCTGTTCCTCCTTCCGCACAAAACGCTTCGACCTCATTCTACCAAAATTCCTTGCAAATTGCAAGAGAAAAGCCAAAAAAGCCAACCGATTATCTTGACTTTTCTGTTCTCTCATGGTACAATGAACGGCGGAAAAATTCCTTTGGAAAGGACCCAATATGGATCAAACGCAAAACGAAATCTCACGGCGCCGTACCTTTGCGATCATCTCGCACCCCGACGCCGGCAAAACCACGCTGACCGAAAAGTTCTTACTCTACGGCGGCGCGATCCAGAAAGCCGGAAGCGTCAAAGGCAAGGCGAGCGACCGCCACGCGGTTTCCGACTGGATGGAAATGGAAAAAAAGCGCGGCATCTCGATTACGTCTTCTGTCATGCAGTTTGAATACGAAGGCTACTGCATCAACATTCTCGACACGCCCGGACACCAGGACTTCTCGGAGGACACTTATAGAACGCTCATGGCTGCCGACAGCGCGGTTATGGTCATCGACGCCGCAAAGGGCATTGAGCCGCAGACGCGCAAGCTCTTTAAGGTCTGTGCCATGCGCCATATTCCGATCTTTACCTTCATCAACAAGCTCGACAGAGAGGCGCGCGATCCCTTTGACCTGCTCGACGAGCTTGAAAAAGAGTTCGGTATCGACACCTACCCCATGAACTGGCCGATCGGTTGCGGCGTTGAGTTTCAAGGCGTCTATGACCGTGACGGACACAAGATCCTCGCTTTTGGCGACGCACACAGAGGCAGAGATCGCCTTGCTTCGATCGACTGCGACCTCGCTGACACCGAAGGGCTTGACCGCCTCATCGGTTCCTATGCACGAGAAGCGCTGACCGAACAGGTCGAACTGCTCGACGGCGCCTGCTTTGATTTTGACCTTGAAAAAGTGCAATGCGGTAAGCTCCCGCCTGTTT
>CADBFJ010000071.1 GCA_902793915.1 uncultured Ruminococcus sp.
GAAAAACGCCAAAAGAGCGCAAAAAAGCCCCCCTGTTGGGAGGCTATCAAATGCGAGGGCGAGATTCTGAACTCAACGCCTTCGGCGTGTCGTCTTTCCCTCGGCGGCTGAACACCGCCGCTTTGCTACGCAAAGACGGAAAAGGCTGCGAGCAAACCTGTAAGGGTTTGCACACGATTTCTCTGTGTTCGCCCTCTCCGCCACAAAAAAATAGCCCCCTATTGGGAGCTATTTTTTTGTGGCGGAGAGGGCGAGATTCGAACTCGCGGTCGGTTATTAGCCGAACACACGATTTCCAGTCGTGCGCCTTAGACCAGCTCAGCCACCTCTCCGTGCCGACTTGTATATCATAGCACAAAGAGATTTTTTTGTCAAGACTTTTTTTACAAAAGATTTTCACCGATCACCCGACCAGCACGAGAACCGTGCGGATCAGCGAAATGAGAAGCCACCCAAGGAGAAACGGCATATCGATCGGGGTATTCTCAAACCAATGGAAACGCTCGCAGAGCTTGCGGATCGGGAACAAAAAAGGTTCGGTAACCGTTTCGAGGATCTGGGAGATCTTCAGCTCTCCCATCTGGTCGATCCATGAAAGGATTGCCCGTGCAAGGAGCGCAATCTCAAGCACGTCAAAAAAGACGTAAACAATCTTTTTCACAATGAAAATGAAATACTCCATGCTCGTTTCTCCTTTCCCGTTTGATAGAGAAAATGCCGCAAGCAAAGCCCTGCGGCATTTTTCTCTCGGAGTTCTAAAAATCTTACTTGTCTTCCTCGGCTTTTTCGGCTTCGGCACGTCTGCCTGCTTCAGCCACGAGTTCTTCCGGGGCAAAACCGGTGATATCCACGCCTGCGGGAGAAACAAGGATAGTGGTCTTGTTGGTCTGGATCATCTCTCCTCCAAGGACGTATGCAACGCCCGAGAGGAAGTCGATAAAGCGGCGCGCCTGATCTTTTGTCAGCTGGCTGATATCAAGCAGAACGATACAACCGCTCTTGAGTTTATCGGTGACAAAGGTTGCCTCGGTGTGGCTTCTGGGTTGCAGAAGCTTGAGCGAAATTTTTTCAAGCGAGGCGGGACGGATCTCGGGTTCCTTGCGGGCAGGGCTGTCCAGAGCGGAAACCTTTTCCTCCACGCTGGTTTCGGGCATTTCCACGACCAGATCGTCGGGCATGACGTAGATATCGTCGTAATCTTCTTCCAGGTCCGCGTTGTCGTTTCTCACAAATTTCTTCAACAGGTTCATAGCGCCCTCCTCGTTTTATGTATTCCCGAACAAAGCGCTCCCCACACGAACGATCGTAGCGCCTTCTTCGATAGCAATTTCATAGCTGTCCGACATTCCCATGGAGAGAATCGGTCTACCTATATTATGCAGTTTTTTTTGCCAAATGTCAAGGCATTGTTGCGAAGTTCTTTGAAAAAACTTTCGATAATCCTCTTTTTCTTCGCACTTCGGCGCCATCGTCATAAATCCGCAGAGTTTTAAGTGCGGATAGGATGCGATCGTCTCGCAAAAAGCACCTGCTTCATCGGGCAAAAATCCGCTTTTGCTCTCCTCCTCCCCGCTGTTGATCTCGACCAGCACCGGCATAACAAGATCGTGCTTTGCCGCCTGCTTTTCGATCTCTTTTGCAAGAGCGACCGACCCTAACGAATGGATCATGCACACCTTGTCAATGATATACTTGACCTTGTTGGTCTGGAGCGTTCCGATAAAGTGGATGTTCAGTCCCGCCCGCTTCATCTCCTCATAGCGCGAGAGGAGCTGTTGCACGCGATTTTCGCCCACGTCGCGCACGCCGAGGCGACCAAGCTCGAGAATGTGCTCAATGTCGGTATATTTCACGGCGGCAAGGAGGGTGACTCCCTCGTTCCCGCTTCTCTTTTCGGCGGCAAGCATTTTGGCTTTGACCGATGCAACCGCCTCTTTCATGTATCCAAGTTCACTCATCGATAAACCTTTCCGTCATAAAGATTTCGCCCCGACGTCACCATAAGATCGTTCGCCGCAAGGTAGCCGCGACCGGTGTCTTCGCGCCGTGCAACGATCGCATAACCGTCCCCGCGATAGAGGATCTCCACTTTGCGGAAATAAACCGTTCCGCCCTCGAATACGTAGGTCCCGATTTCGCCCCTCACCGTGCGGATCGCCGTGTCGGGAACATAGTAGCCCGAGCAATTTTCAATCAAAAGCTCGACCGGCTGACTGCGGAAAAAGAGAAACTCTTCGGGACTCTCGCCGCAACTGACAACGAGAAGAACTTTGCCGCCCTCGGCTTGAGAAATGCGCTCACAAAGCACGTCGAGCTCTTTGTTTCCATTCGAGGAAAATCGCGCAGTACAAGTCTCTCCGACCGCAAGCAGATCCGCGACCGCTTCATCGACCGGGATTGCAAGATACCAGCGATAGTCGTAAACGATCTTCCCTGCTACCGTGCCGCTCTCCTGTTTTGCGCCCGAGAGCGCCAGCGCTTCGAGCGACGCCATCGTCAGCCCTTCCAAGCGTTCAAAGGTGAACGCGCCTTCGTAACCGTCCACCTCGCTCGGGCTGTAATAATAGCCCGAAGAGCCGTCCGGCACGACCGAGATCGGCGTTCCCGAGAGCAGCGCCTCTTTCTCCTCGCGATAAGCCTTCAGTAAGTCATCCGCACCGCTTCCCGCTTCAAGCAAAGAAGCGATTTTATTGCATTCGATAAAGAAATCGTCCGAGGCGCCCGAAATTCCAAGATAGAATCCCGCGCTCACCTGGCGGCGCAGCGTCAGGTAAATGCGTTCCGCCGCCTTGCGGTATTCGCTCGCTCTGCTGACCGAGCTGCCGAGCGGCAGCTTGCTTTCTTCGAGCAGTGCGATCTGCCGGTTTACGATCGTCAGGCGCTGTTGCGTTGCGGCAAGATCGCCCTCGGCAGAATAGACCTTTGCCACAGGGACGCCGCGGCTGACTTTGGTGGCGTTCGGCACCTGCGGATCGACAAGCCCCGCGCTTTCTACGGTCAAAACTTCCTCATCGCGGAAGAGATAGCCCGTCCCGAAGGAATGGTGATAATCGGTCACATCGCGCGCGGGTGTCGTCAACAGATTTGCGGACGAAGAACCGAACACGTGATAAACCGTATAAAAAAGAAGACCGACAAGAAGGAAAACCGCTCCGATGCGCCACCAATGGCGGCGGAAAAATTCGCGGATCACAGGATTTTTCATGGCTTGTCCTCCCGAAAGAGGGCAAGCGCCTCTTGCAAAATTTCCCCGAGCGCGCGGGTGTTCCCCGCCCGATCGTCCACGTCGATCCACTGGACGTATGTCTTTGCCGAGAACCAGGTCATCTGGCGTTTGGCATAGCGGCGGGTCGCTTGTTTGAGCTTCTCGACCGCGCTTTCAAGGCTCTCTTCTCCGCGCAGATACGGGAAAAGCTCTTTGTAACCGATCGCCTGCGCGGCAGTGGTATTCTTCTCAAAAACGCCCGCATCGAGAAGGGCTTTCGTTTCGTCAAGGAGTCCCTCTGCGAGCATCTCGTCCACCCGCAGGTCAATCCTTTTGTAAAGCAGATCTCTGTCGGTATAGCGCAGCCCCAGCACCGTGGCAAAATAGGGCGAGGGGATCTCTTTGGTCTTTTCGTCAAGCTCGGTTTTGGTCATGCCGCGGCTCTCATAAATCTCCAGCGCGCGGAGCACCCGCTTGCGGTTATGTTCATGCGTCGCCTTCGCCGCCTCGGGATCGAGCGAGAGGAGTCGCTCGTACATGGCTCGGTCGCCAAGCTCTTCCGCCTCTTTTCGGAGACGCTCACGCAGGGCGGGATCGACCGTTTCTTCATCCAATCCGCCGTGGAGAAAGCGATCGAGGTAAAGCCCGGTCCCGCCGCAAAAAATCGGAAGGATCGAACGAGAGATCAGGTCGTCTGCAACGGCTTTGGCGTCTTGAAGATAGGAAAAACAGGAATAGGGGGTTTCGGGAGAAACAAGATCAATGAGGTGATGCTTTACGGCTCGCTGCTCTTCTCTCGTCGGCTTCGCGGTGCCAACGTCCATTCCGCGATAGATCTGCATCGAGTCGCAGGAAAGGATCTCGCCTCCAAGTTCCTTGGCAAGCGCGATGGAGAGCGCGGTCTTTCCCACCGCGGTGGGACCTACGACCGCCAAAATCCGAGGCTTTTGCATCCCGTTCATCCTGCGCGCTCCTTTCCAAAAACTTCTTTCTTTTATTGTACCCGCTTTTGCCTCCGCTGTCAAGCGAGAGGAGGACGAAATCTTTTGAAAAAATCTGAAAATCCGGTTGCAAAACCGGAAAGAATCTGTTATAATAAATTTTGAAGATCGAACCGTGAAACGAGGTCATACCAACCGGGGGAGCAGCGGACCCCTGAACCTGAAATCCGCTATACGCAGGGGAGGATCCCCCTTTTGAGGGACGAGCGCCTGCAAACGAAGCGGCTTTCTTCGTGTTGAGAAGCGGGACTTACGCAATCGGGCATTCCGAACCATGTCAGGTGGGGAACCAAGCAGCATTCAAGAATTCCCCCGATGTGCCGTAAGACCACCTGCTTTGAGCGAAAAAGCCGATGTTCCTGCGGGTGTGACTTTCGATCTTGGGGTGTATGGCCTTGTTTTGCGGTTCGGTCAAAACGGAAAGAATGCCGATCGGATGGGTTTCCGGTTGGCATTTTTGGTAAGGAGGCAGCTTATGCATCAGGCGTTCTATCGAAAATGGCGTCCGCGCACTTTTGACGACGTTTGCGGGCAGGAGCATATCACCTCGATTTTGCGCTACGAAGCCGAGCAAAAGGCGTTCAGTCACGCCTATCTGTTCTGCGGATCGCGTGGAACCGGAAAAACCACCTGTGCAAAGATCCTGGCAAAAGTGGTCAACTGCGAACACCCGGTAAACGGCAATCCTTGCCTTACATGCGCCTCTTGCCGCGCCATCGAAGCCGGCAGCGCCACCGACGTCCTGGAAATGGACGCCGCCTCGAACAACGGCGTGGACAACGTGCGCGACATCCGCGACGAAGTTATTTATCTGCCGAGCGAACTGCGCTACCGCGTCTATATCATCGACGAGGTACATATGCTCTCGCCGAGCGCCTTCAACGCCCTGCTCAAAACGCTCGAAGAGCCGCCCGAACACGTGATTTTCATTTTGGCAACCACAGAACTGCAAAAGTTGCCCGCCACCATTGTTTCGCGCTGTCAGCGCTTTGATTTTCGCCGCATTTCCACCGACGCCTTGACCGAGCGGCTCGCCTTTATCGCAAAAGAAGAAGGCATCGCCCTCGATCCCGACGCCGCAAGGATGCTCGCCAAATTTGCACAGGGCGGTATGCGTGACGCGATCAGCCTCCTCGAACTCTGCGCGGGCAGCCGCAAGGAGATCACGCCCGAGCTCGTTGAAAACACGGTCGGCATCACGGGGCGCGGAATGCTCGTCGATCTTGTGAACGCCGTGGCGGACAAGCAATACGACGCGCTCTTTGCCGCAATCGACGAGGTCGTGCGCTCGGCAAAGGACCTCGCTGTCTTCTGGCAGGATCTGCTCTCACTCTACCGCGACCTGCTCGTTATCAAAACCTCGTCGAATGCCGGAACCTATCTTGATTTGACCAAAGAGGAACTTGCAACGCTCTCGGCACTCGCCGCGCGTTTTTCCAAAGAAACCCTGCTCTATCATTGTGGTTTGGTGGAGGAATCCTTCCTCGCCATGCAAAAAGCAAACGCGGTCAAACGCGTGCTTGCCGAAACGACGTTGCTCCGGATGTGCGACGAGGCACTGAACACATCAAACGACGCGCTCCTCTCACGCATCTCGAAACTCGAAGACCGTTTGCGCTCGGGCATCCCTGCCCCGCAGGTCGCCGAAGCCCCCAAAGCGAGCAAGCCGGAGAAGGTCGCCGCAAAAGAAGAAGCGCCAAGCCCCGTTTCTCCCAAAGAGGAACGCCGCGTCCTTCGCACGGTGAAAGAATGGGCGGAGATCGCCGAATACCTGACGCAGATCGATCCTGTTTCCGCCGGCTTTTTCCGCAATGCGACCGGATATTTTGACGGAAACAAAATT
>CADBFJ010000072.1 GCA_902793915.1 uncultured Ruminococcus sp.
TCCGCCGAAGGTGGCGCCAAGGCGATCTACCTGCACAAAGCGCTCGTACCCCTCGGGGGCAAGGCGCAGCATAATTTCACCGAAGGTAATGACTTTCATGATTGTACTCCTTTTTTCAGGCAGCTTCGCCCTTATGCTCTTCGTGATGTTTCCCGGGCAGCTTTTCGTTGAGGATCGGGACGATCGCGCTCAAGGTCAGCTCAAGGCAGAGGAAATAGGTGTGGATCATGGCGTGATGCTCGCCCGGCTCCATCATCAGGGTGATCGAAAGCACGATGACGGCGATCGATTCGAGTCCGCTGATCACAGCCAGCACGGGATGCAGTTCTCCCGAAACGATCTCCTTGAGTTCGATCGATTCACGCAGGATCGACCAGACCGCCCACACCACGCAAACGGTGGCGTATTCTTTGATGAACGCGAGCAGGGTAAGACCGATGAGAATTTCAACGGCGGCAAACAAGAATTCGTGCTCTTCATAGATCGGCTTTTTCTTTTCCAATGCGAGCGCGAGAATGCCGAGAACGCCGTAGAGGACGACAAGCCCCCCGATGAACCAGCGGAGGTTTTCGACAAAGAACACTCTGTAAAGGAATACCAGAACGGCGCCGATCAAAAATCCGATCAACTTGGAAATGCGAAAGGTTTTCATGTCTTTTTCCTTCTTTCAAGCTTTCAAATAGAAACGAGCGCGTGCGCCCGGTTCGATGTCATTATACTTCAAAAAATCTCTTTTTGCAATCGGTTGAAAGAAAAATTTTGGGCGACGTTTGCTAAAATCGCCCCGAAGGACTCGAACCCATGGTCGCTTACGCTCCCGCTGCGATTTCTCGGCGGCTGAACATCGCCGTTTTGCCTTTGGCAAAAACCGAAATCGCGCCGACCCACTCGCTTTCGCTCGCGGGCGTAATTTCAGGTGAGTCCTTCCGCCCCTGCCATAAAAAGAGGACCGCGATTGGAAGGACTCGAACCCAGGGTCGCTTCGCTCCCGCTGCGATTTCTCGGCGGCTGAACACCGCCGTTTTGCCTTTGGCAAAAACCGAAATCGCGCCGACCCACTCGCTTTCGCTCGCGGGCGTAAGTTCAAATAAGTCCTTCCGCCCCTGCCAAAAAAGAGGACCGCGATTGGAAGGACTCGAACCCAGGGTCGCTTCGCTCCCGCTGCGATTTCTCGGCGGCTAAACACCGCCGTTTTGCCTTTGGCAAAAACCGAAATCGCGCCGACCCGCTCGCTTCCGCTCACGGGCGTAAGTTCAAATAAGTCCTTCCGCCCCTGCCAAAAAAAAAGGACCGCGATTGCGATCCTCTTTTTTTGGCAGGGGCGGAAGGACTCGAACCCACGACCCATGGTTTTGGAGACCAGTACTCTACCAACTGAGCTACACCCCTGTATGTGTGCAGAGCATATTGTAGCATACTCGGCGGCGTTTTGCAAGTCTTTTTTGAAAAAATTTTCAGGGTTTGGGCGGGTCGCTCGCCCATCGCGGCTTTTTCGGGCGTATCACTCACCGTCGCATTCGAGCAGGATCGAAAGATAGGCGGCTCTTCCGCCCGAAGAAAGGTGGGAGGTCGGTTTTTGGATCGGCAGGATCACGGCGCGTTCTCTGCCCTCCCCCACAAGGCGAAAGCGGCAAAAGGCGTCGCAGTGCAAAAAGGGGGCGTCCTCGGGAAAAATCGCGTCGGTTTCCTCGGACACAGCAGAGAGGCGAACCGAAAGGCTTGCGCCCTCCTCGGTGTCGGCTTCGGCAACCCCGCCGCTTGCGCGCACCGTGAGGAAAAAGCAAATGAGAAAAGCGAGGAACAAGGCGCTCTCGTTCGGATCGAGTTGCAGGTTTTGCATGGGGAGATCAACCTTTTTCAGTCTGCAACCCGCAAAGTTCGCCGCACGCAAAACAAGCGTCCGAAGCGGCAGATAGCACGTCCCCGCAAGCAGTCCGTCAAGATAAAACAAGACTTCGGCAAGGAGATCAAAAAGCTCCTGTCCAACGCTCGCTTGCCCGGTTAGACCGATAAAATCGGTGCGTTTCAAAAGGCGCAGCGCGCTTGAAATCTCGTTTGCCGGATGGTTCAAATAAAGCGCAAGCATCAGATTTATGCCACTGCAAAAGCCCGAAAAGAGCAAAAAACAGCCCGCGCGATCGGGAAGAAGAACGCGGTCGCCCTCGACCGCAAAAATCTTTTGCGGAAGCGCTTTTTCAAATCGTCCGCCACGCGACGCAAGGATCCTGCGCCCTACAGGATCGAGAACCGCCACGTCCTCAAGCAATTTGCGGCAGGCGGGGCTGTCCTTTTCCCGGAACGTCCAAAGTTCCGGGACATAGATCCGCAGATCGGACGAAACTCTCTCGGCGCGTCTCATCAAAAGACCAGATAACGGAGTTTGCCGAGCGAAAAGCGGCAGAAGCTCCCGTCAAGACAGCCCACAACGAGCGTTTGGTTTTTTGCCCGAAAGATCCCGGCATCTCCGTTCGAGAAGGTCACGAGCAGTTGATACCCCATAAAAAACGGGCGCTTTTTGACTGTGATATATTTGAGTTTTGTCGTATCGAGCGAAATCGTTTTTCTACCGCGCGCTTTGCAGCGCAGATAACGATCAACGAGAAGCCCTTTGCAGAATTCCCGATCGCCGCTGTAAAGCCTCGTGCAGCGAAGGACGCGCGCTTCTTCAAGCACAAACTCGCCCGACAAGCGTTTTGCCGTTGCGCGGATGAACGAAACGATCTTGGCAAAGGGCAAAAGAAAGATGCCCTCCTCCCGCTCGGGCAGATCGAGCTTGCATTCGGGATCGAGAAAAGCAACCACACCGACGACGTCGCCGTCAAAACCGTAGTACTGCTTGAATTCGCGTACGAACTGACCCGTCGTTCCCGCCGGATTTTTGTGTTCTTTGACCGTTCCGTCGGCTTTGACCTGGCGGAAGTTTTCGCCCGCCATCGAGATTTCGCCTTTCCAGTTTTTGATCTCGATCACAAAAGGCAGTCCGTTTTCAACGACCAAAAAATCCTTTTCCAGAAACTTTTTGCCGTGCGGGATCAGGGGGTTTCGCACCACAAAAGAAAAAGACGCGCGGAGCGTGCGGTACGCCATCTCCTCTCCGCCGGCTCCGTATTGTTCCGCCTCTTCCATCCTCGGAAGAGCGCCTTTGCCGAAGTTTTCTCTCCTTCTCATATCCGCTCCAATGCGTAAAAGTTTTTTCGGAGGGTGCGGGAACCCGCATCGCAACGATTTCTGTCGCCGCGATGCGGGGCATTCCTTCATTTTGACCGCAGGTCAAAACTTCATTTTCTGCCGCAGGCAGAAAACTTCATTGTTTGCAAAGCAAACAACTTCATTTTATAAAAGGGTTCCCGCGATTCTCCTCTATTCTTTCTTATTTCATATGTACGTCGACCTGCGGGAAGGGGATCTCGACGTCGTTTTCGTCAAACGCCTTTTTGACCGCTTCGAGAAGATCGAAATTGACCGTCCAATAATCGCCTTTGTTGACCCAGACCCTTGTCGTCAGGTCAATGCTGCTCTCGTTGTGCTTGGAAACGCGGACAAAGGGTTCTGGCTCGGAAAGCACGAGCGGGTGCTCCAGACAGATTTTTTTCACGATGCTCTTCGCCTTTTCAAAATCCTCTTTGTAAGCGATCGAAAAAACGATCTCGAGTCTGCGCGTGTCTTTGAGCGAATAGTTGACGATACTGGTAGTGGAAAGCGTGCCGTTGGGGATGTAGATCACCTTGTTATCCGGCGTGCGGAGTTTGGTGTTGACGATCATGATCTCCTCGACCGTCCCCGAATATCCCGCGGCTTCAATGTAGTCGTCCACGCGGAACGGTCTTGTGACGAGAAGAAGCATTCCGCCCGCAAAGTTCGAGAGCGTGCCGTTGACGGCAAGCCCCGCGCCGACGCCGAGAGACGCGAGCAGCGCCGCGATCCCCGAAGTGTCGATGCCGACGTAGCCGACAAGCCCCGCCACGATCAGCATTTTGACGACAATCCTGCCGATATAAATAAGCGAGTGCGAAAGCGTTTTGTCCATTTTTCCGCGCTTTTCGGATCGTTTTGAGATCCCGCGGAACACGAGGTTGGTCAGCTTGAACAAAACGATCCACAGAATGATGGCGATGAGGACTTTTACGCCCGTCGTGGTAAGCCAGCTCACAATGGTCTGCCAGATCTCGCTCCAGTTGATGGTATCCATGGGATAAATCTCCTCTCTTTTCGGTGTAACCTTTTCTAGTATACCATAGTTTGTTCCCAAAAGCAACCGAACGCCCGATTTTTTTGGTTTTGAATGCTTTTTTGGCGCGCCTCCTTGTTTTTTCGACAAAAATCCTGTATAATGGAAGGGAAACAATGAGCTTTTTGGAGGGTCTATGAAGTTCGTTCGCAAGTTGTTCAGCCGCTTTGTGCTTTCCGCGCTCTTATTTTTGACGCAGATGGTGCTTCTCTGGGTCTTTCTCTCGGTGCTCGACCTACGCTACTGGTGGTTGCAGGTCGCCCGCTCCATCCTTGCGATCGCCGTCTTTTTGAGCATGGTCTACAAAAAAGAGTCGCCGGAATATAAACTTCCCTGGCTCTTTCTCATTATGCTCTTTCCCCTGTTCGGGACGATGCTCTTCCTCTTTTACGCGCACCCGAGGATGAAGCCGAAGGATCGCAAAACGCTCGCCGCCATCGACGAGGGCACCCGCCCCTACGTTGGCGAACGCACACCCGAAGAGTGCTTTGAGACCGCGACCTTCCTCGGACATTACCGGGGAATCGAGTCCTACCTGCACGAAGGCGGACATCTGTACGGCGACCTTTCGACCCGCGTAAGCTTTTTCCCTCTCGGCGAGGACTACTGGGTCGATCTGCTCAAGGAGCTTGACAAAGCCGAGCGGTTTATCTTCCTTGAGTTTTTCATCATCGCGCCCGGCAAAATGTGGGACGCGATCCACGAGATCTTACTCCGCAAAGTGGGAGAGGGTGTGGAAGTCCGCGTGCTCTACGACGACATCGGCAGTGCCGCGACCACCCCCGCACGCTTTTGCAAAGACCTGCAAAAGGAAGGCATCAAATGCCTGCGATTCAGCCCCTTCCGCCCCTTTATCACCACCGTTTTCAACAACCGCGACCATAGAAAAATCGTCGTCATTGACGGCAAGGTCGGTTATACCGGCGGCGTGAACATCGGCGACGAATATATTAACTACAAAAAGCGCTTCGGGCATTGGAAGGATACCGGAATCAAGCTCGAGGGTCCCGCCGTCAAAAACTTTTCCAACCTGTTTTTGCACGCCTACGACCTCATGGCAAAAGAGCTTTCAGACTATAAAAAATATCTCGCCGTCGAGGTCGAGCCCTTCCAAAACGAGGGCTATGTCCACCCCTTCGGCGATGGACCAAAGCCCTACTATAACGAGCAGGTCGGCAAAGGCAATTTCCTCAACCTCATAGGGCTTGCCACAAGCTACGTCTGGATCACAACGCCCTATCTCATCACCGATTTTTCACTCACCGACGCGCTGCGGAACGCCGCAATGCGTGGGGTGGACGTGCGGATCTTTACCCCGCACATCCCCGATAAAAAAGCGATTTTCGCCATGACGCGCTCCAACTACGCCTTCCTCAAAAGCGCCGGCGTGCGGATCTACGAATATACCCCCGGTTTTCTCCACGCCAAAATGCTGCTCTCGGATGATAAGGTCGCCTTTGTGGGAACCATCAACCTTGATTACAGGAGTCTGACTCACCACTACGAGTGCGGTGCCGTGATCGGAAATTCACCCTGTCTTGCCGCCATCCGCAAGGATTTTGAAGAGATCATCGAAGTTTCGGAGGAAATCACGCCCGAGCGCGCCAAAAAGCTGCGGAGCCACCGCCCCTCCCGCATGATCATGCACATTTTCGAGCCGATCTTTTAATAGACTGTAACTCC
>CADBFJ010000073.1:0-2798 GCA_902793915.1 uncultured Ruminococcus sp.
AACAGCATCGGGGCGACGATGAAAAGAAGCGACCAAAGAAGATAGGGCGCATCGACCACCCGGCTGATAAGCGACCGTTTTTTCATTCTTCTTCGACTTCCTCCGTGGCATCCGAAAGTTTGTCGAGCTCGTCGCTGAAGGATGAATAGTCGCCGAACATGCCCGAATACTCGGATTTTTTCATCACGTGGATCGCGTCGGGGTCAATCGAAAGACCGATCGTCTCGCCCTCGGCAACAAAGTCGGAGGTCTCAAGCATCCACTTAAAGCCCTTGACGTCTACAATGATCTCATAGTAGTCGCCCTTGAAGGTCACGCCGGTCACAAGGCCGACAAGCATACCGTCCTCTTTTTTCACAACGTCCACGTCCTCGGGACGGATCACAACGTCCACGGGTTCGTTCTTTTCAAATCCGCCGTCGACGCAAACAAAGGTCTGTCCGGCAAACTTGACCTTTTTGTCGGCAAGCATCACACCGTCAAGGATGTTCGATTCGCCGATGAAGTCGGCAACGAACGCGTTGACAGGCTCGTTGTAAATATCGGTCGGCGTGCCGATCTGCTGGATCTTACCGTTTGCCATGACCACGACGGTATCCGACATCGAGAGCGCTTCCTCCTGGTCGTGGGTAACAAACACAAAGGTGATGCCGGTCTTTTTCTGAATGTTCTTCAGTTCGACCTGCATATCCTTGCGGAGTTTATAGTCGAGCGCGGCGAGCGGCTCATCGAGGAGCAACACTTTGGGCTGGTTGACCAGAGCGCGCGCGATGGCAACGCGCTGCTGCTGACCGCCCGAGAGCGTGCCGACCTTGCGGCGCTCAAAGCCGTTGAGGTTGACGAGCGCAAGCATTTCTTTGACCTTGGCTTTGATCTCGGCGTCGGGGGTTTTCCGGACGCGCAGACCAAAGGCGATGTTGTCAAAAACGTTGAGGTGCGGGAACAAGGCGTAGCGCTGGAACACGGTGTTCACCTGCCGTTTGTAGGGGGGCAGATCGTTGATGCGCTCGTCGCCGAAGTAAACGTCGCCGCTGTCGGGGGTCTCAAACCCGCCGATGATACGCAGCGTGGTGGTTTTTCCGCAACCCGAGGGTCCAAGGAGCGTGATAAACTCCTCGTCGTGGATCTCAAGATCGATGTTGTCGAGAACCGTCTCGCCGTCAAAGGATTTCGAGATCCCGCACAGCCTGATTCGCACAATTTCGTTCATTCCGCATAAATACTCCTTTAATTGAAAGAATTAAAAAATATCCATGGAACAAAACGGGCTGCCGCCCGCCGCCCGCAAGGCTCTCGCAGACCCGAAAGGAGTTTGCGAAAAAGCGTTTGCAAACGCTCTGACCATAAAATACGAGGGGTATTATAGCAGATAATTTTATAAAATGCAATAGTTTTACAAAAAAATCGAAAATTTTTTCATATTCCGCAATCTATCGGAAAGAACTTGAATTTTTTCCGAGTTATCTCCCAAAAGCTCTCGTTTTTTCCGTTTTATACCGCTTTTCCTCAAAAAATCTCGTTTTTTACATCTCCCAAAAATCGTGAAAACAGGCTCGCCGAAAAGAAGAAAAAAGCGGCGCCCTCCCCCGCTCGCAAAAGGAAATAGGTCGCGGCCGCAAAACCGAACAAAAGGCAGATAAATGAGGTAACGGAAAGCGCGCGGCGGCACCTCCCGGGCTCCCAAAAAAGCGAAAGAAAACACTCGAGCATCCTGCCGCCGTCAAAGGAGCGGATCGGCGCAAGATTGAGCAGTCCCAAAAGGAGTGAGGCGCAGGAAAAGGAAACGAAAAAGGGATGGTTTTTCCAAAGGAGCGCGCCAAGCGCCGCTCCCGCAAGACTGAACAGCGGACCCGATGCCGCAAGCAACCACTCCTCGCCATAGGAAAGGAGCCTCCCTTTGACAGAAAGGCGCGCACCGAGCAGATCGAGCGAGAGCGAGCGCAGAGGGATCTTGAGCAGGCGCGCGGCAAAAAGATGGCCGCACTCGTGAAAGAGCGCCGCAAAGATCGTCGGGATAAGGATCGCCTGCCGATCAAACAGGAAAAGTCCCAAAAACAAGAGCGCGGTCATCGGTGCAAGCCGAATTTTCCAACGTTTCATTTTTTCGCCCCCTCCCCTATATGCCTTTCTCAAAAAGGCTATGAGCGAAAAAAGAATCCTATGCAAACAAAAAAGCCGCAAAGCGTTTGCAAGCTTTCCGGCGAGCGGAAAATAAATTGGTTCAAAGTTTTTTCTGAAAGGGTGTGGGGAAACTCTTTTTTCAAAAAAGAGTTTCCCCACAATCTTTTTCATCCCAATATCTTCTCATTCAGCGCGGCGCCGATGACCGTGCCGAAGCGCGCGTTTTCGGGAATGAGGAAGCGCACGCCGAAAGTAGTCGAAAGATTCGCAAACGCCTTTTGAATGACGTCGATGGCGGTGAGATTCCCCACCAGCACCACGTCCGAAAGGGCAAAACGCTTTGCCGCAAAAAGCGAGAGAGTCGCCACGGTTTCGGTAACGAGGTTGGCGACGCCGAGCGCAATATCCGCGGGAGTGGCAAGATCCGAGAGCTTACCGAAGTTTGCGGCGGTCAAGTCTTCGTTCATGCCGCCGTAGCGATGCACTTTGGAAATATCCTTGATGCGAAGATCGACGTTTGCGAGATCGCCCTCGGCATAGAGCTGTTCGAGGTGCGATACGTTATCCACGCCGATGAGCTTTTTGGAAAGCCCCAACAGCGTTCCGCCGCCGACGCCGGTGCCGCCGAGGTATTCCACGCGATAGCGTTCGCCCTCTTTTTTTGCGTGCACGAGCGC
>CADBFJ010000073.1:2810-8398 GCA_902793915.1 uncultured Ruminococcus sp.
GTGGTGCAGAGATCATAGATTTTTTTGCCGACGACCGAAGAACCCGCTCCCGTCATCATCACACGATCAATGTCCGAAAGGTTGAGATGATTTTCCGAGGTAAATTTTCCCAGTGCGCCGTAAACCGACGTGATCGGGTCAGCCGCCTGCACGAGCTGGGGCGAAAGAAGCTCGGGCTTGCCGCCCTCATTCCGAAAGCCCACGATCTTTGTGGTGGTGCCGCCGACGTCGATGCCGATGACCGTTTTGTTCATAGGAGAATATCCCCCTTCTCTTTTGTTAAAAACATTGTAGCACAAGCTTGCAAAAAAATCAAGTCCGTGTTATACTGGGGTGGTAAAAAGAGAAAAAAGGAGGGATTCATTTATGGCATTTGATTCGGGTATGCTCGCCTGCGCGCTCTCGGAGCTCAAAGAAAAATGCCTCGGTTCGCGTGTGGAAAAAGTCTTTATGCCCGAACGCGATCAAGTGATCCTGCTCCTCCACACCAAAGAGGGAGCGCGTCGCCTGCTCATCCACGCGGGCTCGGGGCCCCGTCTTTCTCTCACGAGCGAGCAGCGCGAAAATCCCCTCAAGCCCCCGATGCTTTGTATGCTTTTGCGAAAGCATTTGACCGGGGCACGCCTTGCCGCGATCGAACAGCCCGATTTTGAACGCGTTGCAATCCTTTCTTTTGAAGGGTACGACGAAATGGGCTTCCCTTGCGTCCGCAAGCTCTACGCCGAACTCATGGGCAAATACAGCAACCTCATTTTTACCGACGGCGAGGGCAAAATCCTCTCGCTCCTTCGGACGGTGGATTTTTCCAACAATCAGCGCCAGTTGCTTCCTGGCATGACCTACGAGCCGCCCCCCGCGCAGGAGGGGCGCGAAAACCCGCTCCTTTGCGACTTTGAGAGGGTCCTCGAGAAGCTGGACGAAGCACCGAAAGACCAAAGCGCCACCAAGATCCTTGCGCGCTCCTTCCGAGGCGTCTCCGACCTTGTGGCGCGCGAGATCTGCTATCGCGTGACAAACGAAATCGACCCGCCGCTTTGCGATTGCTCGAAGGAAGAGCTTGCAAAAGTCTTTTGCGATCTGTTTGGCGCGGTCAAAGCCGAAACGTTTTCCCCTACTCTCGCGCTCTCGAGCGGCGAGCCCGTAGGGTATGCTTTCTGCAAGCTCTCGCACTATGGAAATGGCGTGGAGTACCGCTCCTACGAGAGCGCGGGAGAGATGCTCGACGAGGCGTTTTCGATCAAAGAAAAGCAGCAATACCTGCGCGAGCGCGCACAGGATCTCTTCCGTATGCTCTCTTCAACCGAATCCCGCATCCGCAAAAAGATCGTGCTGCAAGAGGGCGAACTTGCCGACTGCGAGCAAGGGGAACTCTGGAAAAAATATGCTGATCTGATCACGGCAAATCTCTATCGGCTGAAAAGCGGCGAAAAGAACGTCGAACTTCCCGACTATGAAAAAATGCGCGACGACGGATCCTTTGAAACGCTCGTCGTACCGCTCGATCCTCGCCTCTCGCCTGCCGCCAACGCACAACGCTATTACAAGCGATACGCCAAAACGAAAAATGCGCGCATTGAGCTGACCCGTCAGATCGCGCTCGGCAAAGAGGAGCTTGCCTATCTCGAAACGGTCGCCGACGCACTCTGCCGCGCCGAAAACGCAAAAGACCTCTCCGAGATCCGCGAAGAGCTCGGTCGAGCGGGCTATTTCTCGCGCCAGAGCACAGCGCCCGGCAAAAAAACGCCCACACCGACGCCCGCCGAGTTTTGCACCTCGGGCGGCTATCGCGTCCTTTGCGGCAAGAACAACCTGCAAAACGATTATCTTTCCCACAAACTGGCGGGCAAGGGCGATTACTGGTTCCACGCAAAAGGAAGACCCGGCTCACACGTCGTCCTCTTTACCGAAGGGAAGGAACCGACCGAGCGCGACTTCACCGAAGCCGCAGAGATCGCCGCCCTCTATTCGGCAGCCGCAGGCGAAAAGCATACCGAGGTCGATTATACGCTTGTAAAAAACCTCAAAAAGCCGGCAGGAGCTATGCCCGGCTACGTCATCTACCACCAGAACTGGTCCTGCACCGTCTCCCCCAAGCGCGACGAGGTGGAGAGGAAGCGGGTGAAATAAAAGAGAAAACGCGAGAGAAACTTTTTGCAAAAAGGGACGAATGCGACCGCCGCCGGTGGCGGAAACAGGGAGCATGAGGAGTAGCCGCGGTCGAAGAAAAGCAGGTATGGTTTACCATGCCTGCTTTTTTCGGGTACCGCAATAGTTGCTCTTCTCTCGCGCTCTTTTCAAAAACCTTTGTCAAAAGGTTTTTGGATCGACCTCCCGATGACGGCGTAGGGTTTATCCATGTGTAAAAAGTTTTTTCGGAAAGGGTGCGGGGAAACCGCTTTTTTTCAAAAAAGGGTTTCCCCGCAATTCCTTTATATCATCTCTTTATAAACGTCATTTTTCGGCAGTCCGCGCTCTTTGGCGACCTTTTTGACGGCGTCCATTTTGGAGAGCCCCGATTTCATATAAAGCTCCACCTGCTCTTTGGGGGTATTCTCCCATGCGGTGGGCTTTTCTTGTTTCTCCTCGCCTGCGACAACCAAAACGTATTCGCCGCGCGGCTCGTTCTCTTGGTAAAAGGCAGCCGCGTCGCCGAGCGTTGTCCGCACAATTTCTTCGTTGAGTTTGGTCAGCTCTCTGCAAAGGGCGATCTTTCGATTCTCACCAAAGGTCTTTGCAAGATCGGAAAGCGTTGTGCGGAGCTTGTGCGGCGCTTCGTAAAGGAGCATCGTGCGTTCCTCTTGTGCGAGCGCGGCAAGCCGCTCTTTGCGGTCGGCTTTTGCAACCGGCAAAAAGCCCTCAAAGACGAATTTTCCGGTCGGGAGCGCCGAGAGAATCAGGGCGTTGATTGCGGCAACAGGACCGGGGATCGAGCTTGTCGGCACGCCCGCGTCTGCGCACAAGCGCACGAGATCCTCTCCGGGATCGCTGACGCCAGGCGTGCCCGCGTCTGTCACAAGCGCGCAACTTTCCCCTGCCATCAGGCGAGCGATGATCTCGGGTCCGCGCTCTTTTTTGTTGTGTTCAAAATAGGAGACGAGAGGCTTGGAAATGCCGAAATGCGTCAGCAAACCCAACGTGTTGCGCGTGTCCTCGGCGGCGATGAAATCGACCTCCGAAAGCACTTTGAGCGCACGCTCGGAGAGGTCGGAAAGGTTGCCGATCGGCGTGGCGACAAGATAGAGCTTTCCCTTCTCCACGCGGTTTTTTTCTTCGGGTGCGAGCGATTGTTTTTTCAAGGCATTTCACCTCACTTCATATACTGCCGATAGAACGATCAAAGGAGTGTTTTGTATGGCGATCAAAATTTATATCGATCAGGGACACAATCCCGAAAACCCCAACGCCGGAGCCGAAGGGAACGGTCTGCGCGAGCAGGACATCACCTACCGCGTGGGGCAGGAGCTGGCGTCGCTTTTGCGGTCGGATGGGCGTTTTGAAGTCCGCCTGTCCCGCCCGACTCCCGCAACAACGCTGGGCAACAGCAACACGACGAGCCTGCGTGCCAGAACGACCGATGCCAACGAGTGGGGCGCCGATTATTTTATCAGCATCCACACAAACGCCTCGGAAAACCCGAGCGCCTCGGGCAGTGAAGCCTTTGCGTACAGTCGGCAATCGGAGGGGTTCTTCCTCGGCGAGGATATCCTCACAGGTCTTGCCGCCGTCACAGGACTGCGCAATCGCGGGATGCAGGTGCGCCCGGGACTTTACGTCCTCAAAAAGACGGCAATGCCCGCCGTTTTGGTCGAACTCGGATTTATCACCAACCCGGGCGACGCGGCGCTCATGAATAGCCGCCCCGACCTGTTTGCCGAGGGGATCTATCGCGGGATCCTGCAATACCTCAATCTGTAAAAAGTGCAAACAACCGCGCTTTCAGTTCCTTGGGGTCTCCAAAGAATTGCAGGGCGTGGATCCCATAGGACTTTGCCGCCGCCACGTTGGCGGCAAGGTCGTCGATGAAAACGCACTCGGCGGGATTCAGTCCGTAGCGGTTGCAAAGGCACTCGAAGATCTCGCGTGCGGGTTTGATGATCCCCACGTCGGCTGAAAAGACGCAGCCGTCAAAGTGCGAAAGGATCGGGAACTCGTCCTTCTTTTCGATGAAGGTTTTTCCGATGTTGGAGAGCAA
Organism: uncultured Ruminococcus sp.; assembly: GCA_902793915.1. Taxonomy (GTDB): domain Bacteria; phylum Bacillota; class Clostridia; order Oscillospirales; family CAG-272; genus UMGS1865. The sequence goes on from CADBFJ010000073.1 coordinate 7,003, forward strand.
ATAGAGCTGCTTCCCTGCCCCTTTCAGTTCGACCAAAAGGTCTTCCATGCCCGGGATCGGGGGAATATGATAGATCCAGGTGTGCACGATATCCGCGACAACCCGGTGCAAGTGCGCGGGCAGGTCAGCGCAGACAGAGGCGATCATCTCATCGTTCGTGATCGTTCCCGCGTCCTGCCTGTCCCAGTATTTCCGGTCGAAAACGACCTGTTCGAGGAGCCTGCGGTCGGCTTCGTTTGCGACATAACAGGAAGCGATCTCGTAAGGCGCAAACCGAACGAGCACCTGCCCGAAATCGAAAATGATATTTTTTACCATGCCGTCAGTCCTCGTCGTCGAGCTTGAGCACCGCCATGAACGCCTCGGGAGAAACCTGAACCGAGCCGAGCTGGCGCATCTTCTTTTTGCCCTCTTTTTGCTTTTCGAGGAGTTTTTTCTTTCTGGTAATATCGCCGCCGTAGCACTTGGCAAGCACGTCCTTGCGCATGGCTTTTACCGTTTCGCGGGCGATGATCTTGGAGCCGATCGCCGCTTGGATCGGGATTTCAAAAAGCTGGCGCGGGATGTTCTCTTTGAGCTTTTCTGCGATCTTTCTGGCACGCGGGTAGGCTTTATCCTCGTGCACGATGAAGGAGAGCGCGTCAACCTGCTCGCCGTTGAGAAGGAAGTCGAGCTTGACGAGCTTGGACGGCTCGTAGCCCTTGAGCTCATAATCGAGCGACGCGTAGCCGCGCGAGCGGCTCTTGAGCGCGTCGAAAAAGTCGTAAATGATCTCGTTGAGCGGCAGATTGTAGTGAAGCTCCACGCGCGTGGGATCAAGGTATTTCATATCCTTGAAAATGCCGCGGCGATCCTGGCAGAGATCCATAAGCCCCCCGACGTAGGCAACCGGTGTGATGATGTTCGCCTTAACCATCGGTTCAAAGGCGGTTTCGATCTGGTCGGGCGAGGGGTAGTTGGTCGGGTTGTCGATCCGCACGGTCTGCCCATCCTTCAGGCGGATCTCGTAAATGACGCTCGGGGCGGTGGTGATGAGGTCGAGGTTGAACTCGCGCTCCAGCCGCTCCTCCATGATCTCCATGTGAAGAAGACCGAGAAAGCCGCAACGAAAGCCAAAGCCGAGCGCGATCGAGGTTTCGGGCTCGTAGAGGAGCGCCGCGTCGTTCAGCCGCAATTTTTCAAGCGCATCGCGCAAATCTCCGTATCTCGCGCCGTCGGCGGGGTAAATGCCGGCATAAACCATTGGTTGCGCGGCTTTGAACCCCGGCAGAGGAATTGCCGTTGGATTGTTCGCCAGCGTGACCGTGTCCCCCACTCGTGTATCTCCCACGCTCTTGATCGAGGCAGTGATGTACCCTACTTCACCGGCGGACAAGCGATCACACTTTTGCAGTCC
>CADBFJ010000074.1 GCA_902793915.1 uncultured Ruminococcus sp.
AGTGCTACGACGATCGGGCTTTTGCCGGATGCCAAAGCGTCGATCTGGTGCGCGAGTGTCGGCAGGACCGCGCCCTCGGTCAGAATATACTTGGATGCCGCCGCAAAGGCGATGAATACAAGGGTCGGGAGCGCACCGAAAAATCCCTTTCCAAAGCTCTTTATGACCGCTTTTGCATCTTTTGAAACGAGGATGCCCGCGCCAATGCCAAAGAAGAGGAAGTAGGCGATCAGCGCCACCACGGTGTAGTCGCGCAGGGCGGAGAGCGAGGAGCAAATCACGATCAGGGCAAGAGATGCCAAAAGGAAAATGCTGTAAACAATCCGCGCCCGTTTCTCTTTTTCGGGCGGGATCTCTCCGGTCTGTTCGGCAAGACTACCTTTTATCGCCGCGTCGTGTTCGAGCGTCAAACTGCTTGCGGGATCCTTTTCGATCTTTTTGACATAGAGGAACAAAAACGAGAGGAAGAGCCCGAACATCACAAAGAAGATGACAAAGCGGTACCAGATATGCTCCATGGGGTTCACGCCCACAATGCTCGATGCAAGCAGGACGGTAAAGGGGTTTGTGATCGCACCCGCAAAGCCGAACCCGCAGGCGATGATCGAACAGAGGAACCCGGTAAAGGAATCGTAACCGAGCATTAGGCAAAGCGCCGCTACGATCGGGAGCATGGTCAGCATCTCCTCAAAGAGTCCCAGGAATGCGCCAAAGCAATAAAAGAGGAACGCAACAAGGCAGAGAAGCAGGCGCTTGCGCGTGCGGAATTTGTCCGAAAGCGCGCCGACAAGCGAGCGGATGCCGCCAACGTCGTTCATCACCTGAAAGGACGCCGATATGATAAACAGGAAGAGCGAGAGCATGATGAGCGAAAGCCCGTCCGACGACGCAAACACGAGGATCGGAGAGAGAAGCGCTTTCCAGATCGCAATGCCGGAGCGACCTTCGAGCGGCAGGTAAACCGAGTAGTCGTCCACGGTTTCTCCGGCTTCGTTTTGCATCGTTCCAAACGCACCGCGCGGGATCACAAAAGTGAGAACGGTTGCCACGATCAAAAGGGCAAAAAGCAGGCAGGTGACCTGAAGAAAAGTCTTTTTTGGGACGTTGATGATCGCTTTTTCGCTTTTTTTCATGTTGCGGATCCTTTCAAAAAGTCAGTTTTGCGAAGACGCGTTGGCGTTTTTTCTATCGTTGAACAAATCGACGAGCAGAGCCCAGCGCACAACTTGCTGCTTGTTTTCAAGCGGATAGAAATAGTAGAGATTGTCTTTTTGATACACTTCAAATTCTTCGCCGCAAGAGTAGGGAAGCGCCGCGAGGCGTTCCATGGGGATCATAAAGCTTTCGCGCTTGGAGCGGTAGAAAAAGCCTTCGGGCGTGAGCCGGCATTCGCCTGTTTCCCGATAAAGGCGTTTTCCGTTTGGTCCAAAGACCTTGGTCTTGACCGGCGCCTCGAGGCAGATCGAATCGAGCACCTTTTCTTCGGCTTTTTCTTGCATTTTATAATAGTTTGAAATGGTGTCGGGGGCTCTGTCAAAACGGTAGTGCCGGTTCAGATGATACTCGGCGCCGCAAGCACTGCAAAACAGGCTGTTGTTGCGCCCGACCGTCGTGTAAAACGCACCGCAATCGGCGCAACGGTAGAGGAGATTTTCAAGTCCCTTTGCTCTGCCGGGCTGGGGATAGGTTTGCTCCTCGTTTTGCGACGCGTCGTTGTAGAGAGAAGTTTCAATCAGATCGTTGAGTTCGTCGGCGGTATAGGAGGCAAGCTCCTCTTTTTTGATGTGCTTCACCACGTTCACCGAAACGTTCGAGCGGAAAAAGGAGGGGCGCCACTTCGGCTTTGCAAAATAGGCTCCTTCAATCTTGACAAGAAGCAGATCGACGCCGAGCTTGCGGTAGAGTGCGCCGCCGGGTTCGCGCACGGGGTTCGTGCGCCCATCGCTTGAGAGTCTCCCTTCCGGGAAAATGATCACGGGATACCCTTTTTTCAGCATTCGGATCATCCCCATCGAAGTGGAAGGATCGGGGGTAAAGAGCTTTTTCGGAATGAAAGAAGCCTTTTTGTAGAGTCTGCGGATAAAGGGCAGGGTCAGGTAGTAGCGGTTGACGACAAAGGCGGCTCTTGGGATCCCCGATAGCTGGTGCAGATAATAAAAATCGTAAAAGGATTCGTGATTGGAAAGGAGCAGATAGGGCTTTGAAAGACCTTCGGGCAGAGGATCAACCGAAAGGTTCTGCTTGTTCTTGCGCAAAAAGTTCACAAAGCGGAAGAACAAAACGTAGATGATTGAGTCGGGCGTTCCGTTCCCCTCTTTGAAAAAGAACTTGTTGAGGAAGAGGAGGATCACGCCGAAGAGGATCGCCGCAAGCGCTACGATGATGAGCACGAGCAGCCAGATGGGGAGCGACTCCATGAGAAAGGCCTTGGCCGCGCCGCCCATCAGGTTGGAAACAACGATCGAGGGAACGACGCCGGTCGCAACCGTCAAAAGATAGCGTCCATAACGGATCTTGGTGCTACTGCCGTAATAGCAGATCGCGCCGAAGGGAATGATCGGCATAAAGAAGAGCAGGTAAAGGAGGAGCACCGTGCCGTAATTCTTTTTGGAGAGCGAGGAAAACTCCTCAATTTTTTCTTTGCCGCGGTAGGAGTCCTCACGGAAGCGCAGAACACGCACCAGAAGAAAGATAAGCGATGCGCCGAGACAGACGCCGAGATCACAGAGAAGAAGCGCGATCGGGAAGGGAAAACTTAATCCCGCGGAAATTTGGATGAATTCGGCGGGGATAAAAACGACCACCATCTGGAAGGCTTCGACCAGGATCACGGTGAGAAACCCCCAGATGCCTCTTTCGCGGAGCAACTCGCGCGCGCCTTCCATGTCGTGGGAAAATTCCATCTGCAAGAGCGGAATGAGAATGTCGCGCAGGAAAAAGGCAAAAAGCCCCAGAACCACAAGCAGGGTCAGGAGCAGGACTGCGGTTTCAATCCGCCGTTTTCTGTTTTTTTGCGCTTTTGGATTCATAAGAACCTCGATTTGAGCCGACCTTTTGGCATATCGCATTTCATTATATCTATTCTTCCCCGGTTTGTCAAGCAAAAACCGCAAAAGCAAAGCGGGGCGAAAAACTTGCAATTTTCTCGCTTTTCTGCTACAATAGAAGCATGGACATTGCAAATCGTTTCCCAAAACGAGAAAGAGAGACACCATGAAAGAATACACCCACCGGGTTTTTCCGAACGAGCGCGACCTGTACGGCTCAAACGATCTGCGCCTTGTCGAGTGCGCCTTTACAGGAAAAGAGGACGGAGAATCCGCCCTCAAAGAATCAAAGAATCTAGAACTTGTCCGCTGCAACATGGCGCTGCGCTATCCGCTCTGGCATTGCGAGGGCGTCCGCCTTTCGGATTGTTGCATGGAGGAAACCTGCCGCGCACCGATCTGGTACAGCAAAAATCTTGTCATTGAAAACTGCAAATTGTTCGGCATCAAAGCACTCCGCGAATGCGAGAGTGTCAAAATTTCGGGCGGCTCGATCGTTTCCCCCGAGTTCGGCTGGCGCAGTCGGGATATTTCGATTGAAGACTGCAAAATCGAGGGCGAATATCCCTTTTTCGAAGCGCGCAACCTTTTGCTCTCTCGCGTATCTCTGACCGGGAAGTATTCCTTTCAGTACGTGGAAAACATGACGATTGATTCCTGCAATTTTGCGACCAAAGACGCCTTCTGGCACACCAAAAACGTCACGGTGCGGAACTCGGTCATCTCTGGTGAATACCTCGGCTGGTATTCCGAGAATCTGACCTTTGAAAACTGCAAGATTTCGGGCACGCAGCCGCTCTGCTATTGCAAAGGGTTGCGCCTGATCAACTGCGAACTTGACGGCGCCGATTTTGCGTTTGAGTATTCACAGGTTGAGGCAGACCTCTGCGGGAGCCTGATCTCGGTCAAAAACCCGCTCTCGGGCTTTATCACGGCCGACAGGATCGACGAGATTCTGCTCACCGCCGACAGCAAATATCCCTGCAACTGCAAGATCACAGTCCGCAACGCATAAAACCCCCTTGAGAAAGGTTTTTGAAAGGGGTGCGGGGAGAACTTTTTTCAAAAAGTTCTCCCCGCATTCTTTTCTATTCCATTCTCATCAAAACGAACAAATCAAGCGTTCGAGCGGCGCATATCCGTTCTCATATCCTTTGAGCGAGCGGTCTGCGGCAAGGCAGGCGGCAAGCAGGCGTTCCAGCTCTCGTTTTTCCACGCGCGAGAGGCTCTTTTGGTAAAGTCCCACTCTGTATTCGTGGAGTTTTGTTACCTTGGAGATCTCTCCTTTTGGTAGCCCTTCTTCGGTGCAGGATTTGACCGCGATCATGTCGCACACGACCTGGAGGGCGCTGGAGAGGATCATGATCGGCTCCATGCGGCGGAATCGGTAGTCCTGCAAAATATAGAGCGCGCGGTCGGGCTCGCGGTTCATCAGCGCGTTGGTAAAGGCAAAGGCGTCATATTCGCAGGCAGGGGTGCAAACACGCTCCATTTCGGCTTTTTCGAATCGATTTTTGCTTTGCGAAAGCAGGGAATAGGCGAGTTTTTCGATCTCGGACGAGAGCGTAAACATACTGTGCCCGCAAAACTCGATCATCGTGCGGCAATCCTCGACAGACGCCGCAATCCCGAGGTGTTCGAGATGCCGTCCCACCCAAATTGCGAGCTTTGCATCGTTGGGGGGATCAAAGCAGACCGGCGTCAGGCGCTCGGCGAGCTTTGCAAGCATCGGCGGGATCCTTTTTGGGAAGCCCTCGAGGTCGATGCCGTCCGAGGGGATCGAAAGGATGAGGAGATTATAATCGTATTCTTTTAGCAGGGCGAGCGCGTTGCAAAGGTCTTCCAACTCGTCTTTTTTGAGCGACGCGGGGATCAGCCCCGTGACTACAACGAGCTTTTGATCCGCCATCATGGGCATCGGCATTAGCGCCTCGACCAGTTTGTCGGGGGTAAAGGTGAGCGGATCAAGTTTCATTTCATTGAAGGCTTGGAAGGTGGGGTCGGGACATACGATCTTGCGCGCGGCTTCCACGGCGTGGAACTTGAGGTAATCCTCGGCACCGAAAAACAGATAGCCGCCGTTTGGATTTTCTTTCAGCCGATTGCGGAAATCGGCTTCGCTCAAAAAGTCCATGTTCGTTCCCCCTTTCCCAGATTATGTGCCTCTATTTTACCACATCGGCGCGCTCTTTGTCAACGATTTCCGCTCGGGCGACCGAAAAAAGCAAAAAAACTCTTGACAAAGTGAAAAAGATAGGATATAATGTATCCGTCATTGTGTAAAAAGCGTATTGGATCGCTGAAAAATTGCGGAACGCTTCCGATTCCCATTGAAGGAGGTGCCTAAAACATGTTAAGAACCTATCAACCCAAAAAGCGTCAAAGAAAAAAAGAACACGGTTTCAGAAAGAGAATGAAGACTGCCGACGGCAGAAACGTCCTCAAGAGAAGACGCGCAAAGGGCAGAAAAAGACTGACCTACTGATTTTACGGTCGGCAGGAAACGCCCACATAAAAACACCGCCTGCCGGAGTTGCAAATACACAACCATCAAAGAACATCACCTGTTCGCAAAAACCTTCCAAAAGGGAAACAGGGTTTCGCTTCGCTATCTTTCGGTGTTCGTCCTTCCCGACTACGCCGCAAAGAGACTTGCCAAGGAGAACCCGCAAAAGAAAGCCTACAACCGCTTTGGGGTCTCGGTGACCAAAAAGATCGGTGGGGCAGTGCAACGCAACCGCGCAAAACGGCTGCTCCGTGCCGCCTATCGCGCCGTGGAACCCGAACTCAAAACCGGCTTTCTTGTGGTGCTTGCGCCGCGCGAGGAGATCCTCGATGCCAAGTCTACGGCGGTGGAAGCCGAGCTGCGCCGCGCTTTTTCCAAACTGGATCTGTTTTTGCCGCGTGATGGGGAGCGATCATGAAATATCTGTTTGCCGCTCTCATCCGGGGATATCAAAAATTCCTTTCCCCCCTCAAAAGAAGACCTACCTGCCGCTTTACGCCCACCTGTTCGGAATATGCAAGGCAGGCATTTCTCAAACGGGGATTTTTTGTGGGACTGCTCCTCTCGATCTGGCGGATCTTTCGCTGTCAGCCTTTTTCGGCGGGCGGCTATGATCCCGTACCCGAGACCGGGCTTCGCAATCCGAAAACACGTCCCATGACCAAATACTATTACCCGGAATTTTACGACCTTGAGCGAACAGAGCCCGACGCACAATGACCGCCGCGGCGCCGTGCGGACACGAACATGGACGGCGCAATTCCCAAATTTTTGAAGGGAGAAAAAAGGTCTTTGACCTTTCCAAACCAAAGCACATGAAACAAAAAACACGCATCCTTCGGGGCATTGCCCTGTTTCTGACTCTCCTTTGCGTCTTGGTACTTTTTGCCGGATGCAGAAGGAGCAACGCTTCCACAGGTCTTACGGTTGGAAGCATCAACACCAACACCGAAAACTCGGGAACCAACCTTTCCCCGATCGCGAGCATGGTCGGCGCGACCTACTCGACCTCCTACGATACGCGGGCTATGCTCATCGCAGCAACGCGCGGCTATGATATGACCGCTGACGATTTTGATGATTCCAAAATCGAAGTCGGTGTCGAAAAGATGATGACAGATGAGGAAAAGCTCGTCATCGCCAAGCGCGTCCTGACCGCGATCAACGAAAAAGCAAGCGACTCGAACAAGGTTTCCGTGTCCGACATCGCAGCCCTCAATTATGCCGACATCGCTTCGATCATTGCCGCTTTGCAGGTCAAGGTCGATACCGACGCCACGGGCGGTTTTGTGGATAAGATCCTTTGCGCCATCGGAAAAGGGCTCAACTGGATCACCAACACGCTCTGCTTCGGCAGTTATATCGTCGGCATCTGCATTTTCGCCATTCTCATCGAGATCCTCATGATCCCCTTTGCGATCAAACAGCAAAAGAACTCGATCAAACAGGCAAGCCTGCGCCCCAAGGAAATGGCAATCCGCAAGAAGTACCAGGGTCGCACCGATAGAGCGACCCAACAAAAGATGCAACAGGAAATCCAGGAGTTTTACCAGAGAGAGAATTTCAACCAGTTGAGCGGTTGCCTGCCTCTCCTCCTCCAGCTCCCGATCATCATGGCACTCTATTATATCGTCATTAACCCTCTGCACTACGTGTTGGGACTTTCCAGTAGCATTTCCTCGGCGCTTTCCACCTTCTACACCACGGCAAGAGCTGCGGGCGGACTCGGTTCGTCGCTGACCCAGCGCGGCGGAACCATCGCCCTCCTTTCGGGTATCCGCGAGAACGGCGTGGAGGTACTTGAAGGTCTGAAAGATTTTAAGGTCTTTACCAACGGCGCCGACGTGCTTGAAAAAATCCGCGGCGTTGCCGACAGCATCCCCAACTTCAATCTCGGCAAGCTCAATCTTGGGCTCAATCCCAGCTTCCAGAACCTGCAAAACGGCGCATGGATGCTCCTCTTCATTCCGATCCTTACCTTTGTGGCATACTTTGTTTCTGCAAAGCTGAACCGCAAATTTATGCCCGCACCTGTTACCACCGATGGCGATAACCGTCAGGTCGCCTGCTCGAACACCATGACCGACATTACCATGCCTGCCATGTCCACCGTGTTTACCTTCATGGTGCCCGGCGTCGTTGGCATTTACTGGATCTTCCGCAGTCTCCTGTCGCTTCTCAAGTCCTTCATCATGTCCAAGATCATGCCGCTCCCGACCTTCACCAAAGAGGATTACGAGAAAGCGGAAAAAGAGATGAAGGGCAAAAAAGTGGTCGTGAAGTCTGACAATGCAGGGAAAGTGCGTTCACTCCACCACATTGATGACGAAGACTACGAGGACACGCGCGAGGCGGCACTTGCCCGCAAGGCGGCGCTCGAAGCCGAAGAAGCCGCCAAAGAAGAGAGCGCCGAGAAAAAGGACGCTCCTGTTGATGCGGCTCCCCTGAAAGACGAGAGCGACAAGGCTCCCAAATCCACAAAACAGAAGAAACAGTAAGAGGTATATTCATGAAAAGAGAATTGATTGTTACCGCAAAGACGGTTGAAGAAGCAAAAGCCGAAGCGCTCCGCCAGTTGGGATTCCCCGAAGAAGAGGTTGAATTCGTTGTCCTGGACGAGGGCAAAAAAGGCTTCTTCGGCATCGGTTCCACCGATGCAAAGGTCTCGGCAAGCTATGTTGTCGGAGGCGGAGAGCTTGCACTTGAGTTTATCCGCAAAGTAGTTTCCGATATGGAGCTTGACCTCGTTGTCAAATCCCATGCAGGCACCAACGACGATATCGTCATCACCGTGGAGGGCGACGGAGCGGGACTGCTCATCGGTCACCATGGAGAGACGCTTGATTCGCTCCAGTACCTTGCCAATCTCGTCGCCAACAAAAAGACCAAAGGCGAGAAGCGCGATTATACCAAAATCACGCTCGACATCGAGAATTATCGCAGCAAGCGCGAGGATGCTCTCCGCGCTCTTGCCCGCAGAATGGCAAACAAGGTGCTCAAAGGCAAACGCAGCGTCATGCTCGAGCCGATGAACCCCTATGAAAGACGCATCATCCACTCCGAAGTGCAGGGCATCGAAGGCGTTTCGACCAACTCGATCGGCGCCGACGACAACCGCCGCGTGGTGATCTTTCTGGAAGAGGACGTCGCCGTGGAAGACGAAAGCTTCTTCGAGGATTTTGCCGCCGAAGATCAGGAATAAACCCAAAACAAAGGGGGCTGTCCGCAGTCCCCTTTTTCCGACTATATAGAAAGGAAGAAAAACAGTATGCTTGGAGATACCATTGCCGCTGTCAGCACCCCGCGCGGGAAGGGCGGCGTGGCGCTTCTGCGCGTCAGCGGAAATGCCGCCATAGCAATCTCTGAAAAGGTCTTTTGCGCAAAGAGCGGCAAATCGCTTGCCGAGGTGCCTTCTCGCCACGCGGTGTATGGGACAATTCTCGCACCCGACGACAGCGGAACCTTTCTGCCGATCGACGACGGCATAGCAACCGTTTTTCGCGCGCCGGCGTCTTTTACCGGCGAGGATACGGTGGAGCTTTGCTGTCACGGTGGAATCTTACTGACCGAAAAGGTGCTGTCCGCCCTCTTTGCGGCGGGCGCAAAACCTGCAATGGCTGGCGAGTTCACCCGCAGGGC
>CADBFJ010000075.1 GCA_902793915.1 uncultured Ruminococcus sp.
CCTTCAAAATCAAGTTTGACGTGCGAACGGACGCTGCCTGCAACCTTTTCTTCGGTGACGAGTGCTGCGCGATCGAGTGCGGCAATGAACTTTTCTTTATTGACGGTCACAAAAATTCTGTGGTTTTGCAGAATGATGCGGTTGTAATCAATATACTGTCCTTCAATCAAACGCGAGAAGAAGACCATTTCTCCGATGTTAAAAACGATATTCTTTCTGGTCAGATAAATGCGGACGGTTTCCTCGTCGTCGCGGAGCAGTTTGTAAAGCTCGTTGATTGTTTTGGTAGGAATAATAAAATCAAACTTGAGAGCGGTCCCGTCCTCTTTTTTATTTTCAATCTCTGCCACGGCGGAGCATTTTGCAAGTTTGAAACTGTCGCAAGCCACCGCAGTGATCTTTCCTTCCTCTACCTTAAAGTAACAGCCGTTGAGCATCGGTCTTTGATCGTTGACCGCCATGGCATACATCACTTTGCCGATCATTTCTTTGAGAACGGCTTGGGAGATCACAAACCCATCCTCGGTGACAAGGCGGGGAACAACCGGGTAATCATTGCCCGAAATCGCGTTCATTCTGTGGCTTGAAGTACCGGACGAGATGCACGCCTGATTGCTCTCGTTGACGGTCAGGGTCACAAAATCGCCCTCCATCACGCGGAGCGTCTGAACAAACTTTTGTGCGTTAATGACATAGCAACCCGGTTCTTTGACTTCGGCAGTCACCTGGATCCGCATTCCTTTTTCCAAATCAAAGGTGGTCATAATGCAGGTCTGGTTTTCTCTTGCGTCGATATGGATGCCTTCGACCGCGGAAAGCGTGGATTTGCCCGAAACGGCACACATAAGGGGAGCAACTGCCTCACTGATCTCGTGTCTGTTAAACAAAACTTTCATGGTAGATTCCTTTCTGAAAAAAGAATGTGTAGAGGAACGCTCCTTTGATCCCGAAAAACGAGCGGAGCGAGAAAAAAGAAAGTAATTAAAATAATAAAAGTCGTAGTAATCGTAGAAAAGACTGAAATGTGGAAAAGGGAATCGGTTGTGCTTTGATAAGGGTTTTTATGACGCTTACAAATTGGAAAGTGTTGGAAAAGTCGGTGGAAACTTGTGGAAAAAACAAAAGAGAAAAGGAAAATCAAAAGAAGCAAAATGGTTTTTCCTATTTTTGAAAAGGAAAAAACGAAAGAGAAAAGTTTTCCACAGAATTTTTCTTTTGAAAACTTACCAAAAATGACAAAAAATCAAAAGAAACAACAGTTTTCCACAAATTGACGTTTTTATCAAAACAACAGGGAAAAAGAGAGATGAAAGAACGAGAAAAGAAAACTTATAACCTTTTTTGAAAGAGAAAAACACAACCTTTCCACACACTTTTCCACAGGTGTGGAAAATCTTGTGGAAAAAGGAAAATCAGTTTCCGGTCAGCTCTTTTTTCATCTCGTTCATTTCGGAAGCAAACATGGGATCGGTTTGCGTTCTCGCCAACATATTGTTGTAAGAGGTCATCACGGTTGCGTGATCCCTGTTAAAGAGCTTTGCAATGTTGGGGAAGGACATTTCGGTAATTTCGCGGATGAGGAAGATCGCAATATGGCGAGGGGCGGCGATTTCTTTGTTCCGCTTGGGACCGACCAGATCCTCTTTGGAAACGCCGTAGTGCTTTTCCACCGCTTCAAAGATGCGGTCGGCGGTTTTGGAGATCGGCTCGGCGCCGCCGAGTAGTTCGGTGATGCAGGCGCGCGCCAGCTCCATGGTGATCGTCTCGCCCGAAAGGAAGGTCAGCGCCCCGAGTTTTTTGATAGCTCCTTCGATCTGACGGATGTTAGACCGAAGGTTCTCGGCAAGGAAGGTGAGCACCTCCTGCGGGATCTCCACGTTGACCTGTTCGGCTTTCTTTTTGATGATGGCAATGCGAAGTTCGAGATCCGGCGGCTCGATGTCGGCAATGAGTCCCCACTCAAAGCGGGTTTTGAGACGATCCTCGAGCTGCTTGATCTCGCGCGGCGGACGGTCGGAAGTCAGAATGATCTGTTTTTTCCACTCAAAGAGCGCGTTGAAGGTGTGGAAGAATTCTTCCTGTGTTGCAATCTTGCCGGCGATGAACTGAATGTCGTCGATGAGAAGCACGTCACAATGGCGGTACTTCTGCCGGAACTCCTCCATCGTTTTGTTGGCAAGGCAGGCGATCATCTCGTTGGTGAAATCCTCGCCCTTGGTGTAAAGCACTTTGATGTTCGGGTTGTTCTGACGCATCCGGTTGATCGTTGCGTAGAGCAGGTGGGTTTTGCCAAGCCCGCTGTTGCCGTAGATAAAGAGCGGATTGTAGTTGGTGGCGGGGTGGTTTGCCACTGCCACACAGGCGGCTTGCGCAAACTTGTTGGTGCTTCCGACGATGAAGTTTTCAAAGGTATATTCAAAATTGTAGTCGGCAAGAGAAGACCCCGAGAGTGGAACCGGTTTTTCGTGCGTCGTGGTGTCGGCACTCCCGGTAAAGGTGAGATTGATCTTGATTGGCAGCCCAGAAACCTCTTTGAAATGCGTTTCCATCTCGTCAAGGTATTTTTCGCTTATGATATTGAATTTGAACTGGGAAGGAATTCCCAACGTGATCAGGTTTTCTTCAAACGAGAGGATGCGAAGATCCGAGAACCAAAGGTTGGTCGTGGTCTCGGAGAGGTGCGAGCGAAACTTTTCCAGCACCGCTTCCCAGAGTTCGTTTGCAAAATCCAGTCTGTTTTCCTCTGCCATAAAAGGCTCCTTTCGAGGGATTGCGTATAGATAGCAATATAATTATAACATAATAATAGCAAAAAAGCAAGAATTTTCCTTTTGGAGCCTGTGATTTTGCAAAAGTTTACAAAAGTTTAACAAATTTTTCGGGGCTTGACAAGTCAGCGGCAGCTAACTATAATAAAAACAGAACGGAAAAGAAGGAGGAGTTTTATGCGACTGCGTTATGAAATCAAAGGCATGAGCTGCGCCGCCTGCGTCGCACACGTGGAGCGTGCGGCAAAGGGCGTGCTGGACGAAAAGGATACCTGTACGGTATCGCTGCTCACCAACTCGCTTTTGGTGGAGACGAAAGACGAAAAAAGCGACGCCGAGAAAAAAGCGATCGAAGCGCGCCTTGCGGCGTCGATCAAAGCCGCGGGATATGAACTGCTCCTGTCTCCCGGCACACGGGAAAACCGCAAAAGCGAGCGTCGGAAAGAACTTGTCAAACTGCTCGTTTGTGTTGGGATTTCGCTGCTCTTAATGATTCTTTCGATGGGCAGAATGTGGGGGATCCCGATCCCCGAGGAGCCAAAACTCCTTTGGGCGCTCCTGCAACTGGGGCTGGCACTCTCGGTTGCCATCCTTCAGTTCCGCTTTTTCAGGGGCGGATTTTCTGCGCTCTTTCATCTCTCTCCCAACATGGATTCTCTCATCGCGCTCGGGAGCGGCGCCTCGCTCCTGTACGGCGTTGTGTCGATTGCACTCTTTCTCTTTGGGAAAGAACTCGCAAGCGATCTTTATCTCGAGTCCTCGGCGATGATACTGACGCTCGTTTCGTTCGGAAAATTTCTCGAAGCCGGCGCAAAAGATAAGGCGGCGCAGGCGCTCGGGTCGCTCGCAAGCTTAAAACCGACCGTTGCAACGCGCCTGCTTGACGACGGCTCGACCGAGGTTGTCCCTGTGGAAGAGATCAAACCCGGCGACAGGCTCCTCGTCAAAGCGGGCGAGAAGATCCCGGTGGACGGGCGCGTGCTTTCAGGCGGCGGAAGTGCCGATGAATCTGCGCTCTCGGGCGAGAGTATGCCGGTGGAAAAGCTGCCCGGCGACAGCGTGCGCGACGCCTCGATCCTCACCTACGGAAGCCTTGTGATCGAAGCCGAAAAGAACTCTACCGACAGTTCACTCGCGCAGATTCTACGGCTGGTAGAGGACGCCGCGGCATCCAAAGCGCCGATCGCGCGCCTTGCCGATCGCGTCAGCGCGATCTTCGTGCCCGCCGTGCTCGGCGTTTCACTTGTGACGCTCGTCCTTTGGCTGATCTTTGGAAACTCGGCTGAATTTGCCTTCCGCAGTGCGATCTCGGTACTCGTCATCTCCTGCCCCTGCGCGCTGGGGCTCGCCACGCCGACCGCCATTACGGTTGGGGTGGGGAAGGGCGCGCGGCTTGGCATCCTGTTCCGCTCGGCAGCCGCTCTCGAAACGCTCGGCAAAACCAAAACCATCCTCTTTGACAAAACCGGGACGCTCACCGAAGGGCGACCCGTCATGACAGACCTCTATCTCTACGGAGAAGAGCCGGAAGCCGTCCTTTTGCGGGCGGCGGCGGTCGAGAAAAACTCCTCGCATCCGCTTGCAGGCGCACTCCTTACAACCGCGCGCTCACTTGGAAAACCCCTGCCGGATGCCGAAAATTTCCGCTCTCTGACCGGTGTGGGCGCCGATGCGCTCGTGGACGGTCTGCTCTGTAAAATCGGTAAGCCGGACGCCGCAAAAGCCTCTTTCCATGAGGGAGGCGAAACGATTGAAGCGCCGCAGGAACTTGCCCCGATCGAAAAGACTGCAATCTTCTCGCGCCCAACCAACGCGCTTGCCGCAAGCGATCTTGCCGCTCTCGAGGCGGCGGGAAAAACGGCGGTCGAGATCACCTTTGACGACAGAATCGTCGGCGTTGCCGCCTTTTCGGATCAACTGCGAGCCGACGCAAAAGAGGCGGTCACGGCACTGCACGCCGCAGGCGTTTCCTGTAGGATGTTGACCGGCGACAACGAGCGCGTTGCCGCATCTGTTGCAAACGAACTTACTCTGGACGGCTTTGAAGCCTCGCTCCTGCCCGGCGACAAGGAAAGGATCGTGCGAGAGCTCAATGAAAAAACGCCGGTCGCCATGGTCGGCGACGGGGTCAACGACTCGCCCGCGCTCCTCTCGGCAGAGGTTGGCGTTGCGGTCGGCGCGGGGACCGACGTGGCAATCGATTCGGCTGACGTGGTGCTCGCTTCTTCCTCGCCAAAAGGCGTGGCGTATGCCGTAAATCTCTCGCGCGCAACGCTGCGGATTATCAAGCAGAACCTCTTTTGGGCGCTTTTCTACAACGCCATTTGCATCCCGCTCGCCGCGGGCGCGCTTTATCCCGCCTTCGGCATCTCACTAAATCCTATGATCGCCTCGGCGGCGATGAGCCTCTCGTCGGTCACGGTCGTGACAAACTCGCTCCGGCTCTTTGCCTTCCGCGCCGAAAACAAAAAAGACGGGCAAAAGATTGCACCGTCCGATCCCCAAATCCAACAGACAGGAGAAGATAACGATATGAAAGAAACGATCACCTTGAAAGTCACCGGCATGATGTGCCAGCATTGCGTGGCGCATGTCAAGGCCGCCCTCGAAGGCGTCGCCGGCGTCGAGAGCGCCGCCGTCTCGTTCGAGAACGCGTCTGCCACCGTTACCGGTAGCGCCGACAGAGCTGCCCTCATCGCCGCCGTCAAAGCCGCGGGGTACGAG
Organism: uncultured Ruminococcus sp.; assembly: GCA_902793915.1. GTDB lineage: Bacteria > Bacillota > Clostridia > Oscillospirales > CAG-272 > UMGS1865. The sequence continues at coordinate 5,493 of CADBFJ010000075.1, forward strand.
GCGGAGTGATTGAAAAGGAAAAAGGAATGACTGCGGGGGAAAGAAAAACTTCTTGAAAGAAGTTTTT
>CADBFJ010000076.1 GCA_902793915.1 uncultured Ruminococcus sp.
TTTGGTTGCCTTTTTGTTTTCATCTCACCGGGATTTTCCCCTCGCTTTTGAAATACGCGACCGCGAGATCGACAACGAGGTTGTAACTGCGGTTACCTTCTTCGGCACCTTGCGATTTGAGATAGGTGTCGTTGACAAAATCGTTGACGTCCGCAAGAGCATTGTCGGCATATTGGCTGTAAAACTTTGCATAGGCGGCTTCTTCATCCTGAACGGTTTTGGAAATGATCTTGCAGAACATCGAGTGAACTTCTTGGTTCGTGGTATATATGGCGTTCATCATATATTCCCAAAGGCTCAAGGTAGCACTGTAACGGATATAGACGTCGTCGCTCTTCATGCAAACGAGATAGGCGACGAAATTTGCCTCATCCTCGCGTGCGATCCCTCTTTGGTGCGCAAGCTCGTGCGCCATGGTGTAGGGAATGGTATAATCGGGGAAATCTACGTTGATGTTTGCTTCTCCGGTTGGAAATGCGTAGATCCCGGTGACGTGAGAATAGGAAAGAAATTTGCTTGCAAATACAGGCTTGACTTTGGAATAATAGGTGGTCAAGATCTCGGTATCATTTGCAAAATCTTCGTATGCCGTAAGGAGCTTTTCATTGAGTTCCGCGATCGAATAGGGCATATAGGTCGAACCATTCTTTAAGGAAGAAACCTCTTTGGAAAGCGCGTTGACCTCTTCGGTTAACGTCAGCGTTGCGCGCAGCAGATCGGTTTCGGAGACGCCTTTGCGTTCAAGATCCAGCTTCTCGTCGATCCCGGTCGCGGCATATCCCGGAGCAAAGGTCCAGACAAACAGGCAAAAAACAAGACCCACGGCGGCAAAGAGCCGAAAGAGAAATGAGAACATCCGCTTGAAGGATCCTTTTGTATATTTGATTGCGCCATAGATGAGCGCGATCAAGAGGATCGGGAAGCAAAGAATGATCCACTCGGCAAGCGAGAAAGGAAGGATCGAAGTACATTTTGCCAGAACGTGCCGCAAAAACTGCGAGACGGTTGCGTTGAAAGTGTCGGCAAACGAGGCGTTCAGACGAAAGGCAATATAAAGACCTACGGAAAGAAGGGTCAAACCGTAGATGATGACTGCGACGACAGGGAAGCGCTTGCAATTCTTTTTCATTCGGTTTCCTCCTTTCGTAAAATCGTTTCGGGCGTAAAGCAACTGTCAAAGCAAAGGTTTGCAAATCGGACAAAATCATTTGGGATCGGGGCGACAAAGTGCATCCGTTCACCCGTCATGGGGTGCGGAAAAGATAGCGAGATGGCGTGGAGGGCATGGCGCCCGATTCCTTCCGATGCTTGTCCGTAAAGATCATCGCCCGCGATCGGGTAGCCAAAGTGCGAAAACTGCACGCGGAGTTGGTGGGTGCGCCCGGTTACGGGACGCGCTTCGACCAACGTATGTGCAGAGCCGCGCAAAAGTACGCGTTCGGTTCTGTGAAGGTGGTCGATCAAAATGCCTTCGTCGATCGGGACAACGCCGTCGAGAATGGCAAGGTAGGTCTTTTCAAATTCGCCTTTTTGGAGAGAATATGTCAGCCGACCCGCGGCAAGGCGATTTCGTGCGACGACCAAAAGCCCGCTCGTGTTGCGGTCAAGACGGTTGATCGGGCGAAAAATATAAGGGGTACCGCTCTCTTTGTAGCGATAGGCGAGCGCGTTCGCAACCGTGTCGTAATGATGATCGCGAGAAGGGTGCGTCGGCATATCGGCAGGCTTTGCTGGAACGACCAAATCATCGTCCTCATAAAGGATCGTAATCGGCAGATCAACCGGTTCGATCGATTGCTCGAGTGGCTCGTCGTCGAGCGCGAGTAAAAGAAGGTCGCCTTCTTTCAAAATCTTTCGCACGGTGACGCGCTCGCCGTTGAGAGTGATTCCGTCCTCGCGGAATTTGAGCGATCGGAGCAGTTTGTGAGAAGGATGCAGGGCGTCGGTCAAAAAGGCTTTGACCGTGCGCCCTTCATCCTTTTTGGAAATGTGAAAATCCATTTTATTTGACATAGTCAAATTCAAAGCCGTAAACGTCTACCGTGTCTCCGTCCTTGCAACCCTTGGATTCGAGCAGCTCGAACACGCCGCTGCGTTGAAGCACCTTTTGGAAGAAGTTGAGCGACTCGTAGTCGGTAAAGTTGATCTGTCCCATCAGGTTCTTGAGCCACTCACCCTCGAGATAGAAGGTGTCGTTCTCGCGGCGCACGGTTGTTTCCTTTCCGCCGCCCACGTAGGCGTCCTCGGGATCATATTCGCGCTCATAAACCTTCATGGGGGGCAGTTCTTTGAGGCGCTCGGCAGTTCGTTTGATGAGTTCGTCAATCCCTTCGCCGGTCACTGCGGACACATAGAACAGCTCGCATCCCAGTTTCTTGACAAACTTTTCAAAAGCGGGAATATCGACGAGTTCGCGGTCGAGCGCGTCAACCTTGTTGGCAACGATGATCTGCGGGCGGGTGGCAAGCTCTGGGCTGTAACGTTCGAGTTCGCGGTTGATGACTTTGATATCCTCGACCGGGTCACGTCCCTCAAACGCTGAAATATCAACAATATGGAGGAGAAGCCTGCAACGGTCGATATGGCGCAAGAAGGCGTGCCCAAGCCCTGCACCTTCCGAAGCGCCTTCAATGAGTCCGGGAATATCGGCGGCGACAAAGCCGCTCTCCCCGCCGGTGCGTACCACGCCGAGGTTGGGGGAAAGGGTGGTGAAGTGATAGTCGGCGATCTTTGGCTTTGCGGCGCTGATACGGGCAAGAATCGAGGATTTTCCTACGCTTGGATAACCGATAAGCCCCACGTCGGCAAGCATTTTCAGTTCCAAAACCAGTTCTTTTTCTTGTCCCTCGGTGCCGTTTTTGGCAAAGAGCGGAACCTGGCGCGTCGGCGTGGCAAAATGACGGTTGCCCCAACCGCCTCTGCCGCCTTTGCAGCAAAGGTAGTCAGCTCCGTTGTCTTCCGACATATCGTGAATGATTCTACCGCTCTCGGCGTCCTTGATGAGCGTTCCGGGCGGAACGAGGATCACGAGATCCTCTGCGGTAGCCCCGTGAAATTTAGAGCCTTTTCCGTCGCCGCCGCGCTCTGCAATGAATTTGTGCTTGTAGCGGAAGGCAAGGAGCGTGTTGCAGCCCTCGTCCACGCGGAAAACGATGTTCCCGCCGTGTCCGCCGTCGCCGCCGTCGGGTCCGCCTGCCGCAACGTATTTTTCACGCCGGAAAGAGACGGCACCGTTGCCGCCGTCCCCGGCTTTGACATAAATTTTGACTTGATCGACAAACATAATGTGGTCAGTCCTTTTGAAAAGAATTTATACCGCGTCGTCGCCTTTCATGCGGATGATGAGCTTGATCGGCGTTCCCGAAAAGCCAAAGGTCTCGCGCAGGCAGTTTTCAATATAGCGTTGATAAGAGAAGTGGAAGAGCTCGACGCTGTTGCAGAAGATCACAAAGGTGGGGGGAGCGACAGCGATCTGCGTCATGTAGTAGATCTTGAGCCTGCGTCCCTTGTCTGTCGGCGGCTGTACCCGAATCATAGCATCTCCCAGCACGTCGTTGAGCATACCGGTCGTAACCCGCATGACCGATTGGTTGTAAACGTAAAGAATACGTTCAAACAGGGTTTCGACGCGCTGACCGGTTTTTGCCGAAACGTAGAGAATCGGCGCGTAGGTCATGTAGGCAAGCTCGGTGCGGATCTTGTTGTTAAACTCATTGACGGTCGAATTGTCCTTTTCGACAAGATCCCACTTGTTGACCACGATGATGGTTGCTTTGCCCGCTTCGTGGGCGATCCCCGCGATCTTGGTATCCTGATCGGTGATGCCTGTTGTGGCGTCGATCATAAGTAAGCAGACCTGGGCGCGTTCCACCGCCATTTTGGCGCGCAGAACGCTGAAATGTTCAATTTTATCTTCGATCTTGGATTGTTTGCGGATGCCCGCCGTATCAATGAAGGTGAATTTGCCGTAGGCGTTGGAAAGCTCGGTATCGACCGCATCTCGCGTCGTGCCGGCGATCGAGGAAACGATGAGCCTGTTTTCGCCGAGGAGCTTATTGATGATCGAGGACTTTCCCGCATTCGGCTTTCCGATGACGGCGACCTTGATGCTGTCGTCGTCTTCTTCCTCGGATTCGTCCATTTCGTTCAAGGCGTCGACACAGGCGTCGAGCAAATCTCCCGTGCCACTTCCGTGCGAGCTTGAAATGCCAATGGGATCGACGCGAAAACCAAGCTCGTAGAATTCGTAGAACTCCATGGGCAGGTCTCCGATACTGTCGCACTTGTTGACGGCGACGATCACAGGTTTTCCGCTCTTTTTGAGGGCGACGGCGATCTCGCGGTCGTCCGCGGTCAGCCCCGCGCGCACATCGCAAAGAAAGATGATGACGTCGGCGCTGTCAATGGCAAGTTCTGCCTGAAGCTTCATTTGAGCGAGAATGATATCGTCGGTTTTCGGTTCAATACCGCCGGTATCAACGAGGAGCATTTTTCTCCCGCGCCATTCACACTCGCCGTAAATACGGTCGCGCGTGACGCCAGGTGTGTCTTCCACGATCGAGCGGCGCTCGCCGATCAGTTTGTTAAACAGGGTGCTTTTGCCCACGTTTGGGCGCCCCACAATAGCAATAATCGGTTTTGACATGATGAATCCTTTCTATAATCAGTCGATGCCGAGCAGTGTGCGAACGAACTCCGCGCCGCCGCAGGGGCAAACGCGAAACTGAACGCCAAGTTCCTTTTCAAGATCCCTCGGCGTTTTATCGTCGAGAAAGATCTCCTCGTCGGCTTTGAGCATCACGGCGGGAAAATAGACGCACTCGCCGAGCTCTTTGCCTTTTAGTTGTTCGATAAGATCGGTTCCGGTCAGAAGCCCGGCGACCGTCACGTTTTCTCCGAAAAAGTGGTTGACGACTTCATAGACCTTGATATCGAGCTTTGGGAAGGCTTCGGTCAGCTTTTCTGCGGCGCCTCGGATGGTGCTTGCGGCGGCAACGCCGGTGATGACCGAGAGCGAGCGCCTCTCTTCCAGCGCAAAGCCTTCCTCTTTGAGCGCGTCAAGTTCATAGCCAAAATCGGTTTCAAACGAGGTGATCATTCCAACGCCATTTTCGATTTGCGAATAGTCCTCGTAGAATTCGTCGTTCGGAAGTGGAACGCTCGCTTTGAGGTAAAACTCGTCCGAGCAGTAAAAGAGGCGTGTGCCGTAGGTTTTCAGACAGTAGTTTCCGAATGCGGAGACCTCATCGATCACAGCTTTGCAGTCCTCTTTGGTAAACGGTTCCAAAGGGAAAAGGTGATCGCGGAATTTGGTCAGCCCGACCGGGACGATCGAGCAGGATTTGAGGGCGGGGTAATAGGCAAGCAGATCGTGCATGGTTCTGTCAAGCTCGTCGCCGTCGTTGAGCCCTTTGCAAAGGACAATCTGCGCGCAGAGCGAGATGCCTGCGTCGGCAAGGCGGCGAAGATAGGAAAGGACTTCTCCCGCGTGCTTGTTTTTCATCATCCTGACGCGCAACTCGGGGTTTGTGGTATGCACCGAAACGTTGACCGGAGAGAGATGCATTTCTATGATTCTGTCAATATCTTCGTCTTTGAGATTGGTGAGCGTAACGTAGTTTCCGTGCAGAAAGGAAAGTCTGTCGTCATCGTCTTTGAAATAAAGGCTTTTGCGCAGTCCTTTCGGCAACTGGTCGATAAAGCAGAACACGCAATGATTGGTACAGGAGTGCTTTTCGTCCATGAGCGCGCTTGCAAAATCAAGACCGATGTCAAAGGATTCGGGCTTGGAAAAGCGAAGCGTCAGCTCTTTTCCGTCGCGGCAGAGGAGAAGTGTGACTTCGCGTTCGGTCATGTAAAAGCGATAGTCGAGCACGTCTTTGATCGCGTGCCCGTTGACGGCAAGCAGTCTGTCCTCGGGGCAAATGCCCATGGCATCGGCAAGCGAACCCTTTTGTACGGCAGTCACTCGAACCAAAACGCACACCTCCTCACTGAAAAATCTAACATATTATTTTACCATGAGGCGATTAAAAAGTCAATGGAAAGAAGAAAAAAAGCGGCACTCCCAACAGAAAAAGCCCCGACAAAAGTCGGGCGCTTTCTCTTTTATTCTTTCAGGGCGTTCCCCAAAGCGGCGGAAAGATCGACAAACGCTTGAATATCAAGCCGTTCACCGCGCACGCTCGGTTCCAGACCGATGCCTTCGATGCAGTCTGTAATCGCGGTTTTGGAAAGCTCGGGAAAGCCTGCCGAGAGCGCGTTGGAAAGTGTTTTTCTGCGCTCCCCAAACGCCGCTTTGACGACTCGAAACAGCAGGTCGCGGCCGGCATCCGCATAGGGGGAATTTTTGTAAAGATCGATCCTTACCACTGCCGAATCGACTTTGGGAGGCGGCAGAAATTTTCCTGCGGGAACGAAAAAGCACTTTTGCGCGCTTCCATAGTAGTTGATTGCAACCGTAATGGCGCCGTAATCGCGGCTTCCGGCGGTGGCACAAAGCCGATCTGCAACCTCTTTTTGCACCATGACCGTGATGCTCTCAAAGGGCAGACCGCATTCCAGCAGTTTCATAAGGATCGGGGTTGTGATGTAGTAGGGAAGATTTGCGCAAACCGAGACCGCACCTTGCGCAAAATCTTTTGCGAGAAGTTCACCAAGATCGGCTTTCATCGCGTCGAGATTGAGCACTTCGGCGTTGGGGCAGTCGGCTAGCGTTTCCGAAAGCACAGGGATGAGTCCACGGTCGATTTCAAGTGCCAGCACGCGGCGGTATCTTGCCGCAAGTTCGCGCGTTAGGGTTCCGATGCCGGGACCGATCTCAAGCACCGTCCGCTCGTGTGTGTCTCCTGCGGCATCCGCAATGCGCTCTACCACAAAAGGATCCATGAGAAAATTCTGCCCGAATTCTTTGCGGAAGGTGATGCCGTGGGCGCTCAT
>CADBFJ010000077.1:0-5538 GCA_902793915.1 uncultured Ruminococcus sp.
CGCGCAGTAATGCGTTTAGCTGACTGATACTAATAGACCGAGGGCTTGAACTTCCTAAAAGAAGTTCTCAACGCATACAATTTTCTGAGTTTCTTTTTCCCTCATTCCTCCTTTTATTCGATTTTCTATGGTCATATGCAGAATGATATGTCCATAGATGTGCCGAAGGGAAATGCACCTTTAGCTCAGCTGGTAGAGCAACTGACTCTTAATCAGTGGGTCCGGGGTTCGAGTCCCCGAAGGTGCACCATCCTGTTTCGGCAGGAAGTCAGTGTGTTTAACGCAGTGGGTCCACCCGTTCCCATTCCGAACACGGAAGTTAAGCGCTGCAGTGGCTAAGATACTTGGCTGGCGACGGCCCGGGAAAATCGCTCATAGCCGACACAACGCCGAGGGAAACTGAATAGGTTTCCCTCGGTTCTTCTTTCCACAATGACAAAGAAAGAAGAACAAAAAACCATATTCCTCCTTAGCTCAGTCGGTCGCTTGCGTAGCAAGTATGAGCACACTGACTGTTCGTCATCGCAAGATGACGCAGGAAGGGCAAAAGAACCTCAGCCCATAAACGAGGGTTCACACAATTTTATATTCCTCCTTAGCTCAGTCGGTAGAGCACCTGACTGTTAATCAGGGTGTCGTTGGTTCAAGTCCAACAGGGGGAGCCAAAACCAAAAGGGAGTCCAATCGGACTCCCTTTTGGTTTTGCTTTTCTTTTGCTGTATTTGAACCAACGCCACTCTCGCGCAACAGGAAGCCCCGCCAACGGCGGGGTCTGACGAAGGCTTTTTCGGCTTTGCGGAGCAAATGCGAGCGTTCAGCTCGCAAGAAAAAGCCGGACGAAGCAAGACGTAGTCTTGCGGAGTTGTTAATACAGGGTGTCGCATGGGGCAATGTCCAAATGTATTTTATGCGCAAGAAATTTGTTTTTCAAAAAACATAAATATTTTTTAAAAATACTTGACAAAATATAAGTACTGTGATAAAATACATATGTATTAAAAAGAAAAAACGGACAGAGGAGAAAAATATGGGAATTGAAAGTATTGTTTTAGAATTGATGGAGCGCATCAAAGTGCTGGAAAAGAAGGTTGTTTGTCTTGAAGAAAAAGTTATGTTTGCCCCAGAAGAACGGGTAGCGGTCACAAGCGAAGGCGCGCAGACGAGTCCAAGCAAGGCGCATAAAGTTTCTTTGACGCAAAGTGCACGGGACTATATCAACGAGGCAAAAGTGGCGGCACGTGAACGAGGAGAAACTTCTATTGTTTTGCTTTGTAACGATATCCAAAAGGCACTTCACGTGACGAATCGCCCTAGGAATATTTGCATCGCAATGTATGATAGCATGACGAACCCCAAAGACAGGGTGTTAAGTGCACCTCCAAGTGGATTCTCAACAACGGTATTGGTTGAGTATTTTCTAAATGATTGAATGAAAGGGGAAAAGCGATGTCTAAGTTTGCAGGATTTGAAAAGTTTTTAGAAACGAACGATCAAAATGATCTTTTGCTTCATTTTTCCGAAATAGAAGAAAAGATCGGTCAACCGCTATGCGATTCGGCGTATCGCCATGCTCCATATTGGTATAGCAGAACGAATAATATTGGTGGCATCATTGTGAAAAACGGATATGCTGTCGAAAAAGTCAATTTGGAGCAACAGAGTGTTTGCCTGAAAAAGAAAGATCGTTTGTTTGCATGAGAAACCAAGATGATCTAAAATTATTCTTCAACTGGTCAACGTCGGAAATTGAATGCTCAATTTCAAAAAATGTTTTGATTGACAAGAAGGGTAATTTGAAAATACGCACAGTTGACCCTGTTGCGATAGATTTAGAGTCGGGAGAACTGCAAATCACTACGCCGTCGTTTGGAGAAAAGAAGTCAAAAAAGCAAAGCAAAACGCCCCGTGATTGATATTTTCAAATCATTGTGTTTTCTCTGTCGATTTTGAGCCAACGCCACTCTCGCGCAATAGGAAGCCCCGCCAACGGCGGGGTCTGACGAAGGCTTTTTCGGTTTTGCGAAACAAATGCGAGCGATCAGCTCGCAAGAAAAAGCCGGACGAAGCAAGACGTAGTCTTGCGGAGTTGTTAATACAGGGTGTCGTTGGTTCAAGTCCACAGGGGGAGCCAAAAAGAAGAGGGACGCAGTTGCGTCCCTCTTCTTTTTGGCTCCCCCTCCTGGCCTTGAACATACAATGTTATTCTGCGCGCGGTTTACCGCGCACAGGGGAGCATATTTCCGTGAGGAAATATGCGGCACGAAGCGAAACGAAGTTTCGCGAAGTTGTCGTTAGGTTCAGTCCAACAGAATTGCTTGTATTTCAAGGCGCAGCGTATTACTACAAACCGTGAGGGAGTTGCTTTGCAGTGCTCTCTTTTTTTACATACAAGCCCTTCCGTCCCCCTACGGGATCGAATTGTGCGTTGGGGGGGGTCAATTCGCTAAAGCCTTGACAAGAGAGGGCTTTTCTGCTATAATAATTCCATCCGCATGGCTTTTTGAAAAGAGCCGCAAAAAGCTCGATTCTCCTGACGGTAGAGTCGATTTTTCGGCGGTAGAATCCTACTCTTTTCGGGTAGAACCGATCTTTCTTTACGGTAGGTTGACTCTGTATTCCCTTTGTGATAAAATTGCCTCAGATGCTCGAAAGGAGTTCCTTTATGAAACGCAAAAACAGCAGTCCTGTCAAAGTCGTGGAATATCGGGACGAAAGCGGGCAAGAGTTTTCGGGGATTACGCGAAAAACCATTACCGTAGATGGGCGCTATCGTTATATTCGGAAAAATCCCCTTTGGCATCTACTCTCTTTTCTTTGCTACCGCGTCATCATGACGCCCTTTGCCTATCTTTACTGCAAGCTGAAATTCCGCTATCGCGTGGTGGGCAGGGAAGCGCTCAAAAAAGCCGACAAAAAGGGATATTTCGTCTATTCCAACCATACGCTCATGGCAGGGGACGCTTTCTTTCCCTCGCTCGTTTCCTTCCCGAAAAAGGTGCGGGTAATCGTCAACGCCGACAACCTTTCTGTCCGGGCGACCAAATGGTTTATTGAGTGCTGCGGCGCGCTCCCGCTGCCGACAGGGCTTTCGGGCATGCGGCATTTTCTCGAAGCGGTCGAACACCATGCAAAAAAAGGATGCGCGATCCAGGTCTATCCCGAGGCGCACATCTGGCCCTACTACACAGGCATTCGCCCATTTTCCACCGGTGGATTTGTTTATCCGGTCCGCACAGGTTCTCCCGTGTTTACTTCTACGGTCACTTATCAACAAAAGGGAAGCAGGAAGACCCCTGCGGTCACGATCTATGTGGATGGACCTTTTTATCCGACAGCAGGGCTCCCTGAACGCAAGCAAGCGGAAGAACTGCGAGACAAGACGCTCGCAGTCATGCGAAAACGCGCCGAAAACAGTACCTATGAAGTGATTCGCTATGTGAAAGCCGAGATCGAGGAGGAAAGTAAGACGTGAATGTTCCAATCCTTTATGCAGGAAATCGCAAAATTTTTTGCGGTGTTCTCCTCTCGGTGCTTTCGATGCTCAAATATCACAAAGATCCCTTGACGATTTATCTCTTTACAATGGATCTGCGTGAAGTGGAGGAACGCTTTACCCCCTTTGGCGAAGACCAGAGGGCATATCTTGAGGGACTTTGCAAGAAAGTGAACGAGAAAAGCTCGGTTCACCTTGTTGATGCAAAAGCCTTCTATGTCGAAACCCTCCTTCACGCCCCCAATCAAGACAATCAATACACCCCCTACACCTTTTTGCGCCTTTTTGCCGACCGGGTGGAGGGGATGCCCGAAAAGCTCGTTTATCTTGATACCGACACCATGCTTTGCGGTGACGTGGAAGAACTTTATTCGATTGATCTTGGAGACGCCGAATTTGCGGGCGTGCGCGACCGTTACGGCTGTCACTTTTTCGGCGTGAATTATATCAATGCCGGCGTCCTGCTTCTCAATTTGCCCCGCATCAAAAAAACCGGTGTTTTTCGCAAAGCGCTTGATGCCTGTGGCAAAAGGAAGATATTTTTGTCCGACCAGACCACCATCAATCGCTATTGCAAAAAGAAAAAGATCCTGCCCAAACGCTTCAACCAGCAAAAGGAAGTGGAACGCGATACCGTGATCCGCCACTTTTCTATGACTATCAACTGGTTTCCGCGCTTCCCGAAGATCTTTACCACGCAGAACGTCAAGCCTTGGCAGTTTGACCGCGTACACGAGATTTTGCATGAGTCCCGGTTTGACGATATCATTGCGCTTTATGAGCGCTTGACACCAGAAATTCCCTTTTGAAAGGAACTTTTAGCTCTATGAGTCAGAAAAAAGAGATCCCGGTTTTCTTTTCGGTGGATCACCGGTACATCCCGTTCCTCGGAGTGGCGATCCACTCGCTGAAGAAGAATCTTTCCGAGAACTCTCATTGCACGATCCATGTGCTTTATACCAATATCCCGGAAGAACTGAAAAAGCGCATCACCGACCTCTCGGACGAGCGGGCGGAGGTCTCTTTTACCAACGTGGAAAAGGAAGTTGCGCTCATGGCGGGCGAACTTAATCTGCGCGATTACTATACGATTTCAATCTATTATCGTCTTTTCATCGCGTCGCTTTTTCCGCAGTATCACAAAGCAATCTACCTCGACGCCGACGTCGTGCTCAACCGCGACATCGCCGCGTTCTATGAGATCCCGCTCGGCGAAAACCTTGTCGGCGCTATTTCAGACGCCATCGTCAACGGACACGAGGATTTCATTCGCTATTCCGAAGGCTCGCTCGGCATTCCCGCAAAGGAGTATTTCAACTCGGGCGTCCTGCTCATGAACCTCGACGCCTTCCGAAAAGAAAGAATCCAGGAGCGCTTTGTCGAACTGCTCAACAAGTACCATTTTGACACCATCTGCCCCGACCAGGATTATCTCAACCACCTCTGCCGCGGACGGGTGCAGTTTGTGGACAAAGGCTGGAACAAGATGTCGCTCGATGAAAACTACGACGGCGTCCCTGGACTCATTCACTACAACATGTTCTACAAGCCCTGGCAGTATGACAACATCTGCTACGAATCCTATTTCTGGAACTACGCCAAAGAAACGCCTTTTTACGACGAAATTCTCGCCATCAAGGCGGCGTTCGGCGAACAGGAGAGACGGGAGCACGAGGAGGCAAACCGCCGCCTGCACGAGAACGCTCTGCGCATCAGCGTCGCATCCGACAACTTCCGCAACACGCTTTTAAAGGACTGACAAAATCCCATGTTTTTTCGCAGGAGAAACAAAGTGAAAACGCAAGAACGCTCCAAAGAGCGGCTCGAGGTATTGGATCGCATCCGAAAACTCGAAAACGCAGGCGGGGACCGCTATTTCGTCGACGTGGAGAACGATCCTCCCGGGCATCCGCTTGCACCGGACGAGGTCGATTATCTGCAAAAGAAATTCTCGAGCAAAATTTCCACGCGAGTCGCTCGGCTCGTCGCGATCGTGGCGCAAAAAAAGTATCGCCGTGACCTGAAAATGAAAGTGGTAGGCGAGG
>CADBFJ010000077.1:5580-11719 GCA_902793915.1 uncultured Ruminococcus sp.
CATTTCAGCATTTACGATAACCTTGCTGTCAAAGAGGTTGCAGATCGGATCCCCGGCAGGCATCGACTCTATAAGGTGATCAAAGGTTCCAACTTCTTTTTGCCCGGTATGCCGGGGTTCCTCATGCGGCATTGCGATACCTTTCCCTTGAGCACCAATTTCAAAACGACGAAGCTTTTGTCCGAGGCGATGGAGACTGTGTTGGGCAGGGGAGACCTCGTTTTGATTTATCCCGAGCAGGCAATGTGGTGGAACTACCGCAAGCCGAGACCCACCAAGCCCGGCGCCTTCTTCTACGCCGCAAAATTCCGGGTGCCGATCGTCCCGATCTTCGTTACCATGCAAGACCAAAACGCGCTGGATCAGTACGGCTTTCCGAAGCAGGCGTATACCATTCATGTCATGCCGCCAATCTATCCCGATGAAAACAAAACCCTGCGCGAAAACGAAGTTTCCATGCAGGAACAAAACCGCACCCTCTGCCGCGAAAAGTACCGCGAAGTCTACGGCAAGGAGTGCTGAAAAAAGAAAGGGTAACAGGATGATTGAAAAGACTGAAAAGACCAATCGCGTCAAGGGCTATGCGATCGCCATCGGTATCGCCTATTTGATTCTGCAGCACGCTTTTTACCTCTTGGGGCACTATCTTGCCACTTGGTTTGGCTTTACGCCTTTTTTGCCAAAGATTGCTTTGGACGATATGATCCCGATCGTGTCGATCTTCATTATCCCTTACGTCTGGTCGTATGCCTATTGGGCAATGGGACCTATGGCGGTTTCCAAATGCGAAAAAGAGCACTTTGCCGACTACATGGCGGCAAACCTCGTTGCCTGTCTTGCGGGAGTGTTGGCGCTGGCATTTTTCCCGACCTATATGGACAGGGTCGCCGAGGGGCTTTACGAGGTTTCCGAGAACCCGACCTTCTTTGAAAAATTGCGCCAGTTCTGGTATTCGCTCGACGGATCTGCAATGGCGTATAACCTTTTGCCGAGCTTCCACTGCATCAACAGCACGCTCTGCTATCTCGGCGTTGCGGGACGCAAAGAAATTCCCAAGTGGTTCCGCATCTATTCTCTTGTTACCACGCTGCTCATCTATGCTTCGACTGTCTTCGTCAAGCAGCACTATTTCCTCGACGTTGTCACGGGCATCGCGCTCGGCGCCATCGCCTATTTCCTTTGCAAAAAGTTCCACTGGGGCAGAATGTTCGCGCCTGTCGAACGCCTTTATGCAAATTGGAAGGCGCGTAAAGGAGAAGCGACCGAATAAAACATGGGTAAAAAAGCGGCAAACCGCCAAGGTTTGCCGCTTTTTATATGGTTTGATTGGTTAAAAATTCATAAAAATACATTTTTTTGCAAAAAAGTTTTCAAAAAAACTTGAAAAATGCAAAAAGATGTGCTATAATCATCGCAAATTGAATTACGATTCCGTATGACGTACGCAGGAAATGCAGTTTTTGCAACCGAAGGAGTAACACTCTCAGGTGTCCCGATGGGATGAGGACTGCGTACCGACGAATCTTTGGAGAAGCTCACCGACAGCCGGTCGGAGTGAGTGCCGAAGGGGCAAGCGGCGTCCGCCGCCAATCTCTCAGGCAAAAGGACAAAGATCATTTTTCGTATCCCTTTTTTTCGGATGCGCCGTTCTTTTGCTTTTGTGCAGATCCTTCGGGTCTGCATTTTTTTGTTTTTCTGCGTTTTTTCGCAAAAATGATAGCAACACACTTTGGAGGAAACATCAATGAAATTTTTGGAAGCAATCACCTCGGTAAACGATGCCGTTAACGGCTTTGTTTGGGGCAAGGTCGGTTTGATTTTATTGATCGGTACGGGCATTTTGCTCACCGTCGTGACAAAGGTTTTTCAGGTGAGCCATTTGGGGCACTGGTGGAAGAACACCATTGGTTCGCTTTTCCACCGTGACGTCATCGGACACACAAAGGACAAGCGCGCGATCTCTCCCTTCCAGGCGCTTTGCACGGCGCTTGCCGCCACGGTCGGCACCGGTAACATCGCGGGCGTTGCGGCTGCGATCTGCACAGGCGGCGCGGGTGCGGTCTTTTGGATGTGGGTTGCGGCATTTTTTGGCATGATGACCAACTTCTCCGAAAACGTCCTCGGCATTTATTACAGACGCCGCAACGAAAAGAACGAGTGGTCGGGTGGCGCCATGTACTACCTGCGCGACGGTCTGGGCGCCAAAAAAGGCTGCAAATGGATCGGCAGGATTCTTGCGATCCTTTTCTCCTGCTTTACGATCCTCGCTTCTTTCGGCATCGGCTCAATGGGGCAGGTCAATAAGATCGTTCTGAACGTTGAGAGCGCTTTTAAGATCGGTGCGCTTTCGGAGATCAAAGTTTTTGAAGGCGTTTCACTTTACGCAATTCTCATCGGCGCCATGATCGTCATTCTCGCGTCTCTCATCATCCTCGGCGGACTGCGCCGCATCGCGTCCTTTGCGGAGAAGGTCGTGCCCTTCATGGTCATCGCCTTTATTCTCGGCGCGCTCATCATCGTGGGGAAGAACTATGCAAACATTCTCCCCGCGTTCGGCGCGATCTTCAAAAATGCGTTTACCCCGATCGCGGCGATCGGCGGCGTGAGCGGCTATATGCTCAAGACCGTCATCGACAAGACCATGACCCAGGGCTTTAAGCGCGGCGTTTTCTCGAACGAGGCAGGACTTGGTTCTTCGGTTATGGTGCACTCGAACTCGAACGTAAAAGAACCTGTCAAGCAGGGAATGTGGGGCATCTTTGAGGTCTTTGCGGACACGATCATCGTCTGCACCCTGACGGCTCTCGTCGTTTTGACTTCCGGCGTTTATGATCTTGCAACCGGCGCGACTGTCGGCGGAGTAAGCGACGCGACCCTTGTGGCAAGCGCGTTCAACTCGGTGTTCTCGTTTGGCAACATCGGAGAGAAGTTTGTTGCCGTGGCTATGTTCCTCTTTGCTTTTACCACCGTCCTCGGCTGGTCCCATTACGGCACCAAAGCGTGGGAGTATCTCTTTGGCGCAAAGAGTACGGTTGTCTTTAAGATCATTCACATTGCCACGATCCTGCTCGGCGCCGTCATGACCTCCTCGCTTGCCTGGGACATTTCGGATACCTTTAACGGGCTTATGATGATCCCAAACCTCATCGGCGTTGTGGTACTTTTCCCACTGGTCATGAAGATCACAAAGAACTATGTTGATCGTAAGATCCACAAGAAAAATGTAAAACCGATATTGTCCTATGATCCCAAGATCCAGGAGGAAGCCGAAGAGCATCTCGACGAGTGACCCCCCTGACTCAGGAGCGGCAAGCAGGATTTCCTGCTTGCCGCGTGGTCGTAACGGTTTGATTTTGAGATCGTTTCAAGCAATTTGAATCAGAGCGGCAAGACAGACGTCTTGCCGCTCTTTTAATGATTTTTCTTGTCGTTTTTTGTGTGCTATTTGCACAAAAATGTCGAAAAGCCATTGACTTATATCACTATTTGTTTATAATATAACTTGGGGTCTTGTTGTTCGCTAAACAGGGCTAAAGAAGAAACTTTTCAAAATAAAAAAGAAAGGTGCTATCAAACATGAGCAACGAAAAAACAAAATCCAAACTCAGTCTGAACTTGATTTTGAAGATCTTTGCATATGTGATCTTGGTCGTATATGCGGTCTTTATGGCGTTTGGTAACAAACTGTTTAACCCGATGAGTGTGTTCTGGCGCAGCCTGAACTTCCTCGGCAACGCGGGTGAATTTAACGTGGTCATTCGTGTAATCAGCTACTTTATCTTCTGCCTTGGCGCAAGCTGGCTTCTGCGTACGATCCTCAAGCTGCTTGCGAAGCCGCTCAAGAAGGGCAAAGCCATTGTTGACATTCTTTGCAGCCTTGTGAAGTATGCCGCGATCCTTTCGCTGCTCTTCTTCGTGCTGAAGACCTTTGGCGTGGATACCACGGCGATCCTTGCCGGTATCGGAATTCTCGGTCTTGTCGTCGGTCTCGGCGCACAGCCGCTCGTTGCCGACATCATCGCGGGTCTCTTTATCGTCTTTGAAGGGATCTTCGACGTGGGCGACATCATCGTCGTCGACGGCTTCCGCGGCGAAGTCAAAGAGATCGGCATCCGCACCACCCAGATCGTGGACACCGGCGGAAACATTAAGATCATCAACAACGCACAGCTCCAGAGCATCGTCAACATGACGAACCAGCTCTCGCTCGCCATTTGCGACATCGGCATTGAATACGGCGAATCTCTCGAGCGCGTGGAAGCCATCCTCAAAGAGAACTTCCCGAAGATCAGAGAAGCGATCCCCGACATCAAAGAAGGTCCCTTCTACAAGGGCGTTTCCGAGCTCGGTGATTCCGCAGTCGTGATCCGCTTTGCCGCAGGTTGTGACGAAGGCGTCAGATACCAGGTCGAGCGCGATATGAACCGTCAGTTCAAGCTGCTCTTCGATCAGTACAACATCAACATTCCGTTCCCGCAGATCGTTCTCAATCAGCCCGTCTCGTTTGAGAATGCGACCGCGCAACAGCAGGAGGCTGCAAACAACTTCGTTGAGGAGCAAAAGGAACTCAGCAAAGGCTTTGCCGACGCTGACGCAAACTCCTTCTAAACTGTTTCAAATAGCATTTCGTTGGATATAATTCTGATATTATAAGGATGTGAAATAGTGAAAGACGAAAGAAACACATATAATATCACAAATCCGGACGGTTCACAAAAAGCGAGAAGCGATCGGCAGAACATACGGATTGACAACGAGAATCCGCATTTTGTAAAAGAAGATTCGATGAGAGGGCAGGGAGATGTTTTCCGCGTCTCCGAAACCTTTAACGATCCGAAAAAGGAAACTTCCGCAAGGAAAGAGAAAAATAAGGAGTCAAAGCAGGAATCGAGATCCGAAAATTCACTTCCTCTGCGGCGTCGAGTGCTTCTTCGGCTTCTTCCGGAGCGTCGAGCGCGGCTTCGAGCGCGGCTTCCAGTGCCGCAAGCGCGGCCTCGTCTGCTGCCTCCTCTGTTGCAAGCACGATTGGCTCTTTTGCCGGTGTTGCCGCGTCAACCGTTGCGGCGGCGGTCATCGTCGTCGTTGCATTTGTCAGCACGCTGATGATCAGTCTTTCGCTCGTGATGGCAAAACCCGACAGTCTCCTCTTTGAAGTGACGATGTCGGGCGCGCAGGAAGAGGATTTTGAGATCCCGATCTATGCCACCCTGACCGGCGAAGACGGAACATATCGCCAGCAAATCGGCCCGGATACACGATATTTAACGTTTGAAGGTCTTACCCCGGCTACCGAGTATACCATACGGATATTCAATGCCGAAAAGGTCTTTGTTGAGCGGTCCTACTGTACCGCGGAAGAAGGAGAAAGTAAAGGCTCAATCTCAGCAGACGTCAGCGGAGCTCACGCAGCCGTGCAGGTCTATGACGTGGTGCTGAAAGCGGGTCAATACTACACCGTCGTTGCAACTGACGAGGACGGGAACAACCTCTTCTCAAAGGACAGCACGGATCTTTCCGCTCGGTACAGTTTCTCGGTTCCCGAAGAAAAATCGCTCTTCTTCACGCTCTCGCAGTTCTTGATCTTCACGGCCCGGAGATCATTCCTGCAGAAAGTGTCGAAGTCCACCTCCTCGGTGGCCAGGGGCTCCACCTCGATAGCGGGCAGGGCGGCCTTCTTCTGGGCGGCCTGGAGGGCCTCCAGCTGGGCCAGTGCCTTCTCGCTATCGATGCGGGGGAACAGGTTCTCGCCCTTTTGCACCGTCACGTCGGAGCGGAGGCTGCCCCAGACGTTGGCCTTGTCCCAGGTGCGGCAGAGGTCGCAGGCGCCGATCTTGTCGAAGATCTTGCCGCAGGTCTCGGGCATGAAGGGGGTCAGCAAGGTGGTGCAGATGCGGATGGTCTCCAGCAGGTTATAGAGGACGGTGGCCAGGCGCTCACGCTTGCTCTCGTCCTTGCCCAGGACCCAGGGGGCGGTCTCGTCGATATACTTGTTGGCCCGGTCGATGACCTGGAAGATCTCGGCCAGGGCGTTCTGGAACTGGAATTTCTCCATCTCCGCCTCGTAGCGATCCCGGAGGGTGGAGGCCAGCTTCTTCAGCTCGCAGTCCAGCCCATCGTCCTCCCGGCCGGTGGGCAGCGT
>CADBFJ010000078.1 GCA_902793915.1 uncultured Ruminococcus sp.
CAGCTCATCATTGAGGCGGGGCATAGGCTCCCCGGCATTTTTCCGGGCTGTCGGCATTTCCACATCGGCGGCGACGAGTTTGTGGTGATCGCAGAGGATGAAGCGCGCGAACATCTTGCGGAGTATATGGAAGAATTCCGCAAACAGTTGACCTATTCCAAAATCACTTTTGAAGGCGTTGAGCTTGTGCTTTCGGTCGCTTCCGGGGTCGCCTATTCCTCGTTCGGGGAAACCTACAGCGAGGTGTTCCAGCGTGCCGACGAGGCGATGTATAAAAACAAAAAGCTCCTCAAAGAAACCTATGGGATCGCCGGCAGGTGACTTGACTTTTTGCGCTCTGCGTGCTATACTCTTATTGGAAGCAAAGCTTTCCAAAAAAACGATTTTGCAAGGAGAAAAACCATGAAAAAGACGTTAAGACTCGTTTCTATCGTTCTCGTCGTTGTGATGCTTGCGGCAGCCCTTGTTTCCTGCGGACCTTCGGGCAGCTACGGCGGAGACGGCTACACCATGAAATTCTCGGGCTCCAAAGTGACCATTACCTGGAAGGGCGTTACCGACACCTACACCATCTCGGGCTCTTTCAAAATGGGCAAGGATGACGATGGCAATCAGACCATTACCATGAGCGATCTCAAATCCGGCGAGACTTCCAGCCTGCTTGGAGACGCCGCCGTGTCGGTCGCCATCGCCGCGTTTGAAGGCACCCATTCCTACAACGCCGGTAAGGATAACGACGGTTCCTATATCGAACTCGACGGCGCAAGATACTACAAGAAATAAACCTTTTTTGAAAAGAAGATGCGGGAGGAACTTTTGCCAAAAGTTCCTCCCGCGCCCTCTTCAAAAGCCTTTTTCAAAAAGGTTTTTGAGCCGCCCTTTCGCGGATCGGCGTACTGTGTATCGTCGTTTCTTTTAGCCTTCCCCCTCCCAGGGGAAGGCGGTGGATGAGGGGCGCTTTGGGGAACGAATCTCCTTGACATCCGCCCGAAAGCGTGATAAAATAAAAAATAACGAAGTGCACAAAAAGGGAAGCCTATGCAGGAAGAAATCGGGAAAAAACAAAAGACCGCGGAGGTGCTTGACGCCTGTCGCGTTCTGCGCGAGCAAAACGAAAGATTTTTTGCCGAAACGGGCAGGCGCAAGTCTGCCTATCTTCTCACGTTCGGCTGTCAGCAGAACGAAGCCGACAGCGAGCTTCTCGCGGGGCTTTGCGAGGAAATGGGGTATGAGATCACGCGCGATCCGAACGAGGCGGATCTCATCCTTGCCAACACCTGCGCCATTCGTGAGCACGCCGAAAAAAAGGCACTTTCGATCATCGGCGGCTTTAAGCATTGCAAAGAACAAAATCCCGATCTTCTCATCGGTGTGACCGGTTGCATGGCGGCGGAAGAACACCGCAGGGAAGAGCTCAAAAAGAAATATCCTTACGTGGATATGGTCTTTTCTCCCGCGTCGCGCCACCGCCTGCCGCTTCTCATCCTCGAAAAACAGGCGCGCGGCAAGCGCGTCTTTTGCCCCGAGGAGCGTGACCTCTCCATGCCCGAGGGACTTCCGGTTTTGCGCGAAAGTTCTTACCGCGCATGGGTGTCGATTATGTACGGATGCAACAATTTTTGCTCCTACTGCATCGTCCCCTACGTGCGAGGGCGAGAGCGCAGCCGTATGCCGGAAGCGATCGCTTCCGAAGTGGAAGAACTTGTCAAACAGGGGTACAAGGACATTACCTTGCTCGGGCAGAACGTCAACTCCTACGGGAAAGACCTGCCCGAGGCGATCGATTTTGCAGATCTGCTCGCTCGCTTGGACAGAATTGACGGCGACTATCGCCTGCGCTTTATGACGAGCCACCCGAAGGACGCGGGAAAGAAACTCATCGACGTCATGGCGGCGTCCATGCACGTGGCGCACCAGTTCCATTTGCCCCTGCAATCGGGGAGCGACAAGGTACTGCGCGAAATGAACCGCCGCTACGATAGGGAAAAATATCTTGCGACGGTCGCTTATCTGAAAGAGAAGATCCCCGACGTCACCCTTTCGACCGACATCATCGTCGGTTTCCCGGGCGAGACCGACGAGGATTTTGACGATACGCTTTCGATCCTCTCTGAAGTCGGGTTCGACCAGATCTATTCCTTCCTCTATTCTCCGAGAAAAGGGACGCCCGCAGCGGTTCGCGCCGACCAGGTGCCAAAAGAGGTCAAAGCCGCGCGCTTTGATCGGCTTCTTGCCCTGCAAAACGAGATCGGGCTTGCCAACAACCAAAAACTCGTGGGTAAAGAGTTGCGCGTGCTTTGCGACGGCGTGAGCAAGGGAAACCCCGATCTGCTTTCGGGCAGAACCGATGGGGGCAAGATCATTTTCTTCTCGGGCGATCCCTCTTTGACCGGGCAGTATGTGACGGTTACGCCTATGCGCGCCGACGCCTACGCGCTCTATGAAACATAACGCAAAGGAACAACAAAACAAAATGGAACTTTTTGAACTTGCAAAGGCGCTCGGCGAGGCGCTGAAAAACGACGAGCGGCTGGTCGCCTTTGCCGCCGCCAAAGAGGCATACGAAAAGGACGAGCAACTGCAAAAGCTCTCGTCCGAATACCAGGTTCAGCAGTTGGCGCTCGGGCAGGAGCTTGCCAAAGCCGAGCGCGATACGCTGCTCATCGATACCCTGCAAGCGCGCATCGACGATCTTTACAAAGCGATCTCGGAGCATCCTGCCTATCTGGAGCTGCTCCGCACGCAAAAAGAGGTCAACGATCTTATGAACCAGGTCAACCGCACGATCGAGACCGAGATTTCGGGAGAGGAGCCGACCTGCACGCACGATTGCAGTACCTGCGGCGGTTGCCACTGATTTTGATTTTATCTTTTGACTAAAGCGAGGAACCTTCCATGACCCCCATGATGGAGCAATACTTTGAAGTCAAAAATCAATACAAGGATTACCTGCTCTTTTACCGGCTGGGCGACTTTTACGAGATGTTTTTCGACGACGCCATTGTCGGCTCGCGTGAACTGGGTCTGACCCTGACCGGCAGGGATTGCGGCGAAGAAGAACGCGCGCCGATGTGCGGCGTGCCTTTTCACTCTGCCGAAACCTATGTGGGACAGCTCATCGAAAAAGGCTACAAGGTCGCCATTTGCGAGCAGATGGAAGATCCCGCGCTTGCCAAGGGGCTCGTGCGCCGCGACGTCGTGCGCGTGGTGACTCCCGGCACGGTCATTGAGCCGACCTTACTTACCGACAACGCAAACAACTATCTTGCCTCGCTCTATCTGACAGGGGCGGGCGCGGGTCTTTGCTTTGCCGATATTTCAACGGCGCAGATCTACGCCACATCCTTTTCGGGCGATGGGGTTGAGGACCGCGTCAAAAACGAACTTGGGACCTATTGCCCCAAGGAAGTCCTTTGCAATCTGACCGAGGGACACATGGGGAGCATCGGTAGCTTCCTCAAAGCCAAAACCGGAACCATGCTGACCCTGGGAGAAGGGAACCGCTTTGAGCCTTCCGCCTGCCTCGGTCGCGTCAAGGAGCAATTCCCCGAACTGCGCACTTCGGTTCTGGAGGATGGACTTCTCGTCTCTGCCGTCGGGGGACTTCTTTCCTACCTTGCCGACACCGAGCGGAGCGACCTCTCCTATATCCGGGAGCTTTCGGTCTATTCGGGCGGGCAGTATATGGAGCTTGACGTTAACACACGGCGCAACCTCGAACTCGTCGAATCGATGCGCGAAAAGGAAAAACGCGGAACGTTGCTCTGGGTGTTGGACAAAACCAAAACGGCGGCAGGCGCGCGGATGCTCCGCAGTTGGATCGAACACCCGCTCCTCAACGTTGCCGAGATTTCGGGCAGGCAGGACGCGGTTGAAGAACTCGCAAACAGTTTCATGCTCCGCGAAGACCTTTCCGAGCGGCTTTCGCACGTGCTCGATCTCGAACGCCTTGTGACAAGGATCGTTTACGGTTCGGCAAACGGCAAAGATCTGCGCGCCGTTTCCGCTACTGCCGAGATCCTGCCCGACGTCAAAAAGAGCCTTCTTGCCTGCAAGTGCGACCGTTTGCAAGGACTTGGCAAAAAGCTCGATCCGCTTTCGGATATTTTTGAAAAGATCACTTCCGCTATTGCCAAGGATCCGCCGTTCTCGATCCGCGAAGGCGGCATCATTGCGGACGGTTACAACGAAGATCTCGATCGCCTGCGCTCGATCCTGCGCGACGGTGAAAGCTGGGTGAATGCGCTTGCCGAAAAGGAAAAGCAGGCGACCGGCATCAAGACGCTTCGCGTTGCCTACAACCGCGTGTTCGGCTACTACATTGAAGTGACCAAATCGCTCGTGGGGCAGGTCCCCGACCGCTATATCCGCAAGCAGACCTTAACCAACTGCGAGCGCTACATCACCGAAGAGCTCAAAGAACTGGAAAGCACGATCCTCGGCGCGTCGGATAAGATCTGCGCGCTTGAGTACGATCTCTTCCAAAAAATCCGTACCTTTGTCGCAGAGGAGAGCGGCAGAATCCAGGCAACGGCGGCGATCCTTGCCGAGCTGGATTCCTATGCGTCGCTTGCAAGCGTTGCGGCAAAGAACCATTACGTGCGCCCCGAAGTCAATCAAGGCGACAGAATCGTGATCAAAGACGGGCGGCATCCGGTCGTCGAGCAGTTTGTAAAGGACTCCTATTTTGTCCCCAACGACACGATGCTTGATACAGGCTATAACCGTCTCATGCTCATCACAGGCCCCAACATGGCGGGCAAATCGACCTATATGCGGCAGGTGGCGCTCATCGTGCTTTTGTCGCAGATCGGCTCGTTCGTTCCCGCCAAGGAAGCCGAGATCGGGCTCGTTGATAAGCTCTTTACCCGCGTGGGCGCATCGGACGACCTCGCCTCGGGGCAATCGACTTTCCTGCTCGAAATGAACGAGGTTTCCTACATCCTCAAAAACGCGACCCAAAAGAGCCTCATCATCTACGACGAAGTCGGGCGCGGAACCTCGACCTTTGACGGCATGAGCATTGCCCGCGCTATCGTCGAGTACACCGCCCGCAAAATCGGCGCCAAGACTCTTTTTGCCACGCACTATCACGAACTCACCGTGCTGGAGAACGAGGAAGCAGGGGTCATCAACTACAACATTGCCGCCAAAAAGCGTGGGGATGGCATCACCTTCTTACGCAAGATCGTGCGGGGATCTACCGACGATAGCTACGGCATTGAAGTTGCAAAGCTCGCGGGACTGCCCAACGAAGTGGTCAGACGCGCCCGTGAGGTACTTGCCTCGGTTGAAGCGACCGCCAAAGCCGTCTCCTCCTCCGACGCGCCCGCGAAGGGGAAAGCCGATGACGGCGCTATCTCCATGGAGGATTGCATGGAGCAATCTGTCCTCGACGACCTTCGCAATACCGACCTCAACACGCTCTCGCCGTTTGAATGTATGTCGTTTTTGTTCGA
>CADBFJ010000079.1 GCA_902793915.1 uncultured Ruminococcus sp.
AGAGTGCGCCTGCACGGCGTCAAGACCCGCATCCTTCATGGCTTTACCGATCGATGTGATGCGGTCTTCCCAGTCGTCGTTGCAGAGGCGGGCGTTGGCGTTATCGTCCGAGAGCTCGAGATTGATGTGTTTGAAGCCGGTCTTGGAGATCCAGTGGATCTGCTCCTCCACGTGCATGGAGCCGACCTTAAAATCGCCCGTAGTGGTGGAAAGTTTCATAGCGGTTTCTCCTTTATAATAAAATCAGACGCTCTTATTTTGCTTGCGGATACAGGAGGCAACAAGCCCGACGACGGCAATCCCCGCCCAAATCGATAGAACGACCGTCCAGTTGGCTCCGGCAAACTGCCCGAAGGTGAGGGTCGCCGCCGCCGCCGCAATGTAGCCGGCGCAATCGATGACGCCGCTGATGCTCGCGAGCGCGGTTTTGCCCACAAGGAGCAGAATGATCTTGGGCAAAACGCCCGGGACAAAGATCATGGCGATAAACGAGAGGATTGAGATGGGGAATATCCCGCGCAAGAGGTAGATCTCGCGCTTTTTGATGAGGCGATAGATCATCAGCGTGGTAAAAGGCGCTGCCGTGTTGATGATCGCGGCGACCGAGTTGAGCAGCTGCGCCGTTGATTCGCCCAAAGCGAGCGCGTCGGAAAAATAGGTCGGGAGCCAGAAGGTGATCGCCGTGTTTGCAATCTCGGTCACGCCGCCGATGATCATGAAAAAGACGAAACCGTCGATGCGGAAAAGTCCCTTGTAGGCGGCAAAGCCGGTGCGCTGCGAGGCGCGGAAGGAAATCCAGCCCCTCTTTTCAAACGAAGTGATGGCAAAAAAGGCAAAGATGCCGACGCAGAGCGTAAAGCAACCCGCGTAGAGGAAGAGCCTTTGCCAGCGGAAGATCAGCGCGAGCATGCTGGCAATCAGCGGAGCCAGGTGCGAGAAGACGAGGATCAGAGTGCAGATAAATTGTGCGCGGTCCTTGTCGAGCGACTCGGAGATCATTTTGGTGATCGGCCCGCGCAGCATGGAAAGCGCAAGTCCCATGACCACAAAGCAGGCGGCTTGAAGCCAGGTCCGATGCGTGAGGGAAAAAACGATGTTCGCGATCCCGGTTGCAGAAAGCCCGATGAGCACCATGTGGCGCGCGTGGATCGCGTCGCCGAGGAATCCCGAGACGAGCTGTCCCGCCGCATAGGAGATGAGCAGAAGTGCAGAAAGGACTCCCAAAAATCCGGCGGAGTAGGCTCCCGTTTCCAGCATCGCAGGCTGGGAAACGCTGAGCAGATAGCGCACGACGTAACCGGTCGTGTAGGAAAGAATTCCAACAAAGCCGAAGCCCCACGCCCGCTTGCAAAGCGCTGATTTTTCTGTTTTTTCACTGATTCCGTCCATGTTGGAAAACTCCTTTTGCAAAGCCCAAAAAAAATAACGGCACTTATTATAGCACGGCGGGAGCGAAAAGTCAAGGGAAAAAGCAGAAATAAAAGGCGGACACCGCCCCCTTTTCCGCCTTTAAGCGGGGAGGTTGACATCTCTTGCGAAACGTGCTATAATAAAAGAAGCGATAGGCTAATCACCAATTACAAGGAGCGAGAAACCGTCATGGGAAACATTACCGATTCCAAGGAAAGCAGAGCGGCACAAGAGTTTGTGCTGAAATCAAAGAAGACCTTTTCCGATCAGATCGCGCGCAACAAGGTCAACAGCGTCGATATTTCCGATTGCGTTCTGGACAAGACCTATTCCGCCGCCGCGCGCTTTTCTGTCGTCGGCTCGGTGGAGACCACCTCTCCGACCGGCAAGCTGAAGACCTATGAATACAAGGCGACCGTGGACGTGGCGGGAAAAACCTGTGCTTTTGCAAGTCTTGAGGTCCTTCCGCTCGAAGAATAATCGCAAGCGACAAAAGAAGAGCGCCCTTTCCGGCACTCTTCTTTATTGCTTCAAAGCCGCGTCAAGGATCGCTTCGGGATCGCGCCCGTCGAGATCCAACCCGGTAGCGCGCAATAGCTCCACGGTCTCAATGCCGTAAAAAGTTTGCGCCAGCGCCTTGATATAGCCAAAGCCGTATTCCTCGGGGAAGAAATCTCCGCCCGCCGTTGTGACAAAGGTCAGCCTTTCGGCTTTGCAAAGCCCTTTTGGAAAACCGTCCCGCGTATAGCAAAACGTGATCCCCAAAACGTTGATCTGTTCAAAATACTGTTTGAGAGAAGCGGGGAAGGAAAGATCCCAAAACGGTGCGGCGATCACGATCTCGTCGGCCTCGGCAAATTGCCGCGCAAGGGCAAAAGAGGGGTCGTCGAACGCTTTTGCCTTGATCAAACGGTCGCGCTTTTGCAAAAAAGCTTCGTTGACCGGCGGAAAAACGAACTCTTCCAGGCGGATCTCGGTGATCTCTTGTTTCTTTTTGGCAAGCAAGCGATCCGCAAGGCGCTTGGTCCTCGATTGTTTTCGCACGCAGGCGTTGATGAAAAGGATCATGGAGAAGTCCTCCGTTTTTTGTTGTCGGTTTTGCGGGCGTTTTTTGCCGCCGCTTTGATTGTAACACAAGCGGAAAGACTTGTCAACAAGAGCTTTCGTCGAGGGCAACGCCCTTTTGGGAGAGCTTTTGTTTCTTTTTTTGAGTGCTTGAAAAACCGTTTTGAAAATGTTATAATGATATGATATAGTTTACAACCATTTTTGTAATGGCGAAAGGAGTTATTATGGCCGAAGAAAAACGCTTTGCAAAGGCGACCTGGCAAATCATGGAACAGCTTTTGGAAGTGGACAATCTCGAAGACGCTCTTTCGGGAAGTCTTGAAACAATCGTAAAAACGCTCAACAGCGAAGCGGGAGCCATTTGGCTTCTGGACGCAAAGAACGATCGTTTGAGCCCGCTTTTTCACATCGGGCCGATCGATCTTTCCAACATTGTGGTGGAAAACGGACTGGGGATCGAGGGGGTTGTCACCAAAACCGGAAAACCCATGATCCTTGCCGACGCCGTCAACGATTCGCGCTATGACGGGAGCGTTTTCGACGACAACGGGCTTTTGGTCAAGTCGATGATCTGCGTACCGCTCAACAACCTGCACGACGTGATCGGTTGCGTGCAGGTCGTCAACAAAAAAGACGGAAGCCTTTACGACGAGGAAGAACTCCAGCTCTGCGAGCGCATGGCGTCTCTTGCCGCCATCACCATTGAGGAAAAGGGACTGCTCGTTGACCTCGGCGAAAAGAAGGAAGTCCTTGCCGTGCTGAAAGACGTCATCAAGGAGTTTCCCTCGGGCGATGGCGTCTCTCGCGTGCTCAAAGGGATCAATCTGGAAATTTACAAAAACGAATTTGTCGTTGTGCTCGGCGAGTCGGGCTGCGGCAAATCGACCATGATGAACATCGTCGGCGGAATGGATTTTCTCACCGAGGGATCTTTCTTTGTCGAGGGCAAAGATTTTTCGCATCCTTCCGACGCCGATCTGACCGCGTATCGCAGAAACTACGTCGGTTTTATTTTCCAATCCTACAACCTCATGCCCAACCTGACGGCGCTCGAAAACGTCCGGTTTATCGCGGAGCTTGTGGAAAACCCGATGCCCGCCTCCGACGCCATCGAAAAGGTCGGGCTCAAATCGAAAGAGAACAACTATCCCTCGCAGATGTCGGGCGGGCAGCAGCAGCGCGTTTCGATCGCCCGCGCAATCGTCAAAAACCCCAAGCTGATCCTTGCCGACGAGCCGACGGCGGCGCTCGACTATACCACGAGCATCGAGGTCTTGAAGGTCATTGAAGACATCGTCAAAAACCAGGGATCGACCGTGATGATGGTCACGCACAACCCCGAGATTGCCAAAATGGCGGATCGCGTCGTCAAGGTGCGGAACGGCAAGATCGCAAGCATCAAAAAGAATATGCACCCGCTTCACGCCGAAGAACTGGTCTGGTAACGCCTATGAAGAGAACGCAACGAAAAGACAGTCTTCGGAACATCCGGAAACAGTGGGTCTCGTTTTGCTCGATCATATTGATCACCATTATGGGCGTGACCGCTTATTTGGGAATTGATTATACGTCGCACGGGATGCGGAAGAACGCTTCGGATCGCTATAACGATCTCAATTTCCGCGACATCGAAGTCGTTTCCACCCTCCTTTTTTCCGAAGAGGATTTGAAGAGCATCCAAAAGGTCAAAGGCGTCGCCGACGCAGAGGCGACCCGCATCATTCAAGCCGGCGCCGCTGCCGGGGGCTATACCTGCGACGTCAGCGTACTTTCTTTGACCAAACGGATCAACAAAGCCAAGCTTGTGGAAGGGCGGCTTCCGACAGGACCTGCGGAGTGTGCGATCGAAGAAACGCTCTCGACCGAATACGGTTTTCACGTCGGCGATCGGCTCAAACTGACCGATGCGGCGGGGGATCGTCCGGAATATCTTTTGAACAAAGAATTTCTTGTTACCGGCATTGTCAACCATCCCGACCATGCCAATCTTTTGGTGACCGAATCTCCCTACGTGCTCGTTACGTGGGACGCGTTTGATTCCGAGGCGCTCGACGGATGCTTTATGCAGACCGAGATCGTGATTGAAAAGCCGAACGACGTCGATCGCTTCTCGGACGCCTACAACGAGGCGGTCAAAGAGGTTCTCGACCGTATCGACGCACTGGCGCTGTCCGCAGCCAAACTGCGGGACAAAACCCTGATCGACGCTGCCACCGAGCGGATCGAATCGGCAAAGGAGCAGGTCGAAGACGGCTTTGACCAACTGGAAACCGCAAAAGCCACTTTGCGCGACGAGGTTCGCAGAGCCTATGAAAGGATCTTTCAAGAGGACGAGGATCGGCAGCTTCTGCTTTGGGCGAAGCCGCACAAAGCCGATGCCGACGACCCGAGCGAAACGGCAATGTACTTCTGGCTCACCGAGAATGTGCGCCTCGATCTCAACCGTCCACTGGAGGAGATTTTGGAAGCGATCGCTTATTCCAAGAGCATTCCGGACAAACTCCTGGTCGTTCTTTTTGAGGTGACGCAGGACAAGGACGCCCCACAGATCGGTGCGTCCTACGATATGGAAACGATCCGCAAGACGCTGGTCGAGCATTCCGCCAAGGCGGGAGAGGTCTATACGCAACTGGCGGAGGCTTGCGCCATGTGGGAGGACGGACACGCGCAGTATCTGGAAGGAAAAGCGCAATACGACAAAGCAATGGCGGAACTGCAACCCTGCCGTTGGCTTTCCTACGGCGTCAAAGGAAACGCGAGCTTCGTGCAGCTCATCGTCGGCAGCGGGAGCTTCGGCAAACTGAAATCCACCTTTTCGCTCTTCTTTGTCGCCGTCGGCGCGCTCGTGATCTTTGCCACGGTCGGCAAAATGGTGGACGAGCAAAGAGCTTTGATCGGAACGACCAAAGCGCTCGGCTTTTTTAACCGGGAAATTTTTGCAAAGTATTTGGGCTTCGGCGTATCCGCCACCTTTATCGGCATCCTGCTCGGCTTTTTGACAGCGCGTTTTTTCATCGCTCCGTTCTTACTTTCCGGATTTGACCAGTACTATATTTTCAATCTCAAAAAGCCCCACGTGACGGTTCTTCCGACGATCCTGACCGTCGTGATCGGTGTTCTTTTGGCGATCGTCGCCATTTGGTTCGGCTGCTCCAAGATCCTGACCGTCGTGATCGGTGTTCTTTTGGCGATCGTCGCCATTTGGTTCGGCTGCTCCAAACTGTTGCGTGAGCCGGCTACGCGGCTCATGCAATCCAAAGCGCCGAACTTAAAAAAGGCGCCCGGAAAAGCGAAGCGTCTGCGTTCCCTGTCGCTCTATTCCCGCCTGATCCTTTTGAATATGCGGATGGATCTGAAACGGGTGTTAGTGACCGTCGTCAGCGTGGCGGGCTGCTGTGCGCTCATCGTGATCGGGTTTACCCTGCGATCCGCTTTGGAAGGGTCTGTGAAAAAGCAATACTCGG
>CADBFJ010000080.1 GCA_902793915.1 uncultured Ruminococcus sp.
ATGATCCAGTTGGCAAACAGCATCACGAGCGGGAGCGTCGCGGTCGAAAGCACCGAGGTCATCCCAACCGTTTGCGAGGCGAAACCGGGTTTTATGTCGTAGACTTCCGAAAGCATGGAAACGGTTGCCGCGCTCGGGACACCGGTCAGCGCCGTGACGAGCAGAATGTAGGTATCGCTCATGCCGAGCAGTTTTGCCAAAAGGCAGAAAAAGATCGGGAACGCCACGAGTTTGATCGCCGAGTGGAGATAGAGCTTCGGGGTTTTGATCATCTCGCCGAGCGAGATGGTGGCAAGCAGGGCGCCCGTGACCAAAACAGAGATCGGCGTGCAAAGCCCTGCGAGATAAGCAAAGAATTTGTCTGCAAACGCGGGCAGGACAAAGCCGGGGATCCCTTTGAGAAGGTAAAAGACAATGCCGATCGCACAGGGGACCGTTCCAAAGTTGAAAAAGATCTTTTTCGGCGTCAATTTGATGTCGTCGCGCTTACGTCCAAGGATGAGAAGCCCCCAAGTCCAAAGGAACAAATGGAAGCTGATCGTGTAGAACGCGCCCATGAAACTGCCAATACCCGAGCCAAAGATCGCATCGAGCACCGGGAAGCCGATAAAGCCGGCATTGGCAAAAACAAGTGAGAATTCAAAGATTTTCGCCTCGTCAAAATCCTTTTTGAGGGTCTTGCAGATGAGATAGGAGAGTAGGGCGAGCAGCGTGTGTACGCCGAACCCGATGAGCGTGACCTGCCAGGCAATGGTCAGGTTCTCTTTCGAGTATTCGGCGCGGGAAAGCGCCGAGATGATGAGCATGGGCTGACCGACAGCCAGGATCAGGCGCGAGAGCGCTTTTGACGCCGGCGTGTCGATGATCTTCGTCTTTCTGCAAACGAAGCCGCAGACAATCAGAGCAAACAGCGTCAGCATGATTGAGAGCAGGGCGGGGAAAAAGTTCACGGTTTATCACCCTCCAACTCATCGAGTTTTTGCTTGATTGCTTTCATGTCTTCGAGCATATCCTCTTTTTTGCGTGGGTCGCGTAGGAGCGCCGCCGGATGAAAGACCGCGGTAATGGCATAACCGTTTCGCGTAAACCACTTGCCATGTTCCTGGGAAATCTTAAAGTCCGGTTTGATGAGCCGCATCGCCGAGATGCGCCCGAGGCAAACGATCATTTTGGGCTTGATGAGAGAGATCTGTTCGTCGAGGTAGCCGATGCAGGCATCCTCCTCTTCGGGGAGCGGGTCGCGGTTCTTGGGAGGACGGCATTTTAAGATATTTGCGATGTAGACCTGACTGCGCGGAATGTCGACGGCATAGAGGAATTTATCAAGGAGCTGTCCGGCTCTGCCGACAAAGGGAATGCCCGAAAGATCCTCCTGTTCGCCGGGAGCTTCTCCAACGAAAAGCAGGTCCGCCTGCGCGTTTCCCGTGCCAAAGACGAGTTTGGTGCGCGTTTCTCCCAAAGGACACTTTTGGCAGGACTCGCAAAGCGTTTTCAGTTCTTCCAGAGTTTTCATGGGAGGCTCCTTTTGGGAAGTTTTATTTCAGTTCGATGATCGATTCGTCCCACATTTCGGGGGCATCGTAGCCGAGTAGGTTGACGGTTGCGGCGGCGAGGTTGGAAAGCCCGAACTTGCCGTCGGTTTTAACCGTATAATGCGCTTTTGCTTCGGTGTTGTCGTAGAAGATGCAGGGAACGGGATTTAAGGTGTGGCTGGTCTTTGCTTTGTAGTTGCCGTTCTTATCTCGCTTGGGTTCTCCGGTCTTTTTGTCGATCTCATACATCTCGTCGGCGTTGCCGTGGTCGGCGGTGATGATTGCCACGCCGCCGAGCTCGTCAATGACGGGGAGAATTCTGCCGAGCTGGAGATCGAGCGCTTCCATCGAGCAGCGGGTTGCTGCAAGAGAGCCTGTATGACCGACCATGTCGCCATTCGGGAAGTTGACGCGCAGATATTTGTATTTACCCGAGCGCAGCGCTTCAATGAGCTTGTCGGTAATTTCGGCGCACTTCATCCAGGGGCGCTGTTCAAAGGGAACGACGTCCGAGGGGACTTCGATATAGGTTTCGAGCGTCTCACTGAACTTGCCCGAGCGGTTGCCGTTCCAGAAATAGGTCACGTGACCGTATTTCTGGGTCTCGGAAATGGCGAGGATCGGGATACCGGTGTCGGCAAGGTATTCGCCCATCGTGTTGGTGATTTCGGGCGGGTTGACGAGGTAGTGCTTCGGTACGTGGAGGTCGCCGTCGTATTCGAGCATGCCTGCATAAAGCACCTTGGGCACGCGGACGCGGTCGAACTTATCAAATGCACCCTCGGGCGCGTCAAAGGTTTTAGAGATTTCAATTGCGCGGTCGCCGCGGAAATTGTAGAAGATCACGCTGTCGCCGTCCTCAATGGTTCCGATCGGCTTGCCGCCTTTTGCGATGACGAAGGGGGGCAGATCCTGGTCGATGACGTGGAACTCGCTGCGATAGGTCGTGATGGCTTCTTCGGCAGAAGCGAACTGTCTGCCTTCGCCGAGCACGTGGGTCTTCCAACCCTTTTCGACCATTGCCCAGTTGGCTTCGTAGCGGTCCATGGTGATCTGCATTCTGCCGCCGCCCGAGGCGATCGCGGCGTCAAAGTTGGCATCGTTGAGCTCTGCGAGGAAGGCTTCAAAGGGAAGCACGTAGTCGAGCGCAGATGTCTCGCCGACGTCGCGCCCGTCGAGCAGAATGTGCACGCGCACTTTTTTCACGCCTTCTGCTTTTGCTTCCTTCAGCATGGCGGTCAGGTGGTTGATGTGCGAGTGGACGTTGCCGTCCGAGAACAGCCCCAAGAAGTGGAGCGTGGAATTGTTATTTTTGACGTTTTTGACAAGGCTCTGCCAGGTCTCGGAAGCGAAGAGCTTGCCGCTCTCGATCGAATTGGAAACGAGCTTTGCGCCCTGGGCAAAGACCTGACCTGCGCCGAGGGCGTTGTGCCCGACTTCGCTGTTGCCCATGTCGTCGTCCGAGGGAAGCCCCACGGCGGTGCCGTGCGCTTTGAGCGGAACCATGGGGTAGGTGCTCATCAGGCGGTCAAGGTTGGGGGTGTAGGCGCTTTTGACCGCGTTGCCCGCCGTGTCGGGAGCTAGTCCCACGCCGTCCATCACGATGGTGAGGAGCGGACCTTTGACGCCGCTGAAGAGTTTGGAAGGGTTCAATACTTTTTTCATGTGCGTTCTCCTTTGAAAGATCATAATCATACATACTACATTATACAACAAACGTCCGAAAATGCAAGCCCCCGCCGCAAGTTTTTCGTTTTTTTCGATAAAAAGCAAAGCGGCACTTGCAAAGCGGGGAAGACTGTGATAGAATAGTCGGGGAGTGATGAAAATGACCGAACAAGAGCGCCGCGACTTGGTGCAGAGTTATTACGGAAAGCTCGTGCAGATCGCGTTTGACCGCCCGGTCGGCACAAGGCACGAGAAGAACGGCAACGCGTGGGTCTATCCGATCAATTACGGCTATCTCCCGGGCGTGCTCGGCGGCGACGGCGAGGAGCTTGACGTCTATCTTTTGGGCGTCTATACACCGATGAATGAGCCTTGTCTTGTCAAAATTGTCGGCGCGGTTTTTCGTAGCGACGATAATGAGGATAAGCTTTTGGCAGTCCTGCCCGACGCGAAGATCCCAAACGCAAGCGACGCGGCAAAGGAAGTCGATTTTCAAGAACGCTATCACGCCTCCCACGTTGAGATGTGGGACGGCGGGTCAAAATAAGAAAAGGATGTAAAAAACAATGGCAGAATGTACGCATGATTGCTCGACCTGCTCGGAGAATTGCTCGTCGAGAGAACAAGAAAGTTTGATTCTCCCCGCGAACGCTTTGAGTGAAGTCAAAAAGGTCGTCGCCGTGGTCAGCGGCAAGGGCGGCGTCGGCAAGTCGCTTGTGACTTCGATGCTCGCCGTGCTCTTACAGCGCGAAGGCTACAAAGTCGGCATCCTCGATGCCGACGTGACAGGTCCCTCGATCCCCAAAGCTTTTGGAATGTCCAAAACACAGGTCTATGGGGATGACAACGGTATGATCCCGCCCTCGACCAAAACCGGCATTGATCTCATGTCGGTCAACCTGCTTCTCGACGACGAAACAAAACCGGTCGTCTGGCGCGGGTCGCTGATCGCCGGGACGGTACAGCAGTTTTGGAAGGACACGATCTGGCAGGCGGATGTCCTGCTCGTGGACTGCCCTCCCGGAACCGGCGACGTGCCCCTGACCGTCTTCCAGTCGCTTCCCCTTGACGGCGTTGTGATCGTTTCGAGCCCGCAGGAGCTCGTTTCAATGATCGTTTCCAAGTGCGCCAACATGGCAGATATGATGAAGGTGCCGGTGCTCGGACTTGTCGAGAACATGAGCTACGTCAAATGCCCCGATTGCGGCAAAGAGATCAAGGTATTCGGCGACAGTCACATTGAAGAGGTTGCCAAGAAATTCGGCTACGACCTGCTTGGAAAGATCCCGATGGACCCGCGCTTCGCGGCGCTTGTTGACCGCGGAATGATCGAACTTATGGAAACCGACGTGCTCGACGCAGCGGCAAAGACCATTCTCGAAAAGCTCGGTTTGGCAAAATAAAAAAGCATCAAAAAAGAACGGAGACCGTTTTTTGCGGTCTCCGTTTTTCTTATTGTTTTGAAGTCAGATTGAGAATGACCAGCTCGCGCGGGTTAAAGATGCGGGGCAGGGCGGTAGAATCTCCCAGTCCGCGGCTGATGAGTAGGCGCCCGCCGTGGTAAAAGCCCGAGGTGTAGCGCGGGAAGAGTCCTTGATCGGGCGAATAGATCCCTTGCCCGAAAAAGCGCCATTGACCGCCGTGCGCGTGCCCCGAAATCGTCAGGTTGACGGCGGGGTAGGGAGAGATGAAACGATCAAACTGCTCGGGGTGGTGGCATAGCAGAATTTTGTAGCCCGGCATGGTCGCAAAGCGTTTGGCAAGGCTTTCGGTCCACGGGGCTTTGTCGCTCCCGCCGCCGTTGGAGGAAAGCCCGCAGAGGGCAATTCCGTTTTGGTAGGCAAAGCTGTTTTCGAGCAGGATTGCGCCGGTTTTTGCAAGATTGTTTCGCGCCGCCTCGGAGAGCGGGATCGGCGTGCGGTTTTTGTGAAGCCCTTTTTCTGTGGCAATCGACCTCGTGATTTCCGAGCGAATAAAAGGTGGGGGCAAGCGATGCCGCTTCCTTCAAAAAAGCAAAGGCGGGGGAGGTTTCGTTTTCGAGATCTTCCATGTCGGCAAGGTCGCCCGGGACGAGGATGAGGTCGGGAGCCTCTTTTTGTAGGATGGCGAGGACGGGGTCGCCCGATTCTCCGTGCAAATCGGCAACGATTGCAATTTTTGCATTGAGCGG
>CADBFJ010000081.1 GCA_902793915.1 uncultured Ruminococcus sp.
CTTGATCGAGATCGAGCGGTAATTCCGTTCTTTTGCAATCTCTTTGACAGCAAGGTAGTAGCCTGCCGCCTTTTTCATGGATTCCTCTTTTGCGGGTTTCAAGTAATGCCACTTTTTGATGCGCTCATCGACCACCTTCTGCTTCTCGGCGTCGGTAATCTTCTCATATCTCTGCTGGATTTCGAGCATCTCAAAGGTCTCAATCTCCACGCCGGTCTTCTCTTTGAGCGAGAGTCCGTCGTAGAGCGTTCCGTAAAGGTTCATGTCACGGTAGCCCGCCATGCCGACCTTTTCTGTGAGCAGTTCCTTTGCAACGATCGCGGCACGGCAGAAGGCGGCGACCTTGTCGCTCTTTGTCTTCTTGCCCATCACGTCATAGACGTATTTGAATTTGTATCCAAGCCCTTCAAAGGTGGCGCGCAGTCCCGAGGTTCCTGCCTGGTCGGCGGTGGTGACAAGGCGGTCGCCTTCGTACCAGCCGCAAAGCCCCCAAAGGACCATCGGCAGATGGCGATAGTGCTCGGTCACTTTGAGTACCGCGTGCATCGGGATCCAGCCCGCAATGCAGACGACGAGCGCGTCAAAGGATTCTTTTGCAAGAGAAGCGACCGCCGCCTTGACCTGGGTTTCTTCATAATCGTCGGCCACGGGATAGACCGAGACGAGGTCGAGCCCTTCGGCTTCGAGCGCCTCTTTGGCCGCTTTGCATTTTCTCACTACCACGTCGACCGGGGTGTTGATCTCTCCGAATCCGACAAATCCGATTTTTGCCATTGTTTTGTCTCCTTTATCAGTTCATTTTTTCATCCAGCTTTAAGAATGCGTCGTATGCGTCGCCATAGTCGGCTCCGCTCGGCAGATAGGTCGTTTTTCTGTGGACGAGCCTTGACGCCGCACTTTCGATCGAGTCAAAGGCTCCCACGCCGACGGCGGCGAGGATCGCACTACCGAGGCAGGCGGTCTCACTCTCCGAGACCGTGTTGAGCGTTTTTCTCGTGACGTCGGCTTTCATCTGCGCCCAGAGCGGGCTTGACGCGCCGCCGCCCGTAATGCGGATCTCTTCGACTGTGTCTGCTCCGATATAATCAAGATCCTGTTTTAGGATAAACGCGATGGCTTCCATGATCGCCCGCGCAAAGTGACCTCTCGTGTGCGAAAGCGTCACACCCGAGAATACGGCGCGCGCGTCGGGATTGTACTTCGGCATGGTAGAACCGGTAAAGTACGGGAGCATGGAAAGCCCGTCGCACCCGGGCGCGATCTCTTTTGACAAGTCGTCCAGTTCGCGGAAAGAAAAATTCTCCGCAAAGGTATTTTTAAACCATTTGAGCGCCATGCCCGCCGTGGAAGACCAGAGAATACGGCAATACTTCCCTTTCAGTGCGTGCATGTGGCAAGGAATGATGCTATCCTCTCTGTAAGGCGGGATTTCGTCCGTCATCGCGCAGATCGCCATGATCGTGCCGGTCATTTCGCTGATCTTCGTATCGTCCACAACGCCTGCTCCGATCGTGCCCGAAATCTGATCGAGTGCGCCGGCGACCACCAGAATCCCCTTGTAGCTTCCGACGACTTCAGCGCTCTCCACGAGTTTCGGCAGGATCGCTTTCGGAACGCCGATGAAGTCGAGCATCTCGTCCCACCAGACGCGGTTGCGGATGTCGTAATAGATGGTCGAAGACTGGATGGTCGGCTCGGTCACAAAATTCCCCGAGAGGCGATAGAGGATCCAATCTTCCAAGAGAAACACCTTTTTGACTTTTGCAAAAATCTCCGGGCGGTTCTTCTTGAACCAGAGGAGCTTTGCCGCAGGCCAGCCCGCGGTGATCTCGGGTTGCCCTGTTACTTCGTAAACGAGCTTGTTCCCAAAGTGCGCTTTGATCTCTTCTGCCTCATCAATCGCACGGTTGTCAAGCCAGTTGACTGCGGGATAGAGCGGCTTTCCGTCTTCGTCGGTGAGCACCATCGTCTCCCCCTGCGTGTCAACCGAGATCGCCGAGACCTCTCCGCACTCGTGCGAAAGTTCGTCGATCACCTTTTCGACCAGGGCAAAATAGCGGTCGGCGTCAAACTCGATAAAGCCTGTTTTCGGGTCGGTGTCGAGCGTGTAATCCTCGGCTTTCAGGCCCAGTCGCTGACCGTCCTCATCAAAGAGCGCGGCTTTGAGGGAGGTGGTACCGATGTCAATTCCCAAAAATCGTTTCACAGTATTTCTCCGTTAGTCTTTGAAGAGTTCGTTCAGGTCTTCGAGCGTCTTTTGGACGAGGATTGCGCCACCCTCATGTCCCACGTATCCGGAGGAAACGTAGGCGCTGTAATGCCCGTGTTTTTCGGCAAGCGCCGTGGGCAGATAGCCGAACTCGCCGTTGGCAAGCTGAATGAGGAAGGTCTGTGCCGCGGGCGAATGCGCGCGGATCTGGTTGCCGTAGTTGAGGAAGAGTTCAAACGGTTCGCTCGAAAACGCCATGTCGCCAAGGCGAATGTTGTGAATGTTGACCTTGACCTTGTCCTGCGTCTTCTGATCCTCGTAGCGCCGCAGCGTGCCGGTGTAAACGTAGAGCGCGGCGGTGTCCATGAAGTTGATCTTGGTTCTGCCCACGAAGAAGTCCGCAATGGCTTTTTCTGCCGCGATTTTATCCTCTTCGGTCACGCGACGGAGCGGCAGATCAATATCTTTTGCAATGTGCGAGAGTGTCGCCTCGGTCTGGATCTCCTCCACACTTTCAAGAGCAAAAGAAAGCTCGTTCATGATGCGGCGGCCGATCGTCCAGGTGCCCTTGACATCGAACATCGAAGGGTCGGCGCGGCGATATTTCGGATGGTTGCGAATGACGTTGGGGTCCTTGATCGGCGTCTCGGGCTCAACCCAACGAATGAGGTCGCGCGGGCAAAGATCGCCGGCAGGCGCGCAGAGCGGCAGGAGATAGAGGTCTTTTCCGTATTTCTCGCGAAGGAGAATTTTGACCTTGCCCCAGAAGTCGCCCGAGATGACGCTTCTCTGCTCCATGACCTGCGACGGGCAGGCGAGGTTGGCGACAACGCCGGTCAGCTTTTTGTTTTCATCGTAAACGAACAGCATCTCGATGCCGTTGTCGTTCCCGCCTTCGAGCTCGGTGAAGTTTTCCTTTTCCACGTCGCCCCACATGGCGGCAGTGCCGTCCGAGTAGCAAACGCGGCGGTTCATACCGACGGCGGCGCGACCGAATCCCGGAGCAAAGCCGCCGGGTTTGCGTGCCTTCCAAGCCAACTCCACCGCATCGGCGAGCTTTTCGCCGAGGTATGCGAGCGCGCGCGGCGCCGACATCTGGTCGGGATCGTGTTCTTCGGGAACATACTCACAGCCTTCCGGGAAAAGCGTCAGCACCGACGGGTCCGACGTGGTGGGACAGCTCCCGTAATTGTAAGAGTTATGCGTGTGGATAGCAGACGCGACAATCTTTTCGACGTCAAGTCCCTTGATGTTGCGCTTGTACAGAATCTCTTTGGAAAGAGCCATGAGGTCGTTCTCGACCCCGACGAGATCGCAGGAGCAAAAGACAACCTGGTCGCCGTCGCCCTCAATGGCAAGAGCGGTCATCGAGATCGGCGTTTCGACCTCGTTCGTGACGCGTTCAAAGAATTCGCCGCGCAGTGCAATTTTCTCGGTGGGGGTAATGTCAACCTCCGACCAGCCGAATTTTAAGTTTCCCATAAAACAGTTCCTTTCCGGGAGAAGGCTGAAAATTTTCGCATTCTCCAACATATCGTTTTATTGTATTGTTAATAAAAAATTCTTTCAAAATCAGTTCACGGGTTAGGCACCGGAAATCCGAGCCCAATCGTTTTTGCAAAAGTTGTTTCGCTTGTCTATCGCCCTTCTGCTTCAAAGATCGCAACAGCACCCATAGCGGTTGCAGATTCGACGACCGAGTCCGAAAGCAAGACGATTTCTTTTTTCGTATATCGCTTCAAAAGCAATGCCGTAGCTTTACGCAGTTGCTTCTGCCCGCCGAGAACGATGGTTTCCTTCCCCGATCGAAGGATCTGCCCGACTTCTCCGCAAAGAAGCGCTCCAAGCAGATATCCGTAGCAATCCGAGGTTTTCTCGCCAAAGAGATTCTTGCGGATGCGAACCTGAAACAAGGTTCGGTTCAGACCGTTTTTCAGGCAATCTTCGTACCCGGCAAAAATCGCTTTTTCGTCGGGCTCCTCTTCACAGAACCCGACCGAATCTTTTAAGATCGTTCCACAAAGGACCGCCGAAAGCAATTCTCCGGTCAACGAGGTTTCGCTCTTGGTAATCCGTCCCTTTCCATCCACAGAGATGAGTTTGGAATGAGAACCCGGAAGCACGTACAACGCGTCGGGATCCAAACGATCCGAAAGCCCCATGAGTTCGGTCTCCTCGCCGCGCATCATGTCGGTCTCCATAGCACTTTTCCCAAGGATTTTAACGCCCGGGATGAAGTGAAACGGAGTTTTGCAAATCTCGGAAAAGATCTTGCGTTTCATGCCGTCATGCAGTTCGCAAATCCCTGCGGGAGCGGTCAGATGCTCCAGCGGATACAAGCCGTTCTCGGAGGTGATCATGCCGGAAGCGATGATCGCAGAAAGCGCTTCTTCTTTTATCCCGTTCTCTGCAAGCAGGTTCGGGATCGCTTTTTGCAAAGCCGCCGTGATTGCGGCTTTTCCGTCGCGTGCACCGACACCGAGCTTTTCTCTTGCGACGATGTTCCGATCTTCAACGAGATACAGGCGGGTGTTGGTCGTTCCACCGTCGATCGTCAGATAGCGCTTCATTGATAAAGCTCCCGGATTTTTTCGACATACTCTGCCGCAAGTGCTGTGACTTTTTGATAGTCACTTGCCTCAAGCGCTTTTTTGTCGATGATATTACCGCCGATGCCAAAGCCTGTAACACCCGCTTTTACATACTCGGCGAGGTTGGAAAGATCCACGCCGCCCACGGCAAGAAGCGGAATGTGCGAGAGCGGTCCTCTCACGGCTTTGACGTAAGACGCCCCCAGAGAGGTTACCGGGAAGAGCTTGACAAAATCGGCTCCCGCTTCGTAAGCCGCCTCGATCTCGGTCGGCGTAAAGGCGGCAGGGATCGAAACAAGCCCCGCAGCCTTGGTCGCGCGGATCACGCGCTCGTTGCAGTTCGGGGAAATGATGTATTTCCCGCCCGCATCTGCCGTCAGTTTCACCTGCTTTTCGGTGAGTACCGTGCCGGCACCGATCTCCATCCTGCCTTCAAAATGTCGGGCAAGCATGCGGATATTCTCGGCGGTTTCTTCGTCGGAGATTTT
>CADBFJ010000082.1 GCA_902793915.1 uncultured Ruminococcus sp.
GACGCTTTTTCGGGCGAGTCCCAAGCGCGCAACAAGTACACCTATTTTGCCTCTGTCGCCAAGAAAGAGGGCTTTGAGCAGATCTCTGCCATCTTCCTCAAAACCGCAGAGAACGAAAAAGAGCACGCCAAAATGTGGTTCAAGGAGCTTGCCGGCATCGGTGTGACGACCGAGAACCTCGCTTCTGCCGCCGACGGCGAGAACTTTGAATGGACCGATATGTACGCCTCCTTTGCCAAGACCGCCGAGGAGGAAGGGTTCCCGGAACTCGCGCAGAAATTCCGCATGGTCGGTGAGATCGAAAAAACGCACGAGGAACGCTACCGTGCACTGCTTCAAAACATTGAGACCGCAAAGGTTTTTGAAAAGAGCGAAGTCAAGGTCTGGGAATGCCGCAACTGCGGACACATCATGGTTGGCACCAAGGCCCCCGAGGTCTGCCCGGTTTGCAACCATCCGCAAGCCTATTTTGAAGTCCGGGAAGAGAATTATTAAAAAACTTTTTCGGGGAGCCGCAAAAGCAAGGCTCCCCGATTTTTTTGCGTTGTCAACCAAGAGCGGTCGCAAAAGCGGTCGCTTTTTTTCTTTTTTCAAAAAAGAAATGTCGCAGGTATTGTCGCAGATTTGTGTCGATTGGTAAAAAATGCCGCATTTGGCATAAAAAACACTTGATATTGTGGAAAAATCCAAAAAATGGAACAAGATCTTGTAAAAACCTCTTGACAAAATGTCGTATGACATTTATAATAGACTTTAGAATTGAGGTGGGGAAGATGCGACATTATCGCAGACGCCCGAAAAAGCTTCGGCTCGGAACTCTTGTGGTGTTGCTTCTGCTGGTTGCCGTGTTCCTCGTCTCTTGCGCCGTCGGATCGCGTCCTTTGTGGGCGCACGGCGCGCTCGGGTTAGGTTCTGCTACTTACCGTTCGGAAGAGGTGACCGCCACGCTTTCGACCGAGGGGGACCTGTGCGCCGAGCTTTCCTCCATGGTGGAAGTGCTCGTGGGCGACAGCTTGACCTTGCAGCCTTTTTCGGGAAGCACACAGGCGGTAAAATTCTACCGCGATCGGTTGCTCCTTTCGATGCTGCGCGAACATTACGCGCTCTATAATTGCAATGCAGAGCTCGAGGCGAGCGCAAAGAGCGCCTATCCGCAACGAACGCTTTGCACCCTGATCCCGAAAGACGCTTTTGAGAGCTTCGTGTTCCGCAATTTCGGCGGCAATCACGTAGCGCATAAGAGCGGGGAGGTTTTTGAATACCTTTCAAAGATCGATTGTTACACCTCTCCCGTTCCGGTTCGCGCGTCTTCGGTCGCTTTCAGCGTTCGTTCGCTTGTTGAAACCGAGCGCACGCGACGCATGGAGTTCACGCTCTCGCAGGGCGGAAAAAGTCTTTCTTACACCGCGATTTTCCTGTTCCGCAAGGACGGAAGCTCCTATCTCTATTCGATCTCAACTTAATGTTACCTACTTCCGCCGCGCTTCCTATTGGGGAGGGAAGCGAACACGGCGTCTGTCTTTCATTTTGGAAAGGTATCGGGACCGGCAAGACGCCGGTTCCGGTATTTTTTTGCCTTTTCTTCCTCCCGGAAAGGATTGACAATTTTGCCTCCCTTGTGCTACAATAAAAAAGATGATTTCATTTATTACGAGAAAGGATTTTCTGTCTTCAATATGTTCAAAAAACTTGCAAAGAGCCTGCGGGAATACAAACGACCTGCGATCCTCACGATCCTTTTTATGATCGGTGAGGCGATCGTTGAGTCGCTCATTCCCTATATCACGGCGGACTATCTCATCAATGAGATCCAGAAAAACGGAGAGAACGTGGAGATGGCGGCGATCCTAAAGATCGGTCTGATCCTCGTGCTCATGGCGATGCTTTCGCTCTCCTTTGGTGGCGCCGCCGGATTTACGAGCGCCAAAGCCGCGGCGGGTTTTTCCAAAAATTTGCGGCACGATCTCTTCATGCGCGTGCAGTCCTTCTCTTTCCACAACATTGATAAGTTTTCCTCGGCATCGCTCGTGACGCGTCTTACCACCGACGTCAACTACGTGCAAATGTCCTTTATGATGCTCATTCGCATTGCCATCCGCTCGCCGCTCATGCTCCTCTTTTCGATCATCATGGCGGCGCGTCTTGGCGGCGTGCTTTCCTTGACCTTTGCCCTCATTATCCCGGTGCTGGCGTTCGGGCTGATCCTGATTGCCAAAAAGGCGATGCCGGCGTTCCACCGCGTGTTCAAAAAATATGACCGCCTCAATGAGTCGGTCGAAGAGAACGTGCGCGGGATGCGCGTGGTCAAGGGGTTTGCGCGCGAAGACTATGAAAAAAAGCGCTTCGCCAAAGCCGCGGACGACATTTGCGAGGACTTTACCAAAGCCGAGCGGATCGTTGCGTTCAACAATCCGCTGATGAATTTCTGTATGTACTTCAACATGGCGGCGGTGCTTTTGCTGGGTTCCTATCTTGCCATCGCACGCCCCGAGTCGGGCGTGATGATCGGGCAAATGTCGGCGCTCATCACCTACGGCGTGCAGGTGCTCATGTCGCTGATGATGCTCTCGATGATCTACGTGATGCTCACCATTTCCGCCGAGTCGGCGCGCCGCATTTGCGAAGTGCTGGACGAAGTCCCCGACATGGAAGTGGCAAAAGACCCCGTGAAAGAAGTCAAGGACGGTTCGATCGTCTTTGAAAAGGTCAACTTCAAATATGCCAAGGACGCCGCGGTCAACACCCTGTCGGATATCAATCTGAACATTGCCTCGGGCATGACGGTCGGGATCCTCGGCGGAACCGGCGCGGGCAAAACCACGCTGGTGCAGCTCATCCCGC
Source organism: uncultured Ruminococcus sp. (assembly GCA_902793915.1). GTDB lineage: Bacteria > Bacillota > Clostridia > Oscillospirales > CAG-272 > UMGS1865. The sequence goes on from CADBFJ010000082.1 coordinate 2,842, forward strand.
GCCTTTACGACGTGACCGAGGGCAAGATCCTTGTCGGCGGCGTTGACGTGCGCGATTACGATCTTGAAACGATCCGCAACGGCGTTGCCATGGTGCTGCAAAAGAACCTGCTGTTTGCGGGAACGATCAAGGAAAACCTGCGCTGGGGCAACCCGGACGCAAGCGACGCCGAGATCGAAGAAGCCTGCCGTCTTGCGCAAGCAGACGAATTTGTCAAAACATTCCCCGAGGGGTACGATACCCATATCGAACAGGGCGGAAACAACGTCTCGGGCGGGCAAAAACAGCGGCTTTGCATTGCGCGGGCACTGCTCAAAAAGCCAAAAATTCTCATTCTCGACGACTCAACGAGCGCGGTCGATACGCGGACCGACGCGCTCATTCGTGCGGGCTTTAGGACCTATCTGCCCGACACCACCAAAATCATCATTGCACAGCGCGTCTCTTCGGTGCAGGATGCCGACCTGATCCTTGTCATGGACAACGGAAAGATTGCGGCGTCGGGTACGCACAAAACGCTGCTTGCTTCCAATGACATTTACCGCGAGATCTACGAACAGCAGACGAAGGGAGGGGAAGACCATGCCGAAGCCTGAAGCCGCTCCCAAAGGACAGATTCCCATGGGGCATGGCGGTCGCCCCAAAGCCAACTTCAAAGTGCTGGGGCGCGTCGTCAAGATGCTCTTCCGCTACTACCCCAAAATGGTGCCGATCTCGATCGTTTGCATCCTCTTTTCCTCGATCACCGCAACCATTCCCGCGCTCTTTCTCGAGCGCGTGACCAACACCATTGCCGTCTGCTATCAAAACGGCACGCCCTGGGCGGTGGCAAAGGGGGAGATCATTCCGCAGGTGCTTCTCCTCGTCGGGCTTTATCTGCTCTCGCTGATTGCCGTCACGCTTCAGACCCAGATCATGGCGATCATGACCCAAGGATTCCTCGACAAAATGCGCAAAACCATGTTTGACGGGATGCAGAACCTGCCGATCCGCTATTTTGACACCCACAAGCACGGCGATATTATGAGCTATTACACCAACGATATTGACACTTTGCGCGAGCTGGTCAGCCAGGTGTTCCCGACGCTCATCCGCGCGGGCGTTATCGTGGTGTCTGTCTTCTTCATCATGCTCTATTTCAGCCTTTGGCTGACGCTCATCCTCTGCGTCGGCGTGGTCGCTATGATCCTTGTTTCCAAGAAGCTCGGCGGCGGCTCGGCACTCCACTTTGTCAAGCTCCAGAACGCGGTCGGCAAAGAGGAAGGCTACGTGCAGGAGATGATGAACGGACAAAAGGTGGTCAAGGTCTTTTGCCACGAGGACGAGGCGCAAAAGGGCTTTGACGAAATCAATGAGGAACTCTGCAAAAATGCGGGCAAGGCGCACGCCTACGCCAACATGATGGGACCTATCATCATGAACATCGGCAACGTGCTGTACGTCATCGTTTCGATCGTGGGTTGCCTGTTTCTCATCGGCGGCACGCCAAACGCGAGCATTGGCGCGCTCTTTGGGCGCAACACGATCATCACGATCTCGATCATCGTCGCTTTCCTTTCCATGACCAAGCAGTTCACCGGCAACATCAACCAGGTGGCGCAAATGATCAACTCGGTCGCCATGGCGTCTGCCGGCGCGGGGCGAGTCTTCTCGCTCATCGATGAAAAACCCGAGGTGGACGACGGCTACGTAACGCTTGTCAACGCCAAGATCCTGCCCGACGGCAGCATTGAGGAAACCAGCGAGCATACCGGCGTTTGGGCATGGAAACATCCGCATTCTGCCGACGGGACGGTCACCTACACGCGCCTTATGGGCGACGTCCGCATGACGAACGTGGATTTCTCCTACGTCGAGGGCAAGCCGGTACTGCACGATGTCAGCGTCTTTGCCGAGCCCGGGCAAAAGGTCGCCTTTGTCGGTGCGACCGGGGCGGGGAAGACGACGATCACCAACCTCATCAACCGCTTCTACGATATCGCCGACGGCAAGATCCGTTATGACGGCATCAACATCAACAAAATCAAAAAGAGCGACCTGCGCCGCTCTTTGGGGCTTGTCTTGCAGGATACCAACCTCTTTACGGGGACGGTTATGGAGAACATTCGCTACGGCAAGCTCGACGCGACCGACGAGGAGTGCGTCGCTGCCGCCAAACTTGCCGGCGCCGACGATTTCATTCGCAGACTTCCAAAAGGGTATGAGACCGAACTGACGAGCAACGGCGCCAACCTCTCGCAAGGTCAGCGCCAGCTCCTCTCAATCGCGCGCGCCGCGGTCGCAGACCCGCCGGTCATGATCCTCGACGAGGCGACCTCCTCGATCGATACGCGCACCGAGGCGATCGTCCAGCGCGGCATGGATGCCCTCATGAAAGG
>CADBFJ010000083.1 GCA_902793915.1 uncultured Ruminococcus sp.
AAATTCAAACTCGCGCGCGCCGATGAGCGCCTGCTTGGTCATTTTGCCCTCAAAGAGAACGGTTCTGTCGGCATCCTCCAGAATGTATCCGGGTTTTAAGGATTTGCCGTCAAATTTGCAATAGTATTCCTTGACGTCCTCGGCGCCTTTGAAGCTTGCAAACGCCTCGCTCGGGAACGCCTGCCCCGGAAGTCCTCCGTCGAGCTCTTTGCTCTTTTGGAAGGATTTGACGGTTTTGAAAATGCCGAAAACCAAAGCGAGCGCACCGGCGCCGATCATAACGGGGGCAAGGATACCGCCCATTTTGGTGTTGGTCGTTCTGGTGGGGTCGGCGGGATCGTAGAAAAGTTTGATATCGGCGCCCTCCGAATAGTTGCCCGAGAGCGTGAAAGTCGTTGTATAGTCTTTTCCGTCCACCGTGTATTGGATGTCCACGTCATACGACTGCGCTTCGTCGTCGACTTTGGGCAACGCGGTTACCGCGGTGATTTTTCCGGTGGTTTCCACATACTCCCCGGTGTTCATTCCTATTAGGATTACACCGAAGACGATCAGAAAAATGCCGAGCGGCAAAAAGAAGCGTGCAGGTCCCGTGTTTCTCATCAATCTTGCAAATTTGTTTTCCATACCCATAACAGCCGATCTCCTTTTTGGTTGGTTTTGGCAAACGCCTAACGTCAGTATAGCACGCCCGCCCCGAAAAAACAAGCGCTTTTGTGTCGAAAGCGATCTTTTCGCACCGTCCCCCGCTTTCGGGGCAAAGCGAAAAATCAAAAAAACACGCTTCTTTCTAACATCCCTACTTGCATTTTTTGATTTTTGGTGGTATAATGGAACCGTAGAATTTTATTGAAAGAAAGGACGAACCACAATGAAAACTGCGCCTATTATCGTTACCGGTCAGGGGAGCGGCGTAAAGGACGCTCTTGCCCTCACCGAGCAGATCGGCAAAGAAAGCGGTCTGTCCCCCAAATCGACCCTGCATCTGCGCCTGCTCGGCGAAGAGCTTTTCGGAATGCTTCGCGGCATTGCCGGCGAAATCAGTGCCGACTATTGGATCGATTATGCCGAGAAAGCATTTGAACTTCACATGAAATCCGCGATTGCTTTGACCCCCGAAATGAAAGAGCAATTCCTTGCGGCTTCTTCGAGCGGCGTCAACGAGGCGAGCAGGAGCTTCATGGGCAAGATCCGCGTCATGATTGCAAGCGCTCTGCTTTCCACCAAAGAGGCGATCCCCTTTGCCATCATCAACACGGCGGCGGCAGCTCCGGGCGGAAGCGGCTTTGATGTTTTGGGCGGTGACTGGTCCATGGCAGGCTACAAAGCCGAGCTGAAAAAGCACGAAGGCGACCGGGGCGCAAAGGAAGCCTGGGACGAGCTGGAAAAATCCATCGTTGCCAGCATCGCCGACGACGTCAGGGTCAAGATCATCGGCAACACGGTTGAAATCATTGTTGCAAAAGCATTTTCATAAAATAACGAAACATAGAAAGAGGAAAACATTATGACGATTCGCATGGAAAAACAAGCAGACAAACTGCTCCTTGCCCCCGAAGGCAGACTCGACACCGTTACGGCACCCGAGCTTGAGAAAACGATCAAAGAAAATCTGGACGGCGTTACCGCGCTGACCTTTGATCTTGCCGATCTCGAATACGTTTCTTCCGCAGGACTTCGCGTGCTGCTTTCCGCTCAAAAAGCAATGAACGGGCAGGGAGAAATGAAGCTTTGCAACGTGAACGAAACCATCATGGAAATCTTTGAAGTGACCGGTTTTTCGGACATTCTGACCATCGAATAAAACGCAAACGATGAAAGAAAAAAAGGCTTCTTTTTGGAAACGGTTCCGTGAGAGGCTGACCCCAGACCCCATGTTCCACGAAACCGAGGTGCAGGCAAACCGCCTCGGCGGTTTGATGTTGCTTTGCAGCGGGATCATTCTGGTGCTCATTCTGATCCTTGTCGAAACCGGCATTTTCCCCTTGCAGGGCGCATTTATGCGTGCCGCCATCATTCGCGCGCTCGCGGAGATCACGATTTTGCTTGTCGTTTGCAAGATCTTCAAAAACGACACCTGGTGGCTCAAACCGCTCCTCATCGTCGGCATGGTGATCGTCTACGCCCTGCTCGATAGTATGTTGACCCACAAGGCAGCCATTCTCATGGTTCTGCCGGTGGTGTTCAGCAGTCGTTATTTTTCGCGCAGGCTGACGATCTTTACATCGCTCTTTACGACCGTTGTCTTTCTCTTCTCGGCTATATGGGGTGCCACGCACGGATTTATCAACCTCAACATTGTCACAATGGAAGAGGGGACCCGCATGGTTGCGACCGGCGGCTTTCTGGGGGACGCGATCCAGAACGTGCTGAACCTCGACAAGACCGCGGGCGACAAAATGCTCATCGGCAACACGCTCCTTTACGATTATCTTCCCAAGTGGCTCATGTTTTCGATCGTGTCGGTCATCAGTTGCAACATCGCCCACCGCGGGCGCGACCTGGTGGTCACCCAGCACGAAAAGGACGTGAAAAGTGCGCGCATCGAGTCCGAACTCGATCTTGCCACGCGCATCCAGGCGGATATGCTTCCGAACATCTATCCTCCTTTCCCCGATCGGCACGAATTCGATATTTATGCGACGATGGATCCCGCAAAAGAGGTCGGAGGCGATTTCTACGATTTCTTCCTTGTGGACAAAGATCATCTCTGCATGGTCATGGCGGACGTTTCGGGCAAAGGCGTGCCTGCGGCGCTCTTTATGATGGCGTCGAAGATTATTCTTGCCAACAACGCCATGATGGGCAAAAGCCCGGCGCAGATCCTTGCCGATACCAACGCCGCCATTTGCTCCAACAACCGTGAGGAAATGTTTGTGACCGTCTGGCTCGGGATCCTGGAGATCTCGACCGGCAAACTTACCGCCGCCAACGCGGGGCACGAATATCCGATCCTCAAAGCCCCTGACGGCTCTTATGAGATCGTAAAAGACAAGCACGGCTTTGTCATCGGCGCCATGTCGGGCGCAAAGTATCAGGAATACACACTTGATCTTACCCCCGGTTCCAAGCTCTTCCTTTACACCGACGGTGTGCCGGAAGCCACTGCCGAAGGCGACGAAATGTTCGGGATCGAACGCACGCTCGAGGCGCTCAATCAAGCTGCCGATCTCGCTCCCGTAGACACCCTGAAAGCGATTCGCGGCGCGGTTGACGCTTTTGTGAAGGACGCCGAACAGTTCGACGACCTCACGATGCTCTCCTTTGAATACAAGGGGAAAGAATAAGCGCTTTATAAAACCGGCGGCACCGAGGGAATTTCTCTCGGTGCTCCTCAAAAACGATACTTTCCAAAAAGGCGGACGAATTTATGGAACAGAACGAAACAAGGATCAAACTGACCGGCAGGATCGATTCGGGCAACGTGGCAGAAGTCGAGCAAGAGATTTTTGCAAAGCTGCCCGAGGACAAAAGCGCAAGCATCGTTCTTGACGCCGAAGAGCTGGAGTATATTTCGAGCGCGGGGCTTCGGATGGTTCTGCGTATCAAAAAAGAATTTCCCGAGTTCAAGATCGTCGGCGTCGGATCGGACGTTTACGAGATCCTCGAAATGACCGGCTTTACCGAAATGATGACGGTGGAAAAAGCCTACCGCGTCGTTTCGGTCGAAGGCTGCGAAGTCATCGGCGAGGGATTTAACGGGAAAGTTTATCGCATCGACGGCGACAACGTCGTCAAAACCTATAAAAACGCCGACGCGCTCGGCGAAATTCAGCACGAACGGGAAGTGGCGCGTCTTGCGCTCATTCTCGGCGTCCCGACCGCGATCTCCTACGACGTGGTCAAGGTCGGCGACAGCTACGGCTCGGTCTTTGAACTGCTCAACTCCAAGTCGTTTGCAAAAATTCTGGCAAAAGAACCCGAGAAATTCGATTGGTGCGTTTCCGAGTACGTCGGGATGCTCAAAAAGATCCACGGTATCACCGTTCCGGAAGGCAAACTGCCGCGCATCAAGCAAAAGTTTATCGGCAAGGTCGAGCGGATGAAGGATCTTCTGCCGGGCGATCTGGGCGAAAAGCTCCTAAAACTGGTTGAAGAGATCCCCGAGAGCGACCACATGATCCACGGAGATTTTCACACCAAAAACATCGTCCTTGCGGGCGATGAGGTGCTGGTCATCGACATGGACACCCTTGCCGTCGGTCATCCGATCTTCGATCTTGTCAGTATGTATAACGCCTACGTCGGGTATTCCGAAAAGGATCCCGAGATCGTCCTCGGCTTCCAAGGGTATCCCGCGGAAGTTGCCCGCAGGTTCTGGCACAAGAGCCTTGCAGCCTATTTGAACACGCAGGACGAGGACAAGATCCGCGCGGTGGAAGACAAGGTTCGCACGCTTTCCTATGCCTTCCTCATTGATTGGGCGACCCGCCACAATACGGCGGACGAAGAGACGCTCTCGCTCTGGAAAAACAATTTGATCGCGCTTTTGCCGCAGGTGGAGTCTTTGGATTTTGAGACCGATCTTTCCGAAGGGAAATCGCGCAACGAGTTGGAGATCGAGGCGTCGGTCGAAAAGCTCCAAACCGTCATTGACTTTGTCAATTCGCAGCTCGGAGCAATCGATTGCCCGCCCAAAGCGCAAATGCAAATGGAGCTTGCGGTCGAGGAGATCTTTGTCAACATCGCGCACTACGCCTATGCGCCCGAAAAAGGGAACGCGACCGTGCGCGTGGAGGTTTCGGAAGACCCGGTCATGGTGACCATTACCTTTATCGATCGCGGAATTCCTTACGATCCGCTGAAAAGAGAAGATCCCGACGTCACGCTTTCTTCCGAGGAGCGCGAGATCGGCGGGCTCGGCATCTTCATGACCAAGAAGATCATGGACGACGTTTCTTATGAATATAAGGACGGGCAGAACATTCTGACCTTGAAAAAAACGCTGTAAGAGGAGTACCCCCATGGCAAACCCGATCGGGAAAATCGATTTGCATATGCACACCACCATATCCGACGGGACCGATACGCCGCAAGAGCTGATCGGAGCCGTTAAGGCGGCGGGCATTTCGCTGTTTTCGGTGACCGATCACGACGCGGTCAAAGCGGCAGAGATCCTTCCGCCGCTTTTGAGTTTTCCTGCAAGGACGAAAAAGGAAAATACCACATTCTCGGCTACGGATTTGATCCGCGGGGCGAGGCGATCGGATCGGTCGTTGCCTATGGGCACAGCCTCCGCATGAAAAAGCTGCTCGCACGCCTGGAGTTTTTGAAAACCGAGTTCGGGTTTTCTTTTTCGCAAGAAGAAATTGATCGTTTATGCGCGCTCGACAATCCCGGGAAGCCGCACATCGGCAACCTCATGGTTGCGTACGGATACGCAAAGACCAAAGAGGAAGCGATCTCGCAGTATATCGACCGCGTCCATTTCAAAAACGAATATGTGCGCCCCGAGCAGGCGATCTCCGGGATCCTTGCAAGCGGCGGCATCCCGATCCTCGCGCACCCCTTTTACGGGAGCGGGAACGAACTGATCCTCGGCGAAGAAATGGAAGAGCGCCTTTGCAGGCTCAAAGAATTCGGGTTGCAGGGCTTGGAAGCCTTTTATTCGGGCTTTTCGCTCAAATTGCAAAACGAGGCGCTCTCGCTGGCAAAAAAGCACGGATTTTACGTGACGGCGGGAAGCGATTACCACGGCACCAACAAACTGGTAAAGCTCGGCGACAACGGACTGGACGAAAACGCCGACTATCCCGATGGACTGCTTCGCTTTCTGGAAGCGGTCAAACAATAAACTTTTTGATCAAAAAAATCCCCCCGAT
>CADBFJ010000084.1 GCA_902793915.1 uncultured Ruminococcus sp.
GCGGGGAGGTAGGGGGCAAGTTCTTTGAGTTTTCCGGCAAGGATCTCTTTTCGCAATGCCGAGGCACTCGAAAACGCTGCCAGCCCCTCTTCATCGTGCGCGTTGCCGATGCGGCGAACCGTCTTTGGCAGAAAGGGAACGCCTTGCCGCTCCATCGCGCGCAGATATTGGATCGCGAGAATGTCGTTCGGCAGGATCGCGTCTTTTTCGTTTGCGAAGGTTTGCAAGAGCTCAAAATAGGTCTTTGCACTGCCCGACGCGCCCCTCACGCTTTTTTCGTAGGCGGCAAGAAAGGCGGGATCGTCGGCGGCTTTTGACATACGCAAAAGCCTTGAAAGGTCGCCGCTCTCACTCCCAAACCAAAGCTCGTCGATCGAGAGCTTTGCAAAAATTGCCACTCCTTGCGAGGCAAAGAACTCGGCGCTTGCCGCAGAGAAGGGGTAGGGGAGCTCCAAAACGAGGTCGGCGCCGCCCGCAAGCATGGTCTCGGCACGGGTGTAAGGGTCAAAGAGCGCAGGCTCGCCCCGCTCGGTAAAGTAGCCGGAAAGCAGGCAGACGACAAGCTCGGCTCCTGCGTCTTTTGCCGCGCGGATGAGGTATTCGTGACCCTTGTGGAAAGGGTTACATTCGCAAATGATTCCTGCTTTTTTCACGCCCTGCGCCTTCCTTTCTTTGCTTCTTTCCTCCATTGTAGCATGTTGCAAAGGCGTTGTCAATCGCAAAAAGAAAAGTCGCTTTTTCCTTGACAAACAAAGCAAAAAAAGCTATAATGAAATCAAATTCAAATCGGGGGAAATACGGAAAGATGAAACCAAGAGCGCTTCTTGCAATTCTTTTGCTCGTTTGTCTACTCTGCACATCCTCTTGCGGCACGCGGAATCGGAAAACCAACGAGGCGAAAGACGAGCCATCCGAAGCAGAACCCATCCTCCCGCAACCCGAACAAAGCCCCGAAGAAGGAGAAGTCGAAATGAACCAAAAAAGAAACTATCACGGCAAACTGTTTTCGGTCATGGGCGACTCGATCAGCACGCTCCACGGCTACAACGAACCCGAAGAGGTCGTTTTTTACACGGTTGAAAAGCGCGAGAGAACCGGCGTTGCCAACTTCACCGATACCTGGTGGGGAGATGTGATCGATACTTTGGGCGCAAAACTGCTCGCCAACAACTCGGTGTCGGGCAGCACGGTCTCGGTCAACCCCAAAAGCTCGAACGTCTATCTTTGCGGATGCAGCGACGAGCGGACCTCCACGCTCGATAAAGACGGCAAGACGCCCGACGTTATCATGATCTTTCTCAGCATCAACGACGGCGGCATTCCCGCAAAAGCCGTGCCCGAAAGTGAAGCTGAAGCAAACGATCCGACGGTCTTCTCGGTCGCTTACCGGCTGCTCCTTTCCAAACTCCAAAAGAATTACCCCGACGCCGAGATCTGGTGCATCACGGTGCCCAAGAGCGATCAATCGGATCGGACGCACACCGCGCCCTATACCGAGCAGATCGTGAAGATCGCGCCCGAGATGGGGGTAAAACTGATTGATCTGCGCGATGCCGAGCGCTACGAGAGCCTTGACGGACTGCATCCCACCGTAAACGGGATGCACACGATCGCAAGCGAGATTGTGAAGCGGGTTTTGCAAGGCGAATAAAATCGCAAAAACCCCTTGACAAATCGGGGGAGGATCGTTATAATAAATAGTGTTGCATTTTTTGTCAACCGGAACGGGAGGTGGCGTTGTGATCCTTGATATGGGTCCTATGCTCCGCGGAGAGGTCAAAAAACTTGACCTTAACTATCTGCTTCCGACCGGGGAGTTCGGCGACGACCGCTTTGCGGGCGACGCGCAGGTGTCGGGTGTGATCACCGACGAGGGCGGGTATATGCACCTTACCCTTTCGGCAACCATCCCTTATACCACCGAGTGCGCCCGTTGCCTTGCCCCCATTACCGGTGCATTTTCGGTCGAGCTTGAGCGCACGGTCGCCGTCAAGGAGACGCTGACGCGCGAGCAGATCGAAGAAAACGTGGACGAATTCGCCATCGTCGAGAACGGGAAACTCGATCTGGACGATACGGTGAGAGAGGAACTTTTCCTTTCCTTTCCCATGCGGTTCCTTTGCCGCGAGGATTGTCCGGGGCTTTGCCCAAAGTGCGGCAAGCGACTTGCCGACGGTCCCTGCGGGTGCGACTCGCGAGAGATCGATCCCCGTTGGGCGGGCTTAAAAACTTTGCTTGACAAAAATGAAGAAGAATCCGAATGAATGACACGCATTTTTTCGAGGAGGTGTAAGACATGGCAGTACCGAAAAAGAAGGTTTCCAAAGCACGCAGAGATAAGAGACGCTCCAACAACAGCAAACTGGCGCTTCCCGGCATGAGCAAATGCTCCAACCCTGCTTGCAATGCTTTTGTGAAGAACCATTGCGTTTGCAAAGTTTGCGGTTTCTATAACGGCAAAAAGGTTCTGGACGTCAAGGCAGACGCCTGACCTCCTACAAAAGAACGAAAAAGCTCCCCTTGCGGGAGCTTTTTTCTTGTACTTTTTTTGGTAAACGCATTGATTTTTCCGGCGCAATATGATATGATAAAACTCGGATTTTGGAAAAAGAAAGGGGAAGGGCGTTATGATTTATCTTTTGCTTTTGGCGTCTGTCGTGCTCGCGGTCGTCAAATCTGCTTTTGTCAAGCAGTATAGCGTTTGCGCACCCGATCGAAATAGCCGCATTTTCTTTTTCAATCTGGTCGCCTTCGGACTTGCGGCGCTCGCACAAACCATCCTTCTCTTTGTGACCGAAGGGCTCCCGCATCTCTCTTTGTGGACGATCCTGCCCGCCGCGGGGTACGCCGTCTCCTGCTATCTCATGCAGCTTTTCCTCATGAAAAGTATGGCGTCGGGTCCCATGGGGTTGAGTTCTCTTTTCTGTATGTATGGGCTCATTCTTCCCGCCGTCGCGGGACCGATCTTCTTTGGAGAGAGCTTCTCGATTTGGAAAGGGCTTGGCGTAGTGTTTATGCTCCTTGCCATCTTCTTTTCGGTTGATCTCAAAAGCGAAAAAAACGAGACGCCGAAAAAATGGTTTGCTTATGCACTCCTTACGCTCCTGTTTTCGGGCATGGTCGGCATTTTTGAAAAGATCCACCAGACAGGACCGGACAAGGCAGAAATTCCCACCTTTTTGTCCTGCGCGTTTCTCTTCATTTTCCTTCTCAACCTTGTGACATTCCCCTTTGCGAAAAAGCGCGAGCGCGCTCCGGTCTCCTATAAATCAGGGCTTCTGTTCGCGTTTTTGACAGGGCTTGTCATCATTTTCTACAACCGCATCAACCTGACGCTGGCAGGGAAACTGCCGACGATGATCTATTACCCGATTTCGAGCGGCGGCGCGGTTCTGCTCACTTTGATCGTTTCAATCCTCATTTTCCGCGAGCCGTTTAGGCGCCGCTCGGCACTCTGCTTTGCCTTTGGCACGGCGGCAATTCTACTCTTGGGACTCTTTTGACCGAAAGGGGACAGCACGATGACGCAAACAGAACAACTGCAAAAGCTCTTGGATCGTGGCGGAGAGGTCTCTTTCCCCGCGGGAACCTATCTCATTGAACGACCGCTCGTCATTCACGATAACACGCACCTGACGCTCTCTCCCAAAACGATTTTGCGCCTGCCCGATGAAGGCGTCTTTTCACTGCTCGAAAACGACGGACTGCGCGGCGAGCACGAGAATTTCAATATCAAAATCGAAGGCGGCGTCTGGGACGGCACCAACCTCGGCTGCGAGCGCAAATTTTTAGCCCCGGGCGAAAGTTACGCCGAGGGCGGAAGCTTCAACAAAGAGCGCTATTTTAGAAACGACTATCTCGGGCTTCTCATTCGCCTGGTGCATTGCAGAAACCTTTATTTTGGCAACCTTACGATTAAAGATCCGCTTTCCTTCGGCGTGCAGATCGCCGATGCCGAAGATTTTACGGTCGAAAACGTCTACCTTGATTACAACTGCAAAAAGCGGAACATGGACGGCATTCACATCACGGGACCCGCGCACCGCGGCGTGATCCGCAACATCCGCGGCATGGCGAACGACGACCAGGTCGCCCTGACCGCCGACGCCACGACGCTGACCGAGATCACGCGGGGTCCGATCGAGGATATTCTTATCGACGGCGTGTATGGAGAAAACACTTACACCGGCGTGCGCCTGCTTTCGAGCGGCAACCCGGTGCGCAACATCACGGTGAAAAACGTCCACGGCTCCTGCCGCTACAATGCCGTGTCCTTTACCCACCACGACCAGCATCCCGGCGCGCCCTCGCTCATGGAGAACATCACGCTCTCGGAGATCACCATGACAAAGCCGGCAAGCTTTGACATGAACGACGGCCTCTTCCATTTTGAAAACGAGGACAAAGTGGCGCTCTCCTGCCCGCTCATTGAGTTCTTCCCGGGCACGGTCACAAGAAACGTCCGTATTGAAAACGTCTTCCGCAAGGAAGTGCGCAACGAGGTTGACGCACCGCTTATCAAGATCCGCAAAGGCGCTGTTGTCGAGGGGCTGTCTTTGGGCAAGATCGAGCAGATTTTCCCCGACGGCAGAGAAGCACCTGTGGTCGTCGATCGCAACGAGCAGCCGTCATAAATTTTGGTGCGGCTCTTGACTTTTCCTTATAATTATGTTATACTCAATCAAACGCCATGACGAAGAGGAGTAGCTTTTCTCGGCTTTTCAGAGAGGGAACGGTTGGTGCAAGTTCCCAAGTGCGAAAAAGCGAAGTAGCTTCCGAGCGGCGCGGGGGAAGGGAGTTGGGAAAACACTCCTGCGTAGTCCGCGACGGGTCTTCCCGTGACAGAAGTTTGAGTGCGATCGCGTAAGTGATCGAAATCAGGTGGTACCGCGCGCTTTGCGTCCTGAAACATGGACGCAAAGCGTTTTTTTGTTCATTCAATGAGCGGCGCGATGCTGCGTTGTTCCTTGGATGAACAACGTTTTTGATTTGTAATAAACCAAAGGAGAGCCTTATGGAACAATACAAAGAACTTTCAAAAACCTACGATCCCTCGTCGTTTGAGGACAGGCTTTATGCCGAGTGGTG
>CADBFJ010000085.1 GCA_902793915.1 uncultured Ruminococcus sp.
CTTTAGCTCGCGCAAAAGCCAGTCCTCGTCCTTTCCAATGAGAGCGAGCCCCTCACTGCAAACGCTTCCGCGAAAAAAGACCACGTGCGAGAGCGGCTCCTCGGGCAGTTGTAGCGAGAGGTCGCCCGCGTTAGGCGGGGCGTATTTTGCGAAAGGAAAGAGCGTGACCTTGCCGTTTTTTTCGAGAATTGCATCCTTGACTTGTGAGAGGTCGCAAAGACCGTTTTGCCGCACTTCCGCCATGAGTTCTTCGGGGGTCATGCGTGTGTCACGCATCATTTTTTGGTCGAGGATACCGTCTTTCATCAAGACCGCCGGGCGTGCCGAGAGGAACTTTTTGCTTTTTGGAAAGATTGAGAGGAGCATCGAGCTACCCACTTCCAAGGCGAGGAGCAAAAGCATCGGGATGATCGCGTAGGAGATTGGGATGTCGAGGTTGGTCACGGGGAGCGCAGCGATCTCCGAGAGGAGCAGAGTCGTCACAAGGTCGGTGACTTCCATCTCCCCGATCTGCCGCTTGCCCATAAGGCGCAACACCACCATAAGCGACAATTGGGGTAGTATGGGATGAATTCAAACGTGATATGCGAGGCGGCAAACCGTAGTTTGAATTCTTGTTGACAAATGTCATCGATTACGCTAAAATGAAAACAGAAAAGACTAAAAATGCTTTTTTGCTTTTGAATTCTCCTTTTTGGAGAACTTTTCAACTAAAAATTGATTGATTTTGCACAGCAGATATGGTAAATTGAGACTGTAAGAATAAAAAAAGAAAGGGTAAAACAATGAAAACCAAACGCTTTTTCCTGCTTGCGCTCTGTCTTGTGCTTGTCTTTGCAACACTGACTTCCTGCACATCACAGGAAGCATCGCAAGAACCGCAAGCCAACGTTCCGGCTGCCAATTCCACCCCGGCGGCAAGCGGCGGTCAATCCGGCAGTGCATCTGCCGGCGATCCGGCACCATCCGGCAATCAGCCGACAAGCAATCCTGCGACCGATCCGGCACCATCCGGCAATCAGCCGACAAGCAATCCTGCGACCGACCCTGCGCCTTCTACCTCCGGAAGCGCAGAAAGCACGAAGCCAAAAGTCGACATGAAGGGCTATCTTTCGTCTCTTCTTCAGGTGCGCAATCAGGATCCCTATTCGTTTATTCCCACAACCATGCGATCCACCAACTCGGCAAACTATGTTTCTGCCGGTGCGGTACAATATGATTTTTCCAAGGACACGGCAGTTTCGTCAATACGCTATGGCGGATTTGGTCAGCAATGGCAAATGGTTATGGATAACATTGCGCAGAGCGAGCTTTTTTATGCTGCTCTGAAAATTGCCGACAGTGCTATTACAGCCTCGGCAATCAAACTGAACAATCGCTTTGACGAGGACCCGACCGAAACACAAGCCGAGGCTACCGAATCTTCCTACACCGCAAACGTCTCCTATGCTTCCGATGTGCTGTCCTATACGATCAAACTGAAGCAGGGGAAAAATGTTTCGGGACTCGGAACGGTGCAACCGCAAATTGATATGATCTACAATATCAAGACGGGCGAGCGGGCAGTTCGAATCCATATTTCCGATACCAATGCAATGCGGTATGTTGTTACAGATACGGAATATACCTTTGCCATTCAATACGGTGCAAGCAGCGCCAACAGAACCGCATATTGCAATTTGAAAAAGAAAGGTTCCGGCTCGGAAGGGCATATCTACGAATATATTACCGTGAAAGGTAAAGATGCCGTCAAGAGCTGTGCCGATTTCTATATTGATGGCACGTATACGTCTGTCGTAGGCAACAAAGCCAATGGAATTATTGGCATGGACGGCTATATCAACGAGCTGTATAAGACCTCGGAAGGCAAACTACTTGGTTATAAGGTGCAGGAGACCAAGACGGTTTTCGGAATTACCGGAACCTATCACACCTTGTGGTTCAATCTTTCCGACATAAAAGGCATTTCCAGCGTTCGCGTAACGGAACACACTGACGACAACAAAAACGATCTGAACGCAAATAACGTATATGTAAACGGCAGCAGCGCGCTCTTTACGCCAACCTATAATAAAAAGCTGGTGGTAAAAACAAGTCGGAAATACGACATTGAACTTCGCACACAGTATTTTTATGGGAAGGACGGCTCCGATTTTACTTGCTACGAGACCAAGATTCCCATGATGTTTATTCAGGACGATCACGACGATTATACCAATTACAGTGATTTTCCTTCGGATATCAAATCGGAAAATAAAATCTCGGCTTCGGTATCTCTTTCCAATCAGATTCTTTCCAAGATTCGGAGTGATTACGATACGCTCATTCCGGTTTTTAAGGAAAACAAAGCGCGGTTTAGTAGCAACGAAATCGTTTCCTTTATCGGAACTCCTGCAAAATAATTCTTCCCCGCGGCATTTTTGCCGCGGGGCTTTTCTCTTGCAAACCTTCCCATTTTATGATACAATAGAGCTATCAAAACAGCGCGAGGGGAGGGAGCATGATATGCCGAACGCAAACGAATACCAAGCGCCGAGGTGGACGCTCCGGCGGGCGTTTCTCTATCTGGAAAGCCTCTTTTTTGCGCTCTTTGTCGCCTGTGACCTGACCGGCAGAAGCTTGGTCTTTTCCTCCACGGTCTGGAAGTTTTCTGTGATCGTCCTTGCGCTTTTCTACGTGGCGTTTGAACTCTACCAAACGAAAAAAGGAGACAAATTGTTCCGCCGTCGTCTATTTTTGCTTTTTGCGATGGGGATGACGCTGGTCAGCGACGTTTTTCTTTTGGTGCTCGACGAAAACTATACGGTCGGCGTTTGTACCTTTTTCTTCGCGCAGATCCTTCACGCGCTTGAGATCGAGCGAAGCAAAAAACGAGCGCTGGTCAGCTTTTCCTTGCGCTTCGGTGCGACGGCGATCGTTTTGATTGTTTTGGGCTTTGCAAAATTGTTCGATCCGCTCTATATTGCGGTGGCATTCTACGCGCCCGAGCTTCTCGGAAACCTTGTGGAGCATCTGGTCGGTGCTTTTTACAATCACGGGGAAGAGCGGACGAGAAGCCTTATCCTTGCGGTCGGCTTTTTCCTCTTTTTCCTTTGTGACCTCTGCGTCGGACTTTCCAACATCGGCGTCACCGGCGTTTCGATCTGGATCTGGATTTTCTACGCGCCCTCGCAAGCCCTGATCGCCATTTCTTCGGGGAGGTTCTGTCATGATAAAACCGAGAGCGATTGACATTTTGTTTGCGATCCTGGCAATCCTTATGATCCCGCTGCTTTGTATTTCGGCCGCGGCGCTTGTCCCCTGCGCCTTCCGTCCCTTTTATTATTTCTTCATGAACGCTCTGGACATTCCGGGCAGCAGCGGATACCCGACCGCTGTGGTCAAAGAAGCCTACGACGACGTGATGGATTACATCTGGTTCGGCGGCCCCTTCCGCGTGGGCAGGCTCGCCTTCTCTCCCGAAGGGGAGGCGCATTTTGCCGATTGTGTTCCGCTCTTTCGCCTGCAACCTCTGCTCTTTGGGCTCTCGCTCTTTCTCATCTTCCTCTACGCTTTTTTGCGCCGCCGCGGGATTTTGCGGCCGGTGTCGCTTTGGGGGCAATCGCCCCTGACGCTCGGGGGATGCTTGACCGTTCTGTCGCTTGCCTTTGTCGGCATTTTTGCGCTGATTGACTTTGACCGCCTTTTTGCGCTCTTTCACAAGATTGCTTTTCCGGGCAAGGACAACTGGCTCTTTGACCCCGCGACCGACGAGGTGATCAAAATCCTGCCCGAATCCTTTTTCCTTGCCTGCGCGCTCTTTATCGTTGTGGGCGCTCTGCTCCTTGCGGCCGCCGCCATATTCGTCGGCTATCGCAGACGGCATTGACTCTCAAAAAACAAAAAGCGCGACCGTTTTTGTGAACGGTCGCGCTTTCTTTTTTCACGCAGTTTGCAAACTCCTTTTCTCTCTTTTCACACGAATGTGAAAAAATCTTCACAAAAGCGGGGTATGATAAAGGCAGGAAAGAAAAAAAGCACCCCAAAGGAGGCGAACAGAATGAACGATCAAAAAATCTTTGAACGCTACGAGCTCAAATTTCTTTTGAGCGAGACGCAGTGCAAAGAGCTCCTGCGCGGCGCGTCCGAACTGCTTTTGCCCGACCGCTATTTTGAATCGACCATCTGCAATCTCTATTACGATACGCCCGATTGGAAACTCATTCGCGCATCGCTCGATCATCCGGTCTACAAGGAAAAGCTCCGGCTTCGCAGCTACGGCGTGCCGGGAAAGGATTCCAAGGTCTTCCTCGAACTCAAAAAGAAGTATGAAGACCTCGTTTACAAGAGAAGAGAGACCTTTCTCCTTTCATCGGCAGAAGACTTCGTCAGACGTCCCGAGCCCTTTTCGCAGATCACGCGCGAGATCGAATACGTGATTGGCTTTTACAGGGAGTTGCAACCGGCGATGGCGATCTTCTACGAGCGGCATTCCTACGTGGGTGCTTCCGATCCCTCGCTCCGCATCACCTTTGACCGCGACATCCTCTACCGCGATTACGATCTGGATCTTTCGCGCGGGATCTACGGAGAGCGGGCGCTCCCGATCGGAACGGTGCTGATGGAAGTGAAATGCGCGGGCGCTATGCCCCTGTGGCTCTGCCGCTCTCTCTCGGAGCTCGGGATCAAAAAGACCTCGTTCTCCAAATACGGAAAAGCCTACACCGATCTGACACAACAAACAGGAGGTTACGACAATGAAGGACTTGTTTCTTAATCTGTTCAATGAAGAAGCCGCGACCCTCTCGGTCGGCAAATTCTTGCTCTGCATGCTGGTGGGTTTTGCCGTCGGCGCGATGTATTTCTTCACATATTCCTACAAAAATAAAGGAAGCAAGAGCTTCCGTGCCGCGCTGTTGCTCCTGCCCGCCATTGTGGCGGTGGTGATCATGATGGTCAACGGCAGCATTGGGGTCGGCGTTGCCATCGCGGGTGCGTTCTCGCTCGTCCGCTTCCGCTCGGCACAAGGCTCGGCAAAAGAGATCGCCGTGATCTTCATGGCAATGTGCTCGGGGTTGATCGTTGGCGTTGGGTATCTCGCCTACGCGATCCTCTTTACGCTTGTGATGTGCCTCGTGCTTGCCATTTTGCACTTTGTTTCGGAAAAGAGCGAGGCAAACGACGCGTCAAGGCTATTAAAAATCTCGATCCCCGAAAACCTCGATTACGAGGGTGTGTTCAGCGATTTGTTCGATACCTACACCGCCTCGCACAAGCCGATTCAGGTGCGTACGGCAAATATGGGGAGCATCTTCAAATTAACCTATGAAGTCACGCTCAAAAAAGGAACGAACGAGAAAGAGTTTCTCGACGCGCTCCGAGTCCGCAACGGCAATCTCGAGATCTCGCTCGGAAAGCCGATCGACAACGCGGGCGAACTCTGACGCAACATTTATCTGATTTTCAAAGGAGGATCCAAACATGAAATCGAAAGTTTT
>CADBFJ010000086.1:0-4885 GCA_902793915.1 uncultured Ruminococcus sp.
AACCGGCGCAATGGAACGTGAACTAAACGCCTTTATCGCGCAAAACGATCTTTCAAGTCGCGTGCATCTGCTCGGCGCTATGCCGCCCGAAGAAGTCCGTCAACACATGGAAACATCCGAGATTTATCTCTTCACCTCGGACAGAGGCGAGGGTTGGGGCGCTGTGCTCAACGAATCGATGAACAGCGCCTGCGCTGTCGTCGCAAGCGGAGCGATCGGCTCGGTGCCGTATTTGCTGAAGAGTGGCGAAAACGGTTATATCTACCGCGACGGCGACCTCGATGATCTTTATGAGAAGGTTAAATACCTGCTCGATCACCCGAAGGAGCGCACCTCCATAGGAAAAGCGGCATATCAGACCATGACCGAAACCTGGTGCGCCGACGTGGCAGCCAAACGCCTTCTGACCTTGATCGAAAATTTACAAGCCGGCAAGGACACGCTCTTTACGGAGGGACCTTGCAGTAAGGATTGATTATGGCAATTCCAAAAGTTTTGCACTACGTCTGGTTCGGGGGAAAAGAATTCCCAAAACGCGAGGCAAAATGTTTTGCCTCCTGGCAAAAAAAGCTCCCTTCCTTTGAGCTTCGCCGCTGGGATGAATCGAACTTTGACGTTCACTGCAACAAATACGTCGAAGAAGCATACGAGGCAAAAAAATTCATGTACGTCTCGGATTATGCGCGCTTGCAGGCGCTCTATAACGAGGGCGGGCTGTATCTTGACACCGATTGCCTTGTCAAGCGAGACTTTACGCCGCTTCTCGACATCGACGATACCGCCTTTACCGGGTTTGGCGGAGACAACGCCGAGCTTGCCGCGCACGCGCTGGCGTTTGAAAAAGGTCACCCCTTCCTCAAAGAGTGCCTTGATTCCTACGAGGGCGAGCATTTTGTGAAGGAGGATGGCTCCTACCACCTGCTCACCATCAACGAACGCATGACAAGGCTTCTCGAAGCGCACGGCTTTGAGAGAAACGGCAAGGAGCAAACGATCTGTGGCGTCCGAGTCTACCCCATGACCTATTTCTGCCCGATCAGTATGCTCCCTGATACCGTGCGGGATTGCAAAAGCAAAAACACCTACTGCATCCACGTTTGGTCCTCGAAAGAACTCAAGCATGAGCGCAACTTCTTCGTGCGACTGGCGCACAAAACCGGACTCAACAAACTACTGCGAAAGGTATTGAGACGATGAAAGAACCCTTCATTTCGCTCATCACACCGGTCTATAACATCGAACGCCTCATCGGAAAAACCATCGAGTCGGCACTCGAACAGACCTTTACCGACTGGGAGATGATCCTTGTCGACGACGGCTCTCCGGATAACGCCGGAAAAATCTGCGATGACTATGCCGCACGTGACGAACGCATCCGCGTCGTCCACAAACAAAACGCAGGTCTTGCCGCCGCTCGCAACACCGGCATTGAAGAATGTCACGGCAAGTATTTTCTCATTTTTGAAGGCAGCGACCTGCTCGTCAGCAAAGAAACGCTTGCAAACATTTGTAAAACACTCGCCGAACGCGAAGTGGATATTTACTTTGCCCGCCTGCAGGATATGCAGGAAAAGGGTTGGGAAGTGACCGACGTTCAAAAAGAATACTGCGTGAGCGGCTATTTTGAAGAAGGCGGCAAAGCGCTCTTCTTAAAGCTCTTTGAGAACGAGGACGTTCTCGCCCTCTCTTCGCCGGTCAACAAGGTCTTCCGCACGGCGTTCGTCAAGGAAAACGACCTGCGCTTCTACCCTGGCATCTACCACGACGACGACGAATGGCTCCCGCGCGCCATCTCGCTTTCCAAAATTTCTTACTTCACCAACGACATCGTTTACAACGCACTCGCTTGGGACGGCAGTTTCGGCGGCGCGGTCAGCGATAGGAGCCTTTGCAAAAAGGCGGTCGACAAAATGTTCCTCGCACTCCATTGTTGCGAGGATATGGACGCGCGTTGCCCCGGTGAACGGGGAACGACCTTCCTTCGGTCTTATTTTGAATACTATTTCCGCATCTATCAATCGGGCGTGCTTGCGCTGAACGTCATCAAGGATCCCGAATATATCGAGAAAGTTTGGGTTGCCGCGCTTGAGCATGGAAAAATGTTTGACTACGCAGGCCTCTGCCGCTCCAAAAAACTGCGTCTCTTCAGCCTTTATAAAAAGATTTTCGGCGCCCGCGCCGCCTGCAAACTGATTTTGAAGAGGGATAAAAAATGAAAAAAGCCTTGCCGACCGTGCACTATCTTTCGCTTCGAAACATTCCAGCGTTTGAGAAAGAAAAGCGTCGTAACCCCCCGTCGGGGCAAAAGCAGGATTATATTATCCAAACACTCGTTGATCTCGGCTATAAAGTCAACTATGTGTCTTTTTCGGAGTCGGCAAACAATCGCTTTTACCGTCCAAAAAAGAAAAAGCTCTCGGAAAAGGTTACCTTTTTCCTAACGCCGAACGTTCCGGGAAGATTCCGCGAGAGCTTTGCTTTTCGCTGGTTTTGCCACCTCTATGCCATGCGACACATCAAAGCCGGAGATATCCTTTTGGTCTACCACATCCATACGAACGGTATGCGCAACGACCTCTTGCGCGCCCTTGCCGACAAACGCCACTTGACTTTCGTTTACGAGGTCGAAGAGTTGTTTGAATACGCCCATGAAACCGTTTCTCAAAAGCTGGTGGAGGAAGAACTTGCCTTTTTGCAGTGTCCGGACAAATACCTCTTCTGCACCGAGACACTTGCCGAGACGGTAAATCGCCGGCATCTCCCTTACGCCATCTGCGAAGGCTATTACAAATACGTCCGCGCGAATCTCCCAAAGTGGAATGACGGCAAAATTCACTGCGTTTACGGCGGCATCATCGACGCTGTTAAGGGCGGCGCGATTCGCGCCGTTCATGCTGCCGAATTTTTGCCCGAGAATTACGTCGTACACATTCTCGGCTTTGGCGATGTGCCAACCCTAAAGAAAGAAATTGAAAAAATCGCTCCGAAAACCGCCTGCGAAATCAAGTTTGAAGGACTGAAAAAAGGGCAGGATTATATCGACTTCATTAGCAAGTGCGATATCGGTCTTTGCTTGCAAACGATGGATCAGAACCTTACGGCGACCTCTTTCCCATCCAAGCTTGTTCTTTATCTCTCCTGCGGCCTCTACCCGGTCGCGCTTGGCATTGAGCAACTGACAAAATCCCGTTTGGCAGAGAATATCACCTTCTATTCCGAGGACGACCCAAAAGCGATCGCAAAAGCAATCCTCTCGGTGGAACTCAAAGAAGAAAACACCATTCACGAAATGATGGATCGCGCGGATAAAACCTTTGCCGCAGATCTCAAAGCACTGCTCTCTTAATCGAAAACAAATAGCAACCAACCGCAAGCACCCCTGTAAATACCCCCAGTGAGGCACCCCCTTCCTCTGCGACGAACCGCGCGGGCAGAACCTTTTCCGCCGATCGTCAAAACTACTTTCCTGAAAACCGGAGGTCATTATGGAAACCATTCCAAAGGTCATTCACTACGTTTGGTTCGGCGGCGGCAAGCACTCCAAACTGCAAAAGCGCTGTATGCGCTCCTGGAAAAAGTTCTGTCCGGATTTTGAGATCCGTCGGTGGGACGAAAGCAATTTTGACATTTCTTCCGCGCCTCTCTATGTCAGGCAGGCGTATGAAGCCAAAAAGTGGGCGTTCGTTTCGGACTATGTACGTCTGAAGGTGCTTTACGACTGCGGCGGCATCTATTTTGACACCGACGCCCAAGTACTGAAAGATATTTCTCACCTCGTACAAAACAACGCTTTTCTGGCTTTTGAGGGAAGCGAGATGGTCACGACCGGCGTCAGCGGTTGCTGCAAGGGTGACGCGATCGTCGGCGAGATCCTCAAAACTTACGAGGAAAGAAAGTTCTACAACGACGACGGGACCATCAACACTACGGTCACCGGCATCTATACCACCGAAGTCTTTCTCAAACACGGACTCAAAGTCGGCGGCAAGGAACAAATGGTGGAAAACTGGAAAATCTATCCCTTTACCTATTTCTATCCGGTCAAAATCATCAACAACAATACCTATTACACCGAAAACACCTGCATTTGCCACTGGTTCGAGGGGACCTGGTTCCCCGAAGAATACAAGCGGGCAAAGCGGCATGACCATAACCCCGTGATTCGCTTTCTGCGAAAAACGCCTTTGATTAAACTCTACCAGAAGTTGAAAGGTGACAACAAATGAAAAACATTCTCATCACCGGCGCCAACGGATTCTTAGGCAAAAACCTCATTGAGAGGCTGGTAACGCGCGACGACGTGAACATCATGCACTTTGATCAGGGGACAAGCCTTTTGCTCCTCGAAAAGAACCTCAAGGAGTGTGATTTCGTCTTTCATTTTGCCGCGGTACACAGACCCAAGGACAACGAGGATTTCTATCGCATCAACGACGATTTCTTTGCATGGATTCTTGGCAAACTGGAAGAGTTTGGCAACGCCTGCCCGGTGCTGCTCACCTCCTCGATCCAGGCAACCGACAACAACGACTACGGTCGTAGCAAGGTCATTGCCGAAAATCTGCTCAAAGAGCATAGCAAAAAAATGAATTCGCGCGCCATCGTCTATCGGCTCAACAACGTCTATGGAAAATGGGCAATGCCGAACCATCACTCGGTCGTTGCAACCTTTTGCTATAACATCAACCGCGATCTTCCCATTGTCATCAGCAACCGCCGGATCGAAATGCACTTCTATTACGTGGACGACGTGATCGATTCCTTTATGGCGCAACTCAACGGCTCGGTCACTCCCGATGCCGACGGCATCTTCCGCCTGCCCGAAGAAAAGATCCTTCACATCACACTCGGCGAGCTTGCCGATGCGCAGCTTGACATGTTCACT
>CADBFJ010000086.1:4924-9732 GCA_902793915.1 uncultured Ruminococcus sp.
GAATAATCCGAAGATCAGCATCGTCGTCCCGGTTTACAATGCCGAGAGGTTCCTTGATCGCTGCATGAAGTCGATCTACGACCAGACCTTCACCGACTACGAGATCATTCTCGTCAACGACGGATCAAAAGACAACAGTCTCTCCATCTGCCGCGCCTATGAGGAAAAAGATGCGCGCGTGAAAGTCATTGACAAAGAGAACGGCGGCGCGGGATCTGCGAGAAACGCGGGAATCGAAGCCGCTCGCGGCGATTATCTCGCCTTTCCAGACGTGGACGATTGGTTTGAAGCGACCATGTATGAAGAACTCTACGCTCTGGCAGCCACGGGCGACTATGACGTGGTTTTCAGCGGCGCCAACTACTACAAGCAGGGAAAGAACGACGAACTCTCCTATTCCCGCACGGTGACCTGTCCGGCAGTTTCTTACACCACAAAAGAGGACTGTCGCAAAAACGTCATGACCTTTTTCCCGACTTCTACGATTTTTGACGTCCCATGGAACAAGCTCTATCGCCGCTCGGTGGCAACAGAGAACGGCGTTCGCTTCTCGGACACCCGCCGCTGTCAGGATGCGATGTTCAACATCGATTTTTACAATTTCATTTCCTCGGCAGCCTCGGTGGACAAAGCTTACTATAACTATATCGAAAATACGTCAGATACCACCAACCGCAAATTTCCAAAAAACTATATCGACATCAATCTCGCCTATTTCGGCAAACTCATCGATATTCTGTCCTCTTGGGATATGTATCATGGCGACATCAAACGCCACTTTGACACCTCGTTTGTCCTCGCCATCTACGAAACGATGGGCATGTTTGAAAACCCTGTCTGGGGACTTGACAAAGAGGGACAGCGCAAATACGTTCGTGACATTTTGAACCGTAACGAGATGCAACAGCGTCTGACCGGTGCCGATATCCGCGAGGACGCCTTGCCCGAATACAAAATTCTCGTCGACCGCGACGAAAAAGCATTTTTCAAGTCCTATCGCAAAGAAAAATTGCGTGAACGCCTGCGGCAAAACAAATTACTTCTGCGCATCTATCACATTTTGAAGCCGTCGCACTGATCGTTCAATTATTCAAGAAGGGAGGGTTCGAAAGTGAAAAAAATATTGTTCATTCTCCCCTCGCTCGCAACAGGCGGTCTGGAACGCGTGCAGGTCACGCTGGCAAACGCGCTGGCAAAGAACGGTCACGACGTCACGGTCATGGCGCTCGACCCCGCGGATGATCTGCGAAGCGACCTTGATGCGCGCGTGCATTACCGCCACAAGCCCTACAAGGCGCATCCCATAGGCTCCCGCCTCCCTTACATCCGCCACAAGCTCTACGACGACGGTATGTGGGAAACGAGAGCCTCCGCAAAAACACTTTACGAGTATTACGTCGGAAGTGAGCAGTTTGACGTGGAGATCGCCTTCTTCCGCGGACTTCCCATCAAGATCATCAGCGGCTCGACCAACCAAAAGTCGGTCAAACTCGCCTGGGTGCATAGCGATTTTCGTCTTGCCTGGGGATATAAAAACAATTTTGTATCTCTTGATGCCGTCCGCACAGCGTATGCCTCGTTTGACAAGATTGTTTGTATTTCCGAGGAGGCAAAAAAAGGCTTTGTCGAAACGATCGGCGACACGAAAAACCTCGCGGTTATTTACGACCCGCTCCCAATCGAACACATCCGCTCGCTTGGAGAGAAAAAGCTCGCAACGCCGACGAGAAAAGCGGCTTTTCACCTTGTCCTTGTCGCCCGTCTTCTCGACAATACAAAAGGGCAGTGCCGGCTCGTTTCTGTCGTAAAACGTCTGCGCTATGAAGGCTTTGACCTCTCTCTGACTCTGGTCGGCGGAGGTCCGGACGAAGAAAAAATCCGACAAGCGATCGAAGACGCAAATCT
Organism: uncultured Ruminococcus sp.; assembly: GCA_902793915.1. Taxonomy (GTDB): domain Bacteria; phylum Bacillota; class Clostridia; order Oscillospirales; family CAG-272; genus UMGS1865. The sequence goes on from CADBFJ010000086.1 coordinate 6,830, forward strand.
TGCCGATTTTGTCACGCTCGCGGGCAATCAGAAGAACCCCTATCCCTACATCAAAGAGGCCGACCTGCTCGTCTGCGCGTCCTATTTTGAGGGCTATAACCTAACCGTGGCAGAGGCACTCATCCTCGGAGTGCCGGTGCTCTCGACCCGCTGTGCGGGGCCTGTGGAAATCCTCGACTCGGGCAAATACGGCCGCATTGCCGAAAACACCGACGAGTCGCTTTACGAAAACCTGAAAGACCTTTTGCGCCACCCCGAAGAATTGGCAGCCTACCGCTCGCTCGCAAAAGAGCGTATCGCCTTTTTCGACGACGCCGAAACGGCAAAAAAGGTGGCGGCACTCTTCTCATAAAACTCTGTTTGGAGGCTTTTTATGAACCCCAAAATCACAATCGTCGTCACGGTCTATAACATCGCGCCCTATCTTACGCGCTTCTTTGAAAGCATGGCAAAGCAGACCTTCTCCGACTACCGCATCCTCATCGTGGACGACGGCTCGACCGACAATAGCCTTGCCGTCTGCCGTGCACACGCCGCAAAGGACGACCGCATCGTGATTCACGAGCGACCGCACGAAGGAATCTCTCCTGCGCGGAACTACTCGATGGAACAACTCGACACAGAGTACACGGTGCACGCCGACGGCGACGACTACGTGGAACCGGAATATCTGGAACACCTGCTCTCGGCCATCGAAAAATACAATGCCGACTGGGCGATCTCGCGCGTCGCGTACCAAAGTGAGGGAAGCGACCATATAGACGCCGTTTTTCCGGCTTACGGAGAAACCTTCGTCAAAAAAGAAGAATTTTCTGACTGGCTCCCGACCTTGCTAACCGACCGCCGCCTCAATTACCTCTACGGCAAGATCTACAAAACCGAGTTTTTCAAGACGCTTCGGATCGAACCCGACGTCAAACAAGGCTCGGACACCATGATCAACTGCCAATACATCGAAAAAATCTCCTCGCTCGTCCTCATCGACGACGCGGATTACCATTATATTAAATACAATGCTCGCTCGGTGACCTCATACGCGGGTCCCGAGGGCATGGCACGGCTCGACCGCATCAACCGCTTCGTCCATGATTCGATGGAGAAGCAGGGACTGCTCAACGACAAAATGCAGTACGCCATCGACCGCAGAGTTCTCCTGTCAGGCATCTGGACGGTAGAGCGCATTCTCTCGGTCGTTTCTGACAAAAAAGAGCAGGAGAAGCAGATCGATGCGATCCTCTCGGACGACCTTTATGTCGAGACCTACAACCGCACAAACGCGGCAGGCACTGCGTTTGAGTTTGCCCCGATCCCCCCGCAGAGCGGGAAAGCCTATCTTACAGGCGTCAGGAAAGAGGCACGAAAAAACCGCACAAAAGCGGCAATCCTCAAACTCTGCCCCAACTTTATCAAGGAGTGGCGCGCAAAACGACGTGCCGGCGGAAATGAAACCAACTGAACTGTTACTCTCTGTCATCGTCCCGGTCTACAATCGGGAAAAGACCCTGTCCGCCACGGTCGAATCGGTTTTAGCCTGTCCGGACAAGCGGCTCGAACTGATCCTCGTCAACGACGGGTCCAAAGACAATAGCCTTGCGCTCTGTCGCTCGTTTGCGGAGCAGGACGGTCGCGTCAGAGTGATCGACAAAGAGAACGGCGGCGTCTCCTCGGCACGCAACGCGGGGATTGAAGAAGCAAAAGGGAAATACCTGTTCTTCTGCGACGGCGACGACCTTGTCGTCACCGAAACGCTTGCCTCGGCGCTTGATCTTGCCGAAACACACAGCGAGGACCTTCTCGTCTTTGATTTTCAGTATCACTTTTTGGATAGCGACAACATGCAAAAAAGCGGTTTTGTCCTTCCGCCCGAACAAGTGCTCTCCAAAGCCGATCTTGTTTTGCTGTTGCTCGAGCCGCTCCTGACCAGAGAAGCAACCGACCTTGCCGGTGTCTGGCACAAATTCTTTCTTTCCGACCGTCTGCAAACAAGCGGCATCCGCTTTGAGGAAAAGGTTGCAAAAGGGGAAGACTGGCGCTTTATCCTCGATTTTCTCGATGCGGCCGAGACTGCGTTCTATTTTCCGAAACTTCTTTACACCTACAACCTCGACGGCTCGCAAACTATTTCCAAGTATAAAAGAGTTCCCGGGCAACATTTATTAGGCTCTGCCGAACGAAAATTAACGCTTTCTGAAAAATATCATCTCACTTTACCTGAAAAAGACATAGCAAGGCTCTATCAAGGAATTGTTGACGATGTATTTTATTCCGTTTTGAGTTTTTCCGATCCCTCTGAAGCAAAAAAAATGCTGCTTCTGCCCTTGGTCCAAAATGCAACATCCTTTTTTAAGTGGCTGAAAAAAAAGCAATATCACGCTTTTGAAATTTCCAGAAAATATCAAATTTATGTCCGTTTCATCGAATGGCGCGCAACCCTTTTAATACGTTTATGTGCGAGGAATATGAACCTATGAAAATTGTTGTTGCTGGAAGATTTGAATATATTCGCTTTGCTTGGAAAGAAGCAATCGAATCCGGGACGGCATCAAAAAGACCATCAAATGGTATCTTGAAAACCGCGACTGGTGGGAAGAAATCATCTCGGGCGACTACAAAAACTACTACGAGAAAATGTACGGAAACCGTTGAACGATATTAAAAGGAGCATTTTACCCTCATGCAAAAACAATGGACGGCGGTCATCAAGCCGAAAAAGAAACTACTCGATTTGAATCTGAAAGAAACCTTCAAATACCGCGACCTCATCTGGTTGTTTGTGACAAGAGACATCAAAACCCGCTACAAGCAGACGATTTTGGGTCCTCTCTGGTTCGTCATCCAGCCCCTCATGGCGTCGGTGATCCATACGCTGGTCTTCGGCAACATCGCAGGTCTTTCAACCGACG
>CADBFJ010000087.1 GCA_902793915.1 uncultured Ruminococcus sp.
CGCCCGATCGCGTCCCCTTCTGCGATTATTACGACACGATCGACGCCCGCCAGTGGATGTTCCAAGCCCGCTCGACCCTGGGCGCACTGTTTATCAATTTGTTGAGATTTTGAAAAGAGAAATGCGGAGAGAACTTTTTAGGCAAAAAGTTCTCTCCGCACTCCCTGTTGCGGTACCCGAAATTTTTAGGTCGCGCTTCGCCTCTCCCAAAATTTCGACCGCTGCCACTCCTCCCGCTCCCTGTTTCCGCCACAGGCGGCGGTCGCGCTCGTCCCCCTTTCAAAAACCTTTATAAGGGGCTTTTATGCGCACGCCGGAAAGTGTGCAAAATAATTTGATTGAGTTTTTTCGGAAAGGGTGCGGGAAAACCTCTTTTTTTCAAAAAGGGGGTTCCCGCATTCTCTTCTCTTTACCCTTTCTTATGCTCGCAAAACTCTGCAAGCGGGCAAGTATCGCATTGAGGTGCGCGGGCGGTGCAAACATCTCTGCCGAACTGCACGATGCGGTGGCAAAAATCGCTTTGCTCGCTCTTTGGCAGGAGCGGATCGAGGGCGGTGCAAACATCTCTGCCGAACTGCACGATGCGGTGGCAAAAATCGCTTTGCTCGCTCTTTGGCAGGAGCGGATCGAGAAGGCGCTCGATCTTGGCGGGATTCTTCTCGCTCTCGGGATAGAATCCGATCCTGCCGCAGATGCGAATACAATGCGTATCGGTCACAAATCCGCCGGTGTGATAGACGTCACCGAGGAGCAGGTTGGCAACCTTTCTGCCAACGCCGGGCAGAGTCAAGAGTTCTTCCATATTGTCGGGCAGGCGACCGTCGTAGACCTCCACAAGCATCCGGCAGGCTTCTTTTGCGTTTTTGGCTTTGGTGTGAAAAAGTCCGCAGGGGCGCAAGATGCGTTCAAGCTCGGCAAGGTCGGCATCGGCGAGATCGCGCGGCGTGGGATAGGCAGAGAAGAGGTCTTTTGCGGTCAGGTTGACCCTTGCGTCGGTACACTGCGCCGAAAGACAACCCATAATGAGGAGCCGCCACGGCTCTCCCTCCCAGTGAAGGGCGCAGGTCGCGTCGGGATAGACGCGCGCAAGCACATCGGCGACGTTACGCATTTTTTCTTGTTTTTTCGTTGGTTTCATGGGAAGATCCCCCTGTTTCGCCTTGATATTGCTATTATAGCAAGAAGAGAAACCAAAGTCAACACCCCTTGACAAGCAGGCAGTCCATTCGCTATAATAGAAGTATCAAAAAATAAGGAGTATCTTATGGAACCCCCTGACAGTTGTTTCTCTTATCTGCGCATCTGCGACCATACCCTGCTCTCCCCGACCGCGACCTGGGAAAAGATCCAGGCGCTCTGCGATGAGGGCATCGAATATGCAACCGCATCGGTCTGCATTCCGCCCTGCTTTGTCAGACTTGCAAAGACCTACGTAGGCGACGCGCTGAAGATCTGCACCGTGATCGGTTTCCCGAACGGCTACAACACCACCGAAGCCAAAGTGTTTGAAACGAGGCAGGCGGTAGAAGATGGCGCCGACGAGATCGACATGGTCATCAACGTGGGAGAATTGCAGGCAAAAAACGACGACTACGTGCTCGACGAGATCAAACAGGTGCGGGACGCCTGCCCCGGGAAGATCCTCAAAGTCATCATTGAAACCTGCCTGCTCTCGGACGAGGAAAAGATCCGTGCATGCAGGATCGTGACCGAATCGGGGGCAGACTTCATCAAAACCTCGACCGGTTTTTCGAGAGGTGGAGCGACCGTAGAGGACGTTTCCCTCCTGCGTGCCAACGTGGGTGAGGGCGTCAAGGTCAAAGCCGCCGGCGGCATTGCAAGTTTTGAAGACGCAAAAGCCATGGTCGAAGCGGGGGCTTCGCGCCTTGGCACGAGCCGCCTTGTCAAGTTAGCAAAAGAACAGGAGAAACAATAACATGGCAACACCGCATATTGGAGCCGAAAAAGAACAGGTCGCAAAAACGGTACTCATGCCGGGCGACCCCAAACGCGCAGAGTGGATCGCCAAAAACTTTCTCACCGACGCCGTCCTGTTTAACGACATTCGCGGCGCGCTCGGGTTTACCGGCTACTATAATGGAAAACGCGTCTCGGTCATGGCGTCTGGCATGGGGCAACCCTCCATGGGCATTTATTCCTACGAGCTTTATAAATTCTTCGACGTGGAAACCATTATCCGCGTCGGCACCAGCGGAGCCATCGACTCCAGCCTGCAGCTGCGCGATCTTGTGATCGCCCAAGGCGCCTGCACCGACGGCAACTACGCCGCACAGTACCGCCTGCCCGGGACCTTCTGCCCCTTGGCGGATTTTGAGCTTTTGCAAAAAGCGGTCGCCTACTGCAAAGAGAAAAAGATCTCTTTTGCCGTTGGCAACATCCTTTCCTCCGACCTCTATTATGACGACGCGCAGTCGGGGCTTGAATGGGCAAAGATGGGAGTGCTCGCCGTGGAAATGGAAGCCGCGTCGCTTTATTGCAACGCCGCACGGCTTGGCAAAAAGGCGCTTTGCATCACCTCAATCAGCAATCAACTCGCCCACCCCGAAAAGGAACTGACTTCGGCGGAGCGGCACGAATCGCTCTCGGATATGGTAATCGTCGCCCTTGAGACGGCGAAGTAAAGAAAATGATTACGGGAAAACCCTTTTTTGAAAAAAAGAGGTTTTCCCGCACCCTTTCCGAAAAAAACTTTCTCAAAAACATCTGCTATCTAACCGTCAGCTGTATAAAAACTCTTTGATAGAGGTTTTGAAAAGGGGTGCGGGGAGAAACTTTTGCAAAAGTTTCTCCCCGCATTCTTTTTTATCCTTAATCGTACAGTTTTTCCCACTTGCGCTTTCTGACGAACAAAAAGATTGCAAGTGCGGCAAGGCAAGCAAGGATGATCCCGCAAAGGACGTAGATGCCGGTACCGATGCTGCTTTCGACCTTGAGTTCCTCCCAGAGCGAATTGATGCGTTCCAACCCTTCCGGGGAGAGGTTGAGGTAGGCTTCGGTCTTGACCGACTGCGCGGTCTCGCCGTAGAGAATATCCATGGCGTCCTCGTGGACTTCTTCCATGCTTTCCCGATACTCTTCGAGCGCGTCGAGATACTCGCCTTCCTCTTCGATATAATCGAGGTCAAGCGGAGAAGCATAGTAGGTATATGCCGCGTTGGCAAGCGCGATGTCGGGACGGCAGAGGAAGTTGATGTACTCATACGCCAAGTCGGGATGCGGTGCGTTCGACGTGATGCACATGCAGTCCACGTAGCTGTTGGTTCCCTCCACCGGATAGTAGAAAGCGAGCGCGTCGTTATCCTCGTACATGGTAAAGAAATCGCCCGCGTAGTAGGACGAGATTGCCGCCGAACCGCTCTTCATTTTGTTGAAGATCTCGTCCATGACGTAGCTCTGGACGAGGCTTTTTTGTTCTTTGAGGAGTTCGAGCGCGTCATTCCACTCTTCGTCGGTCGCGTCGTTGACGCTGTAACCGAGCTTATAGAGCGCCGTACCAAAGGCGTCTCTGCTGTTGTTATACTGCAGAATGTCGCCGGCATAGTTCTCGTTCCAGAGAAGATCCCAGCTCTCTTCGGCGGCATCCTCCTCGGAAACGATCTCGGTGTTGTAGATCACGCCGATCATGCCGTAGAAATACGGAATCGAATAGGTTTCTTCGGTGCCGCATTCGTAATAGACATTTTCGCCTTTGAAATCGTCCGAAATGTAGCGGTAGTTGGGGATCTTTTCCAGATCGAGCGGCTGGACGAGCCCTTCCTCGACCATGCGTTCGATCGTGTAATCGGAGGGGATGATGACGTCGTAAGCAACGGCGCCGCTGCTGATTTTGGCATAAAGGTCTTCGTTGCTCGAGAAAGTGGAATAGTTGACCACCACGTTGCGCCCGAGCACTTCCCTGCAATAGGCCTCAAACTCGGCGTTGGTGTCAAGCGTATCTTCCGAGCCGTCCGAAATATATTCGCCCCAGTTGTAAACATAGAGGATCTCGGCTTTCTGCTTTTCCACAGGGACTTCCCCACTGCCCGCGCAGGAAGCAAAGGCAAACAGACACAGCACAAGGGCGAGAACAAGAGAGAGTTTTTTCATCTTGCCACCCCTCTCTCCGCCTTTTTGCGGCGACGCTCATCCGACGAACCGAACAGGTTGACCGAAATCAGCAGTGCAAGGATGACCACGATCATGAGCGTGCAGAGCGCGTACATACTGAATTTGACCTCGTGCGCCGTCTGGTTATAGATATAGAGCGGCAGGGTCTTGAAATCGGGAGAGCTGACGAAGTGGCTGATGACAAAGTCATCGAGCGAAAGCGTAAAACTCATCATAAGACCCGAAATGATGCCGGGCAGAACGGCGGGAAGTTCGACCTTGAAGAAAGTGCCGGTCGGCGTGCAACCAAGGTCGAGCGCCGCTTCCGAGAGCGATTTGTCCATCTGACGGAACTTGGGCAGAACCGAGAGGATGACGTAAGGCAGGTTAAAGGTCACGTGCGCGAGGAGCATTGTCCAAAAACCCAGCGCATTGGAAAAATGCAGGATTCCGGCAACGCCGACAAACAAAAGCATCATCGAAACACCGGTGACGATATCGGGGTTCATCATCGGGATGTTCGTAATCGATTCCATCGTCTTGCGATAGTATTTGTTCTTGGCGCGGTAGATGCAGAAAGCCGCCAGCGTGCCGAGCACCGTGGCAACAAGAGACGAGGACACGGCGAGAATAAGCGAGTTTTTCAGCGCGTCGAGCGCAAAGCCGTCGCGGAAAAGCTCCTTGTACCAGTGGAGCGTAAAGCCGGTGAACTGGCTGAGGCTGCCCGACCGGTTAAAGGAAAAGAGAATGACCACGAGGATCGGCGCGTAGAGGATGAGGAAAACAAGCGCCATGTAGCATTTGGAAAGAACTTTCATACGATGATCTCCTCCCCTCTGTCGGTAAACCGGTTCATAATGGCAAGGGATACGAGAATGAGGATCATCATGACGAGCGAAACCGCCGCGCCGGTATGATAGGTCACCGCGTTCTGGAACTGGCGCTCAATCGTGTCACCGATGAGGTCAAACGAGCCGCCGCCCAGTTTTTGCGAGATGTAAAAGGTGCTGATCGACGGCACAAAGACCATCGTAATCCCCGAAACAACGCCGGGCATGGTCAAGGGAAGGATCACGCGGAAAAGCGTCTTTGGCGCGTTGCAACCGAGATCCTGCGCGGCTTCGGCATAGCGCGCATCGAGCTTGACAAGGCTCGTGTAGATCGGGAGCACCATATAGGGCAGAAAATCGTAGATCATACCGAGGATCACGGCGCCTTCGGTGCCGATGAAGGTCAGCTTGGGCAGTCCCATCTTCACAAGCAGACTGCTGACAAGCCCGCCGTTATCGAG
>CADBFJ010000088.1 GCA_902793915.1 uncultured Ruminococcus sp.
ATCTCGCCCTCGGTGATGCTCTCACAGCGGCAGATCATGCGCCCATAGGCAGGTTCTTTTTTGATGAGCTCGTTCTTCTCCTCGTTCGAGAGGTGTTTGAAGAAATCATCGGGCTTGCGGAGCGGGTTGAAATCGGCTTTTTCGCGCAGGGTAAAATACTTACTCGCAAAGGTCTCGGCGACGTATTTTGCGATCGCGGGAGCCGAGGTAAGACCGGGTGACTCGACGCCGGCGCAATGGAAGACGCCCTGTTTGACGGCGCTTTCTTCCAGAATGAAATCGTGGCGGTCACAATAGGCGCGCACGCCCGAGAAAGCGGTGATGACCGTGCGCAGAGGCAGGTTGTCGCACATCTGCTTGGCCTTTTCCAGAATCAGCGCGTTCTCCTCGGGGGTCGTTCCTTTTGCCTCCTCGTCCACCTCCACGGCGGTGGGACCGAGCAGAATGTTGTGGTCGACCGTCTGGCTGACGAGAATGCCCTTGCCCTTTTCGGTGGGCGTGAAGAACAAAGTATGGTTGACGACGCTCTCGTCGTGGTCGAGAAGCAGATACTGTCCCTTTCTGCCGCCGACCTGGAAGGAGTGGTCGCCCACAAGGTTGGCAATCTTCTCGGAGCCAAGCCCCGCGCAGTTGACGATTGCTTTTGCTTCGACGACCTGTCCGTCCTCGGACGAGATGCGGAAGGCGGGATAATCGCCCTCGATTTTGGAAACGGCAAAATCGAGGAAAAGATCGGCGCCGTTGTCCATGGCGTTACCGATCGCGGCGATGGTGAGTTCATAAGGGCAGATGATGCCGCCTGTGGGAGCGAGAAGCGCGCCGAGGGCGCTGCCCGAAATGTTCGGTTCGAGTTCCACGAGTCGGTCGCGCCCGATGATTTCAAGCCCCGCGACGCCGTTTTCCTCGCCGCGCGCTTTGAGGTCGGAAAGCGTCCGCAGCTCCTCCTCCGAAAAAGCGACGACAAGCGAGCCGTTGTTCTCATACTTGACGCCAAGCTCTTTTGCGACTGCGGGCATCATGCGGTTGCCGGCAAGGTTGAACTTTGCCTTGAGCGTCCCGGGCTTTGCGTCAAAACCCGCGTGGACGATGCCGCTGTTGGCTTTGCTCTGCCCCATGGAGACGTCGCCCTCTTTTTCAAGCAGGCAGATGTTAAGGTCATATCTCGAAAGCTCGCGCAGGACAAGACCGCCCACAACGCCGCCGCCGATGATTGCAAGATCGTACATAGAAGCACTCCTTTTTCTTTGCTGTTTTTATTTTATCACAATTTTTTCTCAAATGCAATCACCTGAAATGGCATTTTTTCACAAAAACGAGGTTGACAGTTTGCTTTTCTTTTGTTATAATGAATAAGAAGTAGAAAGGGGAACGCAAGGAAGACCCGAACGTACTCTCTTTCTCTTTTTCACTTCAAAAAAAGGAGTTTTAGGCATGAAACGAGTTTCCACCAAAATCAAATGGATCTTTGCCGTAGGACAGCTTGGCTGGTCCATTCTGGCAGGCATCATCTCCAACCTGCTCGTCAACTTCTATCTGCCCGACAAGACCGGGGGCGGCATCATCACCTTTGTGACGAGCGCCACCTTCATCGGTCTTACCGTCATCGGGCTCATCACGGCAGGCGGCCGTATCGTGGACGCCGTGACCGACCCCTGGATTGCAAACCTTTCGGACAAATGCGGTCACAGACTCGGCAAGCGCATTCCCTTTTTGCGCTATTCCGCGGTCCCCTTCTCGGTTGTGACCGTTCTTGTCTTCTGTTGCCCCGTGCACGGTGAATCGCCCTGGAACGTCGTCTGGCTCGCCGTCATGCTCATCATCTTCTATATTTCCATGACCGCCTACTGCACGCCCTACAACGCCCTCATTCCGGTGTTGGGCCGCGAGCAGAAAGACCGCATGGACATTTCGACCTACATCTCGCTGACCTACATCGTCGGTACCGGCATCGCCTTCTCGGGCAAGATGGTCTGGGAAGCGCTGGCAAACGCGACCGGCATGGAATACTACCTCTGCGCGCGCCTGACCCTTGGTCTGCTCTCTCTCATCGCGCTCGTCTGTATGCTCCTGCCCGCTTTCCTCATCAAGGAAAAGGACTACGACAACTCGGCTCCGGTCAATGAAAACGCCTTCAAATCGCTCGCAAAGACCTTCAAGAACAAACAGTTCCGCATCTTTGTGCTCTCGGACGTCATTTACTGGATCGGCATTACGATCTTCAACACCGGCTTTATCTACTACGTGGAGAACCTCTTGGCGCTCAAAGACGCCTACATGATCCTCTTCGTCTTTATGACCTTTGTCACCTTTGTCTGCTACGTCCCGGTGAACATGCTCTCGCGCAAGTTCGGCAAAAAGAAACTGCTCGTCGTGGGCTTTTTCCTCTTTGGGCTTGCCTTCCTCGTCTCTGCCTTTGCCGGCAAAGTGACCTTTATCCCCAACATGGCCTACGGCTTTATCATCTGCGTGCTCGTCGGCGTTCCGCTCTCGATCCTCGGCGTTATTCCGCAGGCGATCGTTGCCGACATTGCCGAGTGTGACGCGGCAGAAACCGGCGAAAACCACGACGCAATGTTCTATGCGGCGCGCACCTTTGCCTTCAAGCTCGGTCAATCGATCGCCATGATCATCTTCACCTCGCTCGCCGTCATCGGTCAGTATACCGACCTCGACGAGACCGGTGCCGAGATCATCCGAAACAACGGCACGGGCTATCGCCTCAGCCTTGTCGTGGCGCTCGTGCTCTGCGTGCTCGCCGCCGTCGTCGTCATCTTCTACAACGAGAAGAAGACGCTTGCAACCATCGAAAAAGCACACGAAGAAGCGCTTGCCGCCGCCAAGAAGAACGAAGAAAAATGACGCTCACCTATACGATCAATAGTTGCCTCTATTTCATCGACCTGCAAGAGGACAAAGAAAATGACGATCTCTCGCTCTACACAAGAGAAGTGGACGGGATCTTCGAAGCGGTCGTAACGGCAAAAAAAGAGCTGACGCTCCGCTCCGCCGAGCGCGTTTTGCCGCACGAATTCTTCAAAAAAGATCTGATCTTTGCCAACGGCTACCAATCCTGGACCGAAACCAAAGAGTTTCGACGCGGAGAGCATCTGAACGACCTCTCGAAAGTGCCGAAATTTCTCGAAAAGAAGTTTGCTTTTTCCGCCTACGGTTCCCAAAACTTCCAAAAGCAGCCGAAGGGCACGCTTATCGGCTTTGACCTCTTTTATATCGAAGGCAAAAACCCGATCTTTTTCGGCAACCGCAACTACCGCTCGGCGTATCTTATGATCCGCCCCGAGCCAAAGGAAAACAAGATCTACCTCGGAAGTGACGTCGCCGGGCGGCACCTTGCCCCGGGCGAATCCTTCACGCTCTTCCGCTATCTTTCCCGTCCCACCGGCAAAGCGGGAATGAAAGAATACTTTTCGGCAGTTGCTCCCGCAAAAATCGAAAAGCATTTCGGCTACACCTCGTGGTACAACCATTACCAGAACATCAACGAGGATTTGATGAACGAAGTCCTCGACAAACTCGATCAGCGCTTTGACCTCTTCCAGATCGACGACGGTTTTGAGCCCTTTGTGGGCGACTGGATGGAGACCGATCCCAAAAAGTTTCCGAACGGTCTTGAGCCTCTGGTCAAAAAAATCCATGGCAAAGGGATGCTCGCGGGCATCTGGCTTGCTCCCTTTGCCGCAGAGAAAAATTCAAAACTCTACCGCGAGCACCCCGATTACCTGGCAAAAGACGCGCTCGGCAAACCGATCGTGGCGGGCGGCAACTGGAGTTCTTTCTCGCCTCTCGACCTCAACTGCCCCGAAGCGGTTGATTATGTCCGCTGGGTGCTTCGCCGCTACGTGGAGCTGGGTTTTGATTTCTTCAAGCTCGATTTTTTGTACGCGGTCAATCTCGCGCCGCTCCATGGGAAGACGCGCGCAGAAACCGCCGAATTTGCCTACGACCTGCTCCGCGAAGAGCTGCGCGACAAGCTCATTCTCGGTTGCGGTGCGACCCTCTCCCGAGCGCATCTCGACCAAGGTCACGCTCTGCAACACGATCTTCCGCTACCCAATGAACGGCAAGGTTTTTGGCAACGATCCCGACGTTTTCCTCTTGCGCGACGAGAAGCTCTCGCTCTCAAAAGACCAGCGCTATGCCCTTTCCACGATCAACGCTCTGTTCGGCTCGCTACTGATGACCTCGGACAACCCGGGCGATTACGATACGGAAAAGCAGGCGATGCTTGAAAAGCTGCTCACCCTCTCGAAAGAAGCGACCGTGAACGACTACTATCGCAAGGGCAACAAAATCTATATTTCCTACGAAATCGACCACACGCACCTCATCTATATTTACGATATGAAAAAAGGAGTGCTTCGGCATGGAAGATAAAAGCCGCGTGATCTTCGGTAACCAGATCCCAGAAAAAGTAGTACGCTCCGCAGAAAAGGCAAAAGCCGGATATCTAAAAAAATTCGGCGACGACTCGGGCGCCGACTATCGTCTTGCAACCGCTCCGATCGACGCGCTCGATTTTCTTGGCGTCAAGAATTTTGTGTTTGGAGATGCGACCGAGCCGCTTGCTGAAAAGCTGCTTGTGGTTGGAAACATCCGCATGGGATTCGGGCACTACCGCATCTCAATCGCCATGGCGTCTTGCGCCCATGCGCTCGGATATACGCCCTACTGGCTCGATCTTGCAAGCTTTGACGCCACCGGCTCCAAAATGATCCGCGCGCAGAACGATCTTTATTCGCTCGCTTCGCGCATCTCGCAAAAGTCAAAGCTCTTTAACCACTTCATCTGGGAGCCGCTCAACTCCGAGGGCTTCCGCAAGATCACCTACAACGCAAAAGATCAAAAAAACTCCGAACTGCTCGTCCCGATCTTTGCATCGCTCCCGAAAGACGTTCCCTACATTGCAACGCACGTCTGGCCCGCACAGGGCGCGATCCACGCAGGACTTACCCACGTGGTCAACGCGATCCCCGACAACTGGCCGATGGGACTGCACCTCTCCGAGGGCGCGATCCACACGGTGCAAACGCCTTTTGCCTACTACGGCTACAAAACTCTGCGCGGGTTTGATAAGAAACCGCTTTCCGGCATTCCCGAAAAAGAGCTGAAAATGGTGGGCAGATACGTCGACCACGAACTGCTCGTCCATCTTGCAGAGGATAACGAAAAACGCCGCGAACGCGCCCTTTCGGGCGCTCCCATGCGCTTCCTCATGACGGTCGGCGGCGCGGGTGCGGGATACAAACAGTTCCTTTCAATGGTGCGGCATCTGCTCCCCTATATCAAAGAGGAAAAAGCAACCCTCTTCCTCAATTTTGGGGATCATAGGGACGCCTTCGAGCGCCTGCAAAAGGATCTGGAACTGCCCGAACTGAAAACCTATTTCAACGATTACAAGGGGCTGAAAGAACTCGTTTCGTCACTCCGCGGGCGCGACCATTCGGGGCTCGTCGCCATCTACAACAAGGACATTTTTGAGGCGGTCTATTCGACCAATTTGCTCATGCCCGAGTGCGATATCCTCATCACCAAGCCTTCGGAACTCGCCTATTATCCGATCCCGAAACTCTTTATGCGGCATATCGGTGGGCATGAGGTCTACGGTGCCGTCTGCTCGGCGGAAGCCGGTGACGGCTCTCCCGAGTGCGATACCGAGGAGAAAGCCAACGAGGCAATCGACCGCTTCCTCGCGGATAAAGAACTCTTCTGCCATCTCTGCGACCGCATCGACGAGCTTCACAAATCGGGCGCCTATAACGGCGGCTACGAGTGCGTCAAACTCGCCGCAGGGGATGCGGAGTAAAGAAAAAGAATATGCGGGGGAACCCTTTTTTGAAAAAAAGCGGTTCCCCCCCACCCTCTCCGAAAAAACTTCCTCACATCATTTTTGCACACTTTCCGGCGCGCAAATAAAAAACCTGCTAAAGGTTTTTGAAAAAGGGTGCGGGGAAAAACTTTTTTCCAAAAAGTTTTTCCCCGCATCTTCTTTTTTTCAAACCATCAAAAAACGCGCATTGAGAGGAGCGGTGGGGGCGTCGGCGGGCAGTCCGTTGGCTTCTGCCAAGGCGGCAAGCGGCTTATGGTAGCGTTTGGCGAGACTCCAGAGGCTATCGCCGGAAGTCGGATAGCAGACGCGCAAAGCCGAGGCAGGAAGGACGAGTGGCTCGCCCGGCGTAAGAGAGGCGACGCGGGTAAAGCTCTCCTCGCCCGAGAGCGTGTAGGAGAGCGCGATCTCACCGTCGATCCGCAGAGTGTCGCCTTCTTTTTTGGCATTTGCCGAGAGCGCCTTGGCGCTGGCGAGAATGTCTTTTGCCGCAAGCGGCTCGCAGGCGCCTCCGTCATAGCGGAAGGGAATTTCAAACTCGGTGGACGTCCACTCATCGCCCTCGTTTGCCACCGCGTGGCAACGACACTTGCCCGAAACGATCAGGCGCCCGTCCTCGGTCGAAAACTCGCGCACGGCGGGAAGCAAGGTGAGATCAAAGACCGTCTGCTCGGGAGAGATCCCTGCTTCGGCAAGCGGAACCGAGGTCGAGAGCGTAAAGTTCCCGATACCCGAGGCAATGGCAACAGGCGCGTTGCAATTCTCCAAAGTGACCGACGACTCCTCGCCGAGCGCAAACGCATCGCGTGTGTAGGTCAGCGTTCTGTTTTGCAGAGCGCGCGCCGAAAGAACGACCTGTGCGTCGCAAAGGATTCGCCCCTCTTCAACCGTGACCTCGCACGAGGTCACGCATCCGTCAAACGCGGCTTTACAATCGCCCTCCAGCCCATCAAGCTCGATCTCACTCGAAAAGGGCAGTTTGCGCAAGAGAATGACCGGCGCGTCGCCGCTCTCCTCTTTCACAATGGTCAGCTTGAGGACGACCTCGCCCCGGCAGTTCAGTTTTCCGCCTGCGGGAAAAACCTCGCTTGCCAGGACTTTGCCCGAGCAGGCGATCACGCGGATCGGATCATTTGAGGAAAAAACGACCTCGTCAAAGAGGTGGAAGGGTTCTCCCTGCCCCGCAAGATGCTCGCAGGAAACGAGTGCGGCGCCGAGGCGCTCGCTCTCGCAGTTGCCCATCTCTTCCGCCAAAACTTTCGTGGCGTAAAGCCTGATCTCGCTGTGAAGTCTTGTCTTGACCTGAAATTTTCGCGGCGAGAGCAACCTGCCGCTCACCGTTTCGGAGAAAATGTCGGCGTCGCAGAAGATGCCCTCATCCATCGAAAGATCGCCCGGGATCTCGAGCGGTTGCAGAACGCGGTAATCCCCCTCAAAGGAGCAACCGTAAAGCTCGTCGTCCTCCCCGAGATAAAAGACCGTGTATTCCATTTTGCCCGAAAACTCGGCGCTGGACGACCCCACGTATCGGTCGGCGGGCATTGCCTGCGCTTCGACGCGCAAAATGCGTTTGATCTCGGGCTTGTAATCGGGGATCGAAAACTCCTCGGAAAGCTCGGTGATCAGCGACCTTTGCATCATTGGGATCCGGATCTTCTGTTTTTCCTGTTCCATTGATATGCCTCCTTACGCTGCACAAAATGCACTTTGAATTGGTACATTCTATGAGACCTTCGGGGGGAATATGCAAAAAAGCCGTTCAGAGCGCAAGCTCGCTGTGAACAGCCATCAAAATACGTTTCAGAGTTTTTGGAAGGGGTACAGGGGGAACTTTTTTGCAAAAAAGTTTCCCCTGTATATTCCCACTTATTCTTTTTCCAAAAACGCAAACAAGTCTTGCAGTTGCTTTTCGACCGACGCGTATCCGGTGCCGCCCTCGGAGATGCGCTTTTTGACGCAGGTTTCGAGTGCGATCTCGCCGTAGAGATCCTCGTCAAACAAGGGCGAAAAGGTTTTGTATTCGGAGATCGGCAGGCTCTCGAGCGTCTTTTTGTGATCGATGCAATAGGCAACGATCCGCCCGACCGTTTGATAGCTTTCGCGGAAGGGCATTCCCTTTTTCGTCAGATAATCGGCAAGGTCGGTCGCGTTGAGAAAGCCCTTTTTGGCGGCTTCGAGCATCGCGTCTTTGTGAACTTTCATCGTGTCGATCATCCCGACCATTACGGTAAGGCAGCTCTTCACCGTATCAAAGCCGTCAAAGATCGCTTCCTTGTCCTCTTGCAGATCCTTGTTGTAGGCGAGCGGAAGCCCTTTGAGCATTGTCAGCGTTCCCACAAGGTCGCCGAACACTCTGCCGGACTTGCCTCGTATCAGTTCCGCCATGTCCGAGTTCTTTTTTTGCGGCATGATCGAAGAGCCCGTCGTGTAAGAGTCGTCAAGCTCAACGAACGAAAACTCCAGCGAAGTCCATAGGAGAAGCTCCTCGGAAAGGCGCGACAGATGCACCATAATGAGGGAGAGCGCCGATAAAAACTCCACGCAAAAATCTCTGTCCGAAACGCCGTCGAGACTGTTTGCCGTAACGCCCGCAAAACCAAGGCGGAAAGCGACCATCGCACGGTCGATCGGATAGGTGGTGCCTGCCAGCGCCGCCGAGCCGAGCGGAGAAAAATCCATGCGCGCTTTGGCATCCGCAAGGCGCGAAAGATCGCGGCGAAACATTTGGGTATAGGCAAGCAAGTGCTGTGCAAAGGTGATCGGCTGTGCGCGCTGCAGATGCGTGTATCCCGGCAGGATCGTTTCTTTATTTTCGCTTGCCTTGCGGTAAAGCGCAAAGAGCAGCTCATAAAGTCCTTTTTCGAGCGCC
>CADBFJ010000089.1 GCA_902793915.1 uncultured Ruminococcus sp.
TTATAGCAGAAAAGTGTGAAAAATACAAGATATATAGGGGAAAAACGGTTAAATATCGTCAAAAATAGGTTCGAGCCTATAAAAAGCCTACCCGGGGCATAAAAGAGCGTCTTTTGTCTACCACGGCAAAAGGCGTTTCTTTTCGCATTTTAGGCAAAAATATTGGAAAAGCATGTGTACATTTTTGCGTTTCTTTACGGACGATAAGAACAGCAAAAAGGGACAGAGCGGGGGGATTCAAACCGCGAAACACACGAAGAAGTGGCTGAAACTGTCAATTTTGACGTATTGATTTTTTATGTTTCATTCTAATTTTGCGCAGAATAAACACACACAAAAAAAAATAAAAAAAATTAAGGTTTCTTATTGACATTTTCTGTGTAGGGTGCTAAAATAATAATACCAAATTTTTAACCATGGAGATACCCTATTTATGAAAATTCCCAATCCTGAAATGAAAGTTATCCGTTTTGCAAATGAGGATGTGATTGCAACCAGTTTGTACTATATGTCTGCGGCTGATTATAACGAAGCGATGGGAACAAATTATACCACTCCCTATGTTTGGATTAACGGTGCTATGAACGGCGCCAGCTATAATTCTTCAACTGCCTCTTATAGCGTTAATGTCACTTCCGTTAAGCCCGCTACGGAAGACGATATGCTCTTTATTCGCGGCGGATATATTGAAGAAGCCGGCATTTCTTTCCCCGGCACTAAGTCTTCTTATGAGGCCTACATTTACGACGGTAATGTTTACACCAAAGGCGTTACCTATAAGGAAAGCATTGGTCAGTAATTCTACTGCCACATATCAATAAAAAACCGGTCGGATTTCGCAAGAGATCCGGTCGGTTTTTACATCTTCAAAACAATGTAGGTCTTGCTCTGCAAGAAAAAGTTAGGGACAGGAGAATTTGAACCTAAAAAAGCATGAAAATACGGGTAAGTAGGATCGTTTAACGATATGTAAACACTCAAATCTCCCCTTCTCCGCCAACGAGGCGGACGCAGGGAGCGCGAGGCGTGGCAGTGGTCGAAAGAAATCAAGCGGCTTATCGCGCGCTCTGCACCGACCTGCAAAACAACTGCTACTGGGGCTACGACTACCGTGAGGACGCAAGCATCACGGGAGAGATCGACGACGACACCTTTTATAACGACGTTAAATTTGATACAGAGGTTGGCGACTCGATCAATTTTGCGATCCGCCTTTGCGAGGGCGGAGAGCTGATCGGCGAAGCGATCCTTTGGAATATGACTTCCAACGCCTCCTGCGAGCTTGGCTGTCGCATTCTGCCCGCGTATCAGGGGAAGGGCTATGGCAAGGTCGCATTTTCTGCCGCCGCCGCGTTTGCCGAAACTTCTTTGCGCCTTTGCGTAACGGCGCGCTGTGACAAGCGAAACACCGCCTCCCGGCGCATGATCGAGCACTCGGGCTTTGCCCTTGTCCGTCAGGATAAAACCCATTTTTACTTTGAAAGATAAGATCGAGGAGAAGCCATGAAATACGACTGTTCCTTTCAACAGGGAAACAAGCGTTTTCGCTATCGCGCGGCGGCGATCATCGTGGAGGAGGGGTGCGCCCTGTTCGCCGGCAACGAGCTGAACGACTATTTTTATTCCATCGGCGGTGCCGTTCACATGGGAGAGAGTGCAGAGGACGCTGTGCGGCGTGAAGTGTACGAGGAAACCGGCGCTGCCTACGAGATTGACCGCCTTGCCGTGATCCACGAGAACTTTTTTTGCGAGAAAAGCGGTCCCCAAAAAGGTCTTGATCAGCATGAAGTCGCCTTCTATTTTCTTATGAAACCGCGTGGCACAAAGGAGCTCCACAGCAACAGCTATACGCAAGGCGTAAAGGAAGCCATGCACTGGCTCCCGATTGAAAAGCTGGAGGAATACAGAGCCTATCCCTCCTTTATGAAGGACTATCTACAATCCGAGCACAGTGGGATCGAACATATTGTGACCGACGAAAAAACCTCTTACAAAAAGGAGTAATCGCCATGAAAAATATCCTTGCCCTGATGAAAGAGCGGCACAGCGTCAGACAGTATCTCGACAAAGCCATTCCCGACGAAATTCGCAAAGAGCTGGACAGCTATACCGAAAAGCTCAACCAAACAAGCGGGCTTCACATCCAGATCCTTTACGACGAACCCGATTGTTTCCGGTCGCGCATGGCGCATTACGGGCATTTTGAAAATTGCGCAAACTACATCTCCATGGTCGGCAAAAAGAGCGATCGACTTGATGAGGACTGCGGTTACTATGGAGAATTGCTCGTTCTCAAAGCGCAAGCGTTGGGGCTGAACACCTGCTGGGTGGCGCTCACACACGGAAAAAGCAAGGCGAAAGTCGGCGCGGGCGAGCGAGAAGCGATTGTCCTCTCGCTCGGCTACGGCAAAACGCAAGGCACACTACGGAAAAGCAAAACGCCGACCGAGGTCAGCAACCTGACCGATGCCTCTCCCGCATGGTTCCGTTCCGGCGTGGAGGCGGCGCTCCTTGCTCCCACCGCCATCAACCAACAAAAATTCAAATTTACCCTGGATGGCAACAAGGTGACCGCAAAAGCGGGCTTGATCGGTCCCTGCCTTGCGATCGATCTCGGGATCGTCAAATGCCATTTTGAACTTGCCGCGGGCAAAGAAAACTTTGTCTGGGGCTAACAAATCACCCAAGGAGGAACCTGCCATGATCGAAAATTTTACCTACCAAACACCCACAAAGCTCTATTTCGGAAAAGACGCGATCAAAGACCTTCCCGACGTTCTCGGACGCTTCGGCAAAAAGGTTCTTTTGACCTACGGCGGCGGCTCGATCAAAAAGATCGGACTTTATGACAAAGTAAAAGAGCTCCTAAAAGACTTTTGCATTGTGGAACTTTCGGGCATTGAGCCAAACCCCAAATACGACCCCTCTGTCATCACGGGCGCAAAGCTCTGCAAAGAGCATAACATCGACGTGATCCTTGCGGTCGGGGGCGGATCGGTCCTCGATTGCTCCAAAGCGATCGCGGTCTGCGCCAAATACGACGGCGAAGGCTGGGATATCCTCTCGCGCAAGGTGAAGGCGACCGAGGCGCTCCCGATCGTCGATATTCTCACGCTCGCCGCGACCGGCAGCGAATACGACTCGGGCTGCGTCATCTCCAACACGGCGCTCTGCGACAAGCGCGGGTATAGCAACTCGCTCCTCTACCCTGTCGCCTCTTTTCTCGATCCCACCTATACCTTCAGCGTTTCCAAGTGGCAGACGGCTTGCGGCACCGCCGACGCGATCAACCACACGCTGGAGCAGTTCTTCTCGGAGCCCCACTCGATCTTTGATGACGGCGTAATGATCGCGGCGATCAAGTCGCTGATGGAAAACGTCAAAATCGCGCTGAAAACGCCCGATGACTATAGCGCGCGCAGCGAGCTGATGTACGTTTGCAGTTGGGCTTGCAACGGAATGTTCGCTAACGGCATGAAAGATTCGGGCTGGCCGATGCACGCGATCGAGCACGCGCTCAGCGCCTTCTTTGACATCACGCACGGCGCAGGGCTTGCCATCATCACCCCGCACTGGATGAGAGAGATCCTCTCCGAAAAAACGGTTGAGCGTTTCATCACGCTCGGAAGTGCACTGTTCGGCTTTGAAAAAGATCTTCCCGATCTGGAGTTCGCAAACAAGGTGATCGACGCCTTTGCCGATTTCTTTTTCTCGATCGGGATCCCGAAGCATCTCTCGGAAGTCGGCGTCAAAGCCGAAGCGATCGATGCCATGGCAGATCACATCATCGAAAAAGACCTTTCCAATCGGCAGCTCTATGTGCCGCTCGATCGGGAGGCTGTCATCCGGATTTTGAAAGCGAGTATGTAAAGTAAAGCAGGCACGACATGAAAAAAGAGCACGTTATTTATTATTCCGATCCGCTGAACGACGATTTTGCGGGAACCAACATCAACACCCAAGAAATTCCCGCAAATTTCTGTTATCTGCACCGCTCGCTGCTCTGGAGAATTGCAACCTTTTTGGTTTATTACGTGGTTGCAATCCCGCTGGTGTGGCTGATGGCAAAACTGTTGCTCGGGCTGAAATTTGAAAACCGAACCGTTCTCAAAAGGCTCAAAAAGCAAGGGGTTTTCCTCTACGGCAACCATACGCAGATCCTTGACGCCTACATTCCACCGCTTGCGGTGTTTCCCAAAAAAGGCTACATTGCCGCAAGCCCCGACGCGGTCTCGATCCCGGGAATACGGCATCTTGTCATGATGCTGGGAGCCCTTCCCGTCCCGGCGGGAGTTGCCGGAATGAGGCACTTTCTCGAAGCAATCAAAACCCGCTGTGGCGAGGCTTCCGGCATTGCGATCTATCCCGAGGTGCACATCTGGCCCTTTTACACCGGCATTCGCCCTTTTTCGGATCTTTCCTTCCGCTACCCCGTGATCTGCAACGCGCCGGTCGTTGCCATGGTAACGACCTACCGCAAGCGCAAAGGGCTGTTTGCGCTCTGCCGCCGCCCCGGCGTGACCGTGACCTTCTCCGAACCCTTTTACCCCGACCGCTCGCTCTCACCAAGGGAGGCGCAAGCCGACCTTTGCAAAAAGGTTTATGATTTTATGTGCGAAGTTTCGGCTTCGACCGAGCAGGTCGAATATATCCGCTACGAACAAAAGAAAGCGGAGTCGGACGATAAAAAGTAAACAATCTGTAAACAAAGCCCGCAGGGCGTTGACTTCCTCTGCGGGCTGTTTTATACTGTAAAAG
>CADBFJ010000090.1 GCA_902793915.1 uncultured Ruminococcus sp.
CTGCCTCAAGGAGAACGCGCGGGCAAAGCTCTCAACGATTGCAAACGAGATCAATCTTTCGATCACCGCGACCACAGAACGCATCCGCCGCATGGAAGCGGACGGCATCATCACAGGCTATCGCGTGGTCATTGACGAAAATCGCATGGGCAAAGACCTCAAAGCGCTGATCTCGGTCAGTCTCGAACATCCGAGATACAACAACCGGTTCTCCGAAATGGTCAAAAACCACCCCGACATCCTCGAATGTTATTACATTACGGGCGATTACGATTTTCACCTCAAAGTTTCGACCAGCGGAGGAGAGGGTCTCGAAAAACTCCTCAACTATATTAAGGGGATCCAAGGCGTTTCTCTCACGAGGACGCTCGTGGTGCTCTCGACCGTCAAAAGCGAATTGTAAACCGTTATTTTCCCGCTTTTTCCTTTGAAAAGCTTTCTTTTATCATATCATAAACTCGAACAAAAATACATCACATAGGGGGACTTTATCATGTATTGTAAAAATTGCGGTCAAGAACTGAATGAAAATCAGGAGGTTTGCCTCTCCTGCGGCTTCAAAAAAGGCAACGGCAGCAAGTACTGCCAAAACTGCGGTTCCGCCGTCAGGGATCCGGGTCAAGAGATCTGCATCAACTGCGGCGCCAAGCTGCATAACAGCGACCTTTTCGGAGACGGTAGCCCCAACCTCGCGGGACAGAATAAATGGGTCATGGCGATCATCTGCTTCCTCGTGGGTACGCTCGGCATCCACAACTTTATTATGGGCGAGAATAAAAAAGGCATTTTCAAAATTATTATGACCTGCTGCTGCGGCATCGGCTTTATCTTCATGCTGATCGATTTCGTCAGAATCCTGACCGACAGCTACGTGGTCGACCCGACCAAGTTGGTGTAAGGATTTTTACGGTTTTATAAAAGAATGTGGGGAAAACTTTTTGGAAAAAAGTTTTCCCCACATTCTTTTTTATCGTCTCCCCTTCGCGCTTTCCACAACAAATTCCATAAAAGTTTTACCGGCGACCGAGATGTTATCGTCGCTCCGGTAGGCGACGCACATTTCACGGAAGATGGGGGGAGTGAGACTGCGGACTTCGATGTTTTGATGGTGGCGATAAAGCACGAGCTTCGGCAGGATCGAGACGCCAAGTCCTTGTTCGACCATGTTCATGATCGTATAGTCGTCATAGACGCGGTATTGCAGGTTTGGTTCGATCCCTGCGCGCGTAAAGTATTCGAGCGGCTCGCTCTTTTTGCCCTGATCGAGGAAGATGAAAGGTTCTCCTGCAAAATCTTCCAACAACAGAACCTTTTTTTGCGTTGCCGGGTGCCCTTTGGGAAGCACCATGACCATCTCATCCTCCATGAGAAAGATGCGTTTGAGACTGCCCGCCACGTCGGTGGTGAGGAATCCGAAATCCACCGTACCCTCAAAGATCCAGGACTGGATCGTTTCGTAGTCGGCTTGCAGAAGCTTGAACTGCACGTTCGGATAGATCGCCTTGAACGCTTTGATGACAGACGGCAGAAAGTTTGCCGAAACGCTGGCAAAGGTGCCGATGCGGATCGTGGCGCCCTCGAGGCGGTTGATCGCCGAGCTTTCGGAGAGCAGACGGTCGTAGTCCTCGCAAAGTCTGCGCAGATGCGGCACCATCGCCCTGCCGTCCGAGGTCAAAAAAATGCCGTGCTTGGTACGCGTAAAAAGCGTGACGCCAAGCTCGCCTTCCAGCGAGCGCACCATTTGGCTGACCGCCGACTGCGTGTAGCCGAACTCCTCGGCGGTCTTGGTAAAATTACCGTTCTCGGCAATGCGGAGAAAGATCTTATAGCGTGTCATGTTTCTTCCCTTTTTATTTTAATAGGCGTCTTTTTCTATACATTAGAAAAACTTATCACAACTATTATAAACATTCGTTTGACTTTTGTCAAGAGACATGATAGAATAAGCGCGTTAGAAAAAAACTTCCCAAGAAAGAGGAACCAATCATCATGAAAAAAGTACTTTCCATTCTGCTCGTAGCCGTTATGCTCTTTGGAGCTGTTGCCGCATTTTCTTCCTGCTCCAAAAAGCAGGATAGCTTTACGGTTGGCGTTTGCCAGCTCGTTCCCCACGTTGCGCTTGACGCCGCGACCCAGGGCTTTATCGATGCGCTGACCGCCGAGTTCGGCGACAAGATCACCATTCTCAACGAGAATGCCTCGGGCGACACCCAGACCTGCACGACCATCGTCAACAACTTCGTCTCGAAGAAGGTTGACCTCATCATGGCGAACGCAACCCCCGCTCTCCAGGCTGCCGCAAACGGCACCGACAGCATCCCGGTCCTCGGCACTTCGATCACCGAGTACGGCACGGCGCTCGGCATTGAGAACTTCACCGGCGTGGTCGGCGGCAACGTTTCGGGCACTTCGGATCTGGCTCCGCTCGCTCCGAGCAAAGACGACCCGACCGCTCCTAATCAGGCCGACATGGTCAAAGAACTCTTCCCCGACACCAAGACCGTTTCGATCCTGTTCTGCACTTCCGAAGCAAACTCGCTCTACCAGGTCAAGGTTGTGAAAGCCGCTCTCGAAGCAAAGGGCATCACGGTTGTTGAGTGCGGATTTACCGATTCCAACGACGTTACGGTCGCCGCGCAGAAAGCTGCCGGAGCCGACGTCATCTACATCCCCACCGACAACACCTGCGCCACCTGCGCCACCGTTATTGACGGCGTCATCGGCGACACTCCCGTGATTGCCGGCGAGGAAGGCATCTGCGAGAAGTGCGGCGTTGCCACCCTTTCGATCAGCTACTACGATCTCGGCGTGACCACCGGTAAGATGGCAGCGAAAATCCTCAAAGGCGAAGCAAAGGTCTCCGAAATGAAGATCGAGTACGCTCCCGCCGTCAAGAAATTCAATGCCGCAAAATGCGCACAGCTCGGCATTGACACCGCTGACCTGATTGCAAAAGGCTACACTGCCATCGACTGATCCGGCGCAAAACAATAACCTTTACAAAAGTTGCGATTGCCGTTTATCGCTCCCGATAGGCGGCAATCGGCTTTTGAATGTTTGAGAGGAATTGAATTTACCTATGAATATACTCAACTGGCTCGGAACCCTGCCGGGCGCCATCGGGCAAGGCTTTGTCTGGGGCATTATGGCAATCGGGCTTTACATCACCTTTAAAATCCTCGACGTCGCCGACCTGACGGTTGACGGCTCAATCACAACAGGCGCCGCCGTCTGCACAATCCTACTGACCAAGGGCGTGAACGTGGGCGTTGCCATGTTCATCGCTTTCATTGCCGGCATTCTGGCAGGCCTTATCACAGGGCTTCTGCATACGCTGTTCGGCATTCCGGCGATTCTGGCCGGAATCCTGACCCAGCTCATGCTCTGGTCGGTCAACCTTGTCATCATGAGCAGCCGCGCCAACGTGGCGCTCTCGCGCTTCCAGTACGGCGACAAGGTGCTGATCTCGACCGGCACCTCCAACATCGGAAAGACGCTGATCATTCTCTTTGGCATTATTCTCCTCATCAGCGCCGCGCTCTACTGGTTCTTTGGTACCGAGTTCGGTATGTCGCTCCGTGCAACCGGCAACAACCGCAACATGAGCCGCGCACAGGGCATTAACACCGCTTTTACGACCGTGTTCGGGCTTGCGCTCTCGAACGGCATCGTCGCGCTTGCCGGCTCGCTCCTCGCGCAGCAGCAGGGCGCCGCCGACATCAACATGGGCAAAGGCGCCATCGTCATCGGTCTTGCCTCGGTGGTAGTCGGAGAAGCGATCTTCTCGCGCATTTCCACCAACTTCTTTGTGCGTCTGCTCGGCGTCGTCATCGGCGCCGTGATCTACTGGATCGTCTTCCAGACGGTCATTTTCCTGGGTCTGCCCAGCGAATACCTCAAGATCCTGTCGGCGCTCGTCGTCGCGATCTTCCTCGGCGTTCCTTACCTCAAAAAGACCTTCTTCGCCAAGAAAAAGAAACCGGGGGTGAAGACAAATGCTTGAACTGAAAAACATTACCAAAGTATTTAACGCCGGCACGGTCAATGAAAAGGTCGCGCTGAAGAACCTCAACCTGACGCTGAACGACGGCGATTTCGTGACCGTCATCGGCGGTAACGGCGCAGGAAAATCCACCATGCTCAACGCTGTGGCGGGCGTCTTCCCGCTCGACGAGGGGCAAGTGCTCATCGACGATGTGGACGTCACCAAGCTCCCGGAATATAAACGTGCAAAGTACATCGGACGCGTATTCCAGGATCCCATGATGGGGACTGCCGCCGATATGTGGGTCGAGGAAAACCTTGCGATCGCGGACCGCCGCGGCAAACGCCGCAAAGCCGTTTGGGCAATCAAAAAAAGTGACCGTGAGCGCTACCGCGAACTGCTCGCGCAGCTCGATCTGGGGCTTGAAAACCGCTTGACTTCCAAAATGGGGCTTCTCTCGGGCGGTCAGCGCCAAGCAGTGACACTGCTCATGGCAACCATGGAAAACCCGAAACTGCTTCTGCTTGACGAGCACACCGCCGCACTCGATCCCGCCACCGCCGCAAAGGTGCTGGCACTGACCGACAAGCTGGTGAACGAAAATCACCTGACCGCCATCATGATCACCCACAACATGAAAGACGCGATCCGCCACGGAAACCGCCTCATCATGATGAACCAGGGCGAGATCATCTACGACGTCTCGGGCGAGGAAAAA
>CADBFJ010000091.1 GCA_902793915.1 uncultured Ruminococcus sp.
CAATCGGTCAACTCTGGCGACTGCGAATATCTTTGGCAAGGCGACCCGACCTATTGGACAGGCCGCGCGCCGCTCCTCTTCCCCATCTGCGGCAGGCTTTTCGGCGGACAATACACCTATGACGGAAAAACCTATGAAATGGGATCGCACGGCTTTTTGCGCCGCTCGGTGCTCTCGCTTGTTTCAAGTTCCGACAAGGAGCTTGTGTTGCAACTTTGCGCCAATGAAGAAACCCGCAAGCAGTATCCCTTTGGCTTTTCCTTCACGGTCGCTTATACCATTTCGGGAAACCGTCTGACGGTTTCCGTCACGGTTGAAAACACCGACAATGAGGTTTTGCCCTTTGCCTTTGGCGGACACCCCGGTTTCAATGTTCCGCTCGACAAAAAAAGCGATTTCGCAGATTGGTATCTCGAATTTTCCAAGCCCTGCCACCCCGAAGAACTGATCTTTTCGGACACCTGCTTTGACACCGGAAAAACTCGCCCCTATGCGCTGGAGAACGATCGAAAATTGCCCCTGCGCCACAACCTTTTCGATATTGACGGCGTTTTCTTTTCGGGAACGACCGGGCAGGTCACGCTGAAAAGCGACCTTTCGGATCGTTCGGTCACGCTCTTTTATCCCGATTTCCCTTATCTTGGCATCTGGCATAAGCCGAGAACCGACGCTCCCTTTCTCTGTATTGAACCCTGGTGCGGGCTTCCCTCCCCTGATGGGAAAATCGAAGCGCTTGAAGAGAAGACAAACGTTTTCCGACTTGCTCCGAGTGAGAAAAAGAACCTTTCCTTTGCAATTGAATTTTGCTAAAAACCAATAGAAAAGCCGCTCCACAGAAAACTTCCGTGGGGCGGCTTTTCATTCTCTTTTCAAATCAAAAATCTGTTGCAGAAAGCGGTTGGGATCTCCTCTTTGTATAGGTGGGAATCGTTTCCGAATTGCAGGACGCGCGGCAGGATCGGCTCGTCTTTCTCTTCGCCGAACTCGCCAAACGCAATTACGGTAACCGTCGAGTGTGAAATCCCAAAATGCGTGGTAAACACCGGAAAAGGCAGATCAAGGAGATTTGCAAGGAAGGTGATCCCGGTTCCTCCGTGGGCAAAAAAGGCAACGCGATCGTGGTTGGGGCGGACCTGCTCGTAGGTGTGCGAGCGTCTGTCGTGGCGGTAGCCGAGCGATTCCAGGAAAGCGTCGCCAGAATCGGCAATGCGGCGGTAGCCCGCCTCAAATTGCGAAAGCTCCGGGTGTTTGTACCACTCATCGCCAAGCGTCCTGACCTCCTCCGAATTCATAAAACGCGAGAACGAGGGGTCGTCAAAGCACCATTCGCGGGGATTTCCCTTTTCGTTTTTGAGCGTCAGCTCGCGCCAGGCGTAGCCCTCGTTTGCCCAATCGAGGATTTCAACCGTCAGCCCAAGCCGTTTTGCGGTCGGCTCGGCGGTTTGTTTTGCCCGGTTGGAGGAGGAGGCAAAAATGCGGTCAAGCCCATGCAGAGCAAGCCGCTCCGAGAGCGCCTCCGCCTGTTTTTCCCCCAGCGGCGTTAAACTGTCGGGATTATAGATAGGATCGCCGTGTCTGATAAAATAAAGGATCATGTCGTTTTCCCGCTTTTGATTTATTTTCTCCCATAGAGATCGTTCCACTCGGCAAATTTAGACAGAGGGATTGATTGTGCTTGTTCGCGTGTGATGCGGAACGCCCAGTTGCCGTCCCTTTTCCCGGGCGTGTTGAGGCGCGTATCGCTCCCATAGAGGAGCAGGTCTTGAATCGGCAGGATGAGCAGTCCCGCGTGGCTTTCAAACATCGTCCGCAAGATCTCATTGTAACCGCTGTTCCAATCGTTGCCTGAAAATCCGCAATAGCGGAGCAATCTGCCCCGCGTGTTGGGGTCAATCTCCCAAACGTAACCAAGGAGCGTATTGTTATCGTGCGTGCCGGTGTAGGCGACGCAGTTTTCGGGATAGTTGTGCGGCAGGTGGGTCGATCTCGGATCCCCCATAAAGGCAAACTGCAAAACGCGCATTCCGGGGTATCCGCTCTCCTCGACCAACTTTTCAACCTCGGGCGTGATGGTGCCGAGGTCCTCGGCGATCATGAGCTTATCTTTGGTCAGCGGCTCCAATGCGCCCAAAAGCTCCATGCCGGGGCCCTTGATCCATTTGCCGTTGCGCGCGGTCGTCTCGGTCGCCCTGACGCTGTAATAGGATTCCAGCCCGCGGAAGTGGTCGATCCGCACACCGTCAAAGAGCTCCAGTTGGTAGGAAACGCGATCTTTCCAAAAAGCGTAGCCGTCCTTTTTCATGGCTTCCCAATCATAGAGCGGGTTGCCCCAAAGCTGACCGTCTGCCGAGAAGAAATCGGGCGGAACGCCTGCCACGCTCGTGGGATTGGCACGCTCGTCGAGCTGAAAATCACCCTTGTGGAAATAGACGTCGGCACTATCGTAGGCAACGTAAATCGGCAGGTCTCCCACGATCGAGATCCCGCGTTCGTTGGCATAAGCCTTCACTTCTTTCCATTCGGTGTAGGCTTCATATTGCGAAAATTGCCAGGCAAAGAGGTCTTCTTTGTCGTAAGTTTCGGTCGTCCACTCGTTCCAGGCAAGTCCACTATTCGCGTCCTTTTTTGCCATATAAAGGCAAAATTCCGCCACTTTCGGATGCGCCGTCAGAAAGGCTTCGACTTTTGCTTTGTCACGCAGGCGAAGCGCCGCCTTTTTGAGCAGCGCGAAACGCTCTCCCGAAAGGCGTGAAAACTCGCAGGAATAAGGAGTCGTCTCTCTTGCCGCATCCAGCTCGTCTTTGGTCAAAAGTCCCTTTTGATAAAGTGTTGGCAGATCGATAAAATTGGGGTTGAGGCTGAACGCGCCCACCGATTTATAAGGCGAATTACACTCGTCGGTCACGCAAAAAGGAAGCACTTGCCAGACCGAAAAAGATCCGCGCGCGAGCAGATCGATAAACTCTTTTGCCGCCTGCCCGAAAGCACCTTCCGAATAACCTCCCCAAAGAGAGGAAATGTGCATCAGAACGCCGCTTTGCCGTTTCATAAAAACTCCTTTTGCCGAAATCAAATATATTATACCAGAATTTTTTCTTTTCGACAACCGATTTCGGATAAAAAAGCGAAAATGACTTTTTCCGCTTGACAAAATAAGACTTTACTCATATAATAGAATATAATATTTCTGATTTTTGTACTCCGAAAGGACTTCAACATGCAAAACAAAGTCGTAAAATTCGGCGGCTCCTCACTCGCCGATGCTGCGCACTTCCGCCGGGTGGCACAAATCATCAAGGCAGACCCCGCGCGCCGTTTTGTCGTGGCATCCGCTCCCGGCAAACGCTTTTCGGGCGACGAAAAGGTCACCGATATGCTCTACCGTTGCTACGAAATGATGCGCAACCGCGAGGACATCACCGACTTTTATCAAAAAATCACCACACGCTACACCGATATCATCGAGGGGCTGGGGCTGGATTTTGATATTTCGGGCGAACTCGACTATATCAAAAATGCTATTCTTCACCATTCGGGGCGCGACTTTGCCGCCAGCCGCGGCGAATATCTCAACTCGCTGATCCTTGCCAAATATCTCGGTTTTGATTTTGTCGACGCCGAGAACGTGGTTTATTTCAAGGACGACGGCTCTTACGACGAAGAGACGACCGACCGGGAGATGAAAAAAGCGCTTGCCAATCTGAAGCACGCAGTGATCCCCGGCTTTTACGGCATCATGCCAAACGGCACGATCAAGACCTTCAGTCGCGGCGGATCGGATATCACCGGCTCGATTGTGGCAAAAGCCGCAGAAGCAGACCTCTATGAGAACTGGACCGACGTTTCAGGGTGCCTCATGGCTGATCCGCGCATCGTAAAGAATCCCCTCCCCATTAAGGCGGTCACTTACAGAGAGCTGCGTGAGCTTTCCTACATGGGCGCGTCCGTTTTGCACGAAGAAGCCGTTTTCCCGGTGCGCAGCGCGGGCATCCCGATCAACATTAAAAACACCAACGACCCTTTGGCTCCCGGCACCATGATCGTGGCGAACGCCACCGAATACGACGCCAAGCACATCATCACCGGCGTGGCTGGCAAAAAAGGATTTTCGGTCATCACGATCGAAAAAGACCTCATGAACTCGGAGATCGGCTTTGGCAGAAAGGTGCTTGACGTCCTTGAGGACAACGAGATCTCCTTTGAGCATTTGCCTTCCGGGATCGACACCATGAGCATCGTAATTGCCTCGAGCGAACTCGAGGGCAGACGCGAGCGCATCCTCTCCTCCATGAACCGCGCGGTCAAGCCCGACAGCATCGTGATTGACGACGGGCTTGCGCTCCTTGCCGTGGTCGGCCGCGGGATGGTCAAGGCAAAAGGCACCGCCGCGCGCGTCTTTGACGCTGTCTCGGGTCAGGGCATCAACATCCGCATGATCGACCAAGGATCGAGCGAACTCAGCATCATCATCGGCGTAGAAGAAAACGACCTTGAGCGCGCCCTCGATGCCATTTACCACGAGTTTGTGAAGGACTGAACCGGCAAAGAAAGGTCTTTCAAAGACTCTCAACAAATCTGTAAAAAAGGAAAAAGTGAAAAAATGGCAAACATCAAATTGGATTTTACCAAAATCGAAAAACCGATGAAACCGCTCCACGG
>CADBFJ010000092.1 GCA_902793915.1 uncultured Ruminococcus sp.
TTTTTGTTTTTTCTTCATAATCTCCCCCAAAACATGAAGCAAATGCTTCCTATTTATATATGTAGGGGGATGGGGCGTTCACTCGCCGTTTTTTTGGAGCGCGGAACGGCGCAACTGACCGCAGGAAGCGTCGATGTCGGCGCCGAGCTTGCGGCGCACCGTGGCGCGGATGCCGCGCGCTTCAAGCGTTTTTTGAAAGGCGGCGACCGCCTTGGCGTTCGATTTGACAAATCCGCTCTCTTTTACTTCGTTGACCGGGATCAGATTGACGTGGATCGGCATCGTCTCGGTCCTCGAACGCAGGTGCGAATTGAGGACAGACGCGAGCTTTTCGGCTTGCGCGACGCTGTCGTTCTTTCCTGCAATAAGCGTGTATTCAAAGGAAATACGGCGACCAGTCGCGCGGAAATAATCGCGGCAGGCGTCAAGGAGTGTGGAAACACCCCAGCGTTTGTTGACCGGCATGATCGCGCTGCGCGTTTCGTCATCGGGCGCGTGGAGCGAGATCGAAAGCGTGATGGGGAGATTTTCTGTTTGCAAGCGTTTGATCTTGTCCACAAGCCCGCAGGTCGAGAGCGAGATGTGGCGAAGCGAGATCGAAAGCGTGATGGGGAGATTTTCTGTTTGCAAGCGTTTGATCTTGTCCACAAGCCCGCAGGTCGAGAGCGAGATGTGGCGATAGCCGATGTTCAACCCTTCGGGGTCGCCGACCAGATGCAGAAATTTCAGGACGTTGTCGTAGTTGTCAAGCGGCTCTCCGATGCCCATAAGGACGATCCCGTCGATGCGGACAGAAAGATCTTTAGCGGCGGCAATCACCTGTCCCAAAAGCTCTCCCGCCGTCAGATCTCGGACTTTGCCCCCGATCGTCGAGGCGCAAAATTTGCACCCCATGCGGCAACCGACTTGGCTTGATAGGCAGATTGTGTTGCCATGTTCGTATTTCATCACCACGCTCTCCACGCAGTTGCCGTCGGCAAGCGAAAAGAGGTATTTGACCGTGCCGTCGATCGACGACACGAGCTTTTGCTCGATCTGCGGCAGGTGATAGGTAAAGTGCTCGGAGAGGAGCGCTTTTGTACCTTTGCCGATGTTGGTCATTTCCTCGGGCGAGAGCCCCTTGTGCAGTTGCGAAAAGAGCTGCTTTGCGCGATAGGAGGGCTCTCCCAGATCGACGAGCGCACTTTTCAGTTCTTCGGGCGAGAGCGAGAGAAGCTCTTGCTTTTTAACGCTGTCCATGGGAGTCTCCTTTCGTGTTTTTTGTAAGAGGGTAGGGGTTATTTCTTTTCCAGCAGGGCAAAATAAAACCCGTCGGTGCCGTCGGTATCGGGGAAGAGCGTCCGCTCTTCGACGAGCGTAAAGTTTTTGTTTTGATCAAGAAAGGCTTGCACAACCTCGCCGTTTTCGCGCGGCAGAAGCGTGCAGGTGGAATAGAGGAGCTTTCCGCCACGCTTTAAAAACTCCGCCGAGCGGGCAAGGATCGCACTTTGGATGGCGGGCAGTGCTGCGCTTTCCCCTGGGTCTTTGTAGCGCAGTTCCGGCTTTTTGGCAAGCACGCCAAAGCCAGAGCAGGGAACGTCGCAAAGCACGCGGTCAAAGCTTTCGTGCCACTCGGAACGATCGTCGCGCGCGTCTTTTTGTTCGGTTTTGATGATCGAAATGCCGAGGCGCGACGCGCCTTTTTCCACGAGCGAGAGCTTGTTCGCGTGCAGGTCGCAGGAGAGAATCTCGCCGCGGTTTTCCATGTTCAAAGCAAGCCCAAAAGATTTGGAGCCGGGGCAGGCGCAGACGTCAAGGATGCTTTCGCCCGGAAGCGCACCGAGCGCCTCGAGTGCCAGTTGAGAGGCTTCGTCCTGCACGAAGCAAAAGCCAGCGTCAAAAGAGGGGAGGACGGATACAGGGTAACTTTGCCTCAAAGCGACGCCTTTCCCGGTGGAAAGCGCGCGGCTTTCGATGCCCTTTTCCAAAAGCAACTTTTGGTAGTCGGATACCGAAATTTTTAGCGTGTTGATACGCAGATCGAGTCCCGGCGCCTTTCCAAAAGCGGCAAAAATTGCCTTTGTGCGCTCGATCCCATAGGCAGAAACAAAGCTTTCGCAAAGCGGACGTGCGACTGAATACTCGATCGAAAGGCGAAAAACAGGGTCGATTTTTTCTTGTGGCAGTGGTAGTTTTTTCTCCGCGCGCAAAAATGAGCGCAAAATCGCGTTGACAAAGCCTTTTGCGCGCGCGGGCGCGAGATTGACGGTTTCGTTGACCGCGGCGTGATCCGGGATCTTATCGAGGAACGCGATCTGATACAGCCCAAGCCGCAGGAGCATCCGCACGGTCGGCTCGATCTCCTTGCCGCCCGAAAACTGATCGATCGCGTAGTCGAGCGTCAGCTTTTTTTCGAGCACGCCGTAAACGAGGACAGAGAGGAGCGCGCGATCGGCAGGCGAGAGTGCGTTTTGCTTGATCGCGCTGTCAAGGGCGATCGAAGCATACTGCCCCGCCGCCTCCTGCTTTTCGAGGAGGGCAAGGGCGAGTTTACGCGGGTCGCTCATGATCCGAGCAGGTCGCCGACCTTGATCCTGCGACCGTTGATGAGATCCTGCGCCGACATTCTTTTTTTGCCCTCGGGGATGAGGGTGAGAAGATCAAGTGCACCTTCTTTGCAGGCAACTGTGATCTTTCCGCCGTCGAGCGCGAGAACTTCGCCCGGCTTGCCGCTTTTTGTGCAGTCCGAAACTTTGGATGCGACAATTTTGAGCAGCTTCCCGTCCGGAAGCGTCGTGAAGGCAAGCGGGATCGGGGAGAGCCCGCGAATGAGGTTATGGAGTTTTTGTGCCGACTGCGAAAAATCGAGGCGGCAATCTTCTTTTTCAATCTTTTTGGCGTAGGTCGCTTTTGCGTCGTCCTGCGCTTTTCCAATCAGCGTTCCGGCTTCAAGTTTTGCAAGCGTCGAGAGGAGTAGGTTTGCACCGAGAGCGCCGAGACGGTCGTGGACCACTTCAAAGTTGTCGTCCTCGCCGATGACAAGTTCGGCTTTTTCGTACATCTCGCCGGTGTCAAGCCCTGCTTCCATTTTCATGGTGGTAATTCCTGTGACTTTTTTGCCGTCGATGATTGCCCGTTGCATGGGTGCGGCTCCGCGGTACTCCGGTAAGAGCGAACCGTGGACGTTGATACAACCGAATTTGGGATAGTCGAGGACGTTCTGCGGCAGAATTTTACCGTAGGCGACCACGACGATGAGGTTGGGGTCGATTGCTTTCAGAAGTTCATAAAAGCCTTCGTCGCGCAGGGTTGCCGGTTGATAGACCGGGATGCCGCGGCTCTCTGCAAAGACCTTGACCGGAGGGGGAAGAAGCTCATATCCGCGCCCTTTCGGCTTGTCGGGCTGGGTCACGACGCCGACGATCTCTCTTTTTGCCTCCACGAGCGCGCGGAGCGAAAAGAGCGCAAAATCGGGCGTTCCCAAAAAGAGAATTTTCAATGTTTCCATAGTTAAGATTCCTGAATATCCCCGACGACGCAGTCGATAAAGAGCTTGCCGTCGAGGTGGTCGATCTCGTGGCAGAACGCGCGCGCAAGCAGATCCGATCCGGTCACGTCAAAGCTCTCGCCGTTGCGGTCGAGCGCTCGCACCGTGACGTGCATCGGGCGCTTGGTTACGCCCCACTTGCCTGGGATCGAAAGGCAACCTTCTTCGGCTTCCTGCTCGCCGGAATAAGCGATGATCTTCGGGTTGATCAGCTCGATTGGATGCCCTTCTTCCACTTCGACGATGCAGATGCGGCGCAGTACGCCGACCTGGGGGGCTGCAATCCCGCAACCGTTTGCATCGCGCATGGTCTCAAGCATATCGTCCAGAAGCGTCAAAATGCGGGGTGTGATTTTTTCGACCGGGCGGCAGGGTTTGCGTAAGATTTCGTCTCCCAGTTTTACAATGTGCAGTTTTGCCATAACTATACCTCTTTTTTACAGACTGGATGGATTGAGATCCACCGAAAGGGTCGCAAGTCGTCCCGCTTTTTCGACAAAGCGCAAGACGAGCGTTCCCAAAAATTCATAGGTTGATTTGGTCAGACGGCATTTGAGCACCATCCGCATCCGATATTTGTTTTCCACCCGATAAACAGGCGCCTCAAAAGGACCAAAGGCAACGAATTGTACGTCCTTGTAGTCGTCTTTGAGGGTTTGCAGCTCTTTTGCCAAGAGGGTCGCGCAACGCAGAAGGCGCCCCTCGTCGCCCGAGGTCAGCGTGAGCAGTGCAATGTCGCAAAAAGGCGGAAAAACGAGCAGACGGCGCAGGCGAATTTCGCGCTCGTAAAAGCCCTCGTAATCCTGCACGGCGGCAAGGCGGATGACTTCGTGGTCGGGGTTCATGGTCTGGATCACGGCAAGACCCGTGTGATCCCGCCTGCCCGCGCGACCGATGACCTGCGTCAGCATCGAAAAGGTGCGCTCCGAGGCGCGGAAATCGTCGAGGTAGAGCGAGGCGTCGGCGGAAAGCACGCCAACAAGCGTTACGTCGGGGAAGTCGTGTCCTTTCGTCACCATTTGCGTGCCGAGCAGAATATCGGCATCGTGCGCCCGAAAGCTGCCGAGCAGTTTTTCATAGGCGAATTTGGTCGCCGTGGTGTCGGCGTCCATGCGTAGGAGCTTTTCGCCGGGGAATTTTCTCCCGAGCTCTTCCTCGACCTTCTGGATCCCAAACCCGAAAGGGGCAAGGTGCGGCGAGGAGCAATTCGGGCAGAGCTTTGGGAGCGGCTCTTTGTGCCCACAGAAGTGGCAGACAAGCTGCCCCGCGTCGTAGCGGCCGGGGGACGTGTGATAGGTCATCGAAACCGAGCAGTGGGGACAGACAATCGCTTCGCCGCAGGAGCGGCAGGAAACAAACTTGTGATAGCCCCGACGGTTGAGAAAGAGGATCGATTGTTCGTGCGCGTCCCGCCTTGCGGCAAGCTCGTCGGAAAGACGCCTGCCGAGCAGCGAGAGGTTTCCCTGTTGCACCTCGCGGCGCATATCGACCACTTCGACGCGCGGAAGCGCGGCGTCACCATAGCGGTGCGAAAGGCGGAGCAGGG
>CADBFJ010000093.1 GCA_902793915.1 uncultured Ruminococcus sp.
GTTTTTTTGCAGGAGGTGAACTTCGTTTGTATTATTTTTGGGAGACTGCGCTCGGGCTTGCCGTCCCGTTCTTTGGCACAGCCCTCGGCGCGTCCTGCGTCTTTTTTCAAAAAGGAAATCTGAACGAGCGGCTTCAGCGCGCGCTTGCGGGATTTGCCGCGGGTGTGATGCTTGCGGCGTCGATCTGGAGCTTGCTCATTCCCGCGATTGAGGAATCCGCGCATCTCGGGCGCTTTGCCTTTTTGCCCGCGGTCGTCGGTTTTCTTGCGGGCGTCTTCTTTTTGTTTGCGCTCGACCGCCTCTCTCCGAGACTGGAGAAAAAGGCGAAAAACTATTCGGGCAGCCGTATGGGAAAGATTGCCATGACGGTCTTTGCCGTTACGCTCCACAACATTCCCGAGGGCATGGCGGTAGGGGTCATCTATGCGGGACTTTCGGAAGGGGCGGGCGACGTGGCGCTCGGCGGCGCTTTTGCGCTCGCCCTCGGCATCGCGATCCAAAACTTTCCCGAAGGGGCAATCATCTCACTCCCGCTCCATGCCGAAGGGGTGGGGAAGGGAAAAGCGTTTCTCTTCGGCGTTCTCTCGGGCGCGGTCGAGCCCCTGTTCGGCTTTTTGACGCTCCTTGCCTCGGGGCTTGTTGTTCCCGCCATGCCCTATCTTCTCTCCTTTGCGGCGGGGGCGATGATCGACGTCGTGGTTGAGGAACTCATCCCCGAGATGCAGGTCGAGCGGCGATTTGACGGCATCCTTTGCTTTTCGTTTGGCTTTGTTCTCATGATGGCGCTCGACGTTGCGCTCGGATGAACTTTTCTATTGACAAAACACGGTAAAGTGTTGTATAATAAAAGCGTAAAAAGTTCTCTCGATTGTAATAATCAAGAAAAAGAACAAAAATTATTCTAAAAAACGGAGGAACCGATCATGGCAAAATATCAATGCGGACCTTGCGGCTACATCTACGATCCCGCAGAGGGCGATCCCGATAGCGGCATTGCTCCCGGCACGGCATTTGAGGATCTGCCCGAGGACTGGTGCTGCCCGATCTGCGGCGTCAGCAAGGATATGTTTGAAAAGATCGATTGATCATCGCTACGGCAAAGGCGTCGGGTTTCGACGCCTTTTTTCTCTTTTTTTATAAAATCTATTGAAACCCAAGAGAAATAGGAGTACAATAAATCCAAGTTTTGGGCTTTCTTTCGGAGGCAAATCATGGAGCAACAAACCGTTTTAATCCTCGATTTCGGGGGGCAGTATAAAGAACTCATTGCCCGCAGAGTGCGCGAATGTCGGGTCTATTCGATTGTCAAACCCGGCGAAACGCCGCTTGAGGAAATCAAAAAAATCGCCCCGATCGGCATTATCCTGACCGGTGGACCCAACAGCGTCTATCTTGAAAGCTCCCCCAAGTGCGACAAGGGGCTTTTTGACCTCGGCATCCCGGTGCTCGGCATCTGCTACGGCACCCAACTCCTTGCCTATTCGCTCGGCGGAGAAGTCAAGCATTGCGAGGTCAGCGAGTATGGGCAGACCAAAATGCGGGTCGATCCCTCGGCGCTCCTCTTTTTGGGGATGGACGAAGATCAGATCGGTCTTATGAGCCACACCGACAGGATCGAAACTCTGCCGGATGGCTTCCGCTCGGTCGCATCAACCGATCATTGCCCCAACGCCGCGATTGAAAACCGCGGAAAAAATCTCTTTGGCGTGCAGTTTCACCCCGAGGTTGAAAGTACCCCGAATGGAACCGAGTTCCTTCGCAAATTTCTCTATGACGCCTGCCACGCCGCGGGCGACTATAACCTAAAAGACCTTGAGACACGCCTCATAAAAGAGGTGCGCGAGCAGGTCGGCAACGGACAGGTTCTCCTCGCGCTTTCGGGCGGCGTCGATTCCTCGGTCGTCGCGGCGCTTCTCTCCAAGGCGATCCCGGGACAGCTCCATTGTGTGTTCGTCGATCATGGACTGATGCGCAAAAACGAGGGCGACCTCGTTGAAGCGGCTTTCAAAGGTTGGGATCTCAATTTTATCCGCGTCAATGCGGAAAAACGCTTTCTTGGCGCTCTGCGCGGCGTCAAGAACCCCGAACGAAAGCGCAAGATCATTGGTAAGCAATTTATAAAG
Organism: uncultured Ruminococcus sp.; assembly: GCA_902793915.1. GTDB lineage: Bacteria > Bacillota > Clostridia > Oscillospirales > CAG-272 > UMGS1865. The sequence goes on from CADBFJ010000093.1 coordinate 2,124, forward strand.
GTCTTCCAAAAGGAAGCCAAGAAGCTCAAGGACGTTTCTTTTTTGGCGCAGGGAACGATTTATCCGGACGTCATCGAGTCGGGAGGGAGCAAGGCGGCAACCATCAAGAGCCACCACAACGTCGGTGGACTGCCCAAGCATCTGAAGTTTACGGGACTTGTCGAACCTCTGCGCGGACTTTTCAAAGACGAAGTGCGCGCGCTCGGCAGACAGCTCGGGCTTGACGCCGCTTTCGTTGAACGCCAACCCTTCCCGGGTCCCGGGCTCGGCGTCCGCATCGTTGGCGATATCACAAAAGAAAAGACCGCCATTCTGCAGGATGCCGACGCGATCTTCCGCGAGGAACTGGAAAAAAGCGGTGCCAAAGCCGACCAGTATTTCGCGGTACTGACCAACACCCGCTCGGTCGGCGTGGTCGGAGATTTCCGCACCTACGGCTACACCGTGGCGCTGCGCGCCGTCCGCACATCGGACTTTATGACCTGCGAATACGCGCCGCTTTCGCACGATCTGCTCAAGACCGTTTCCACAAGGATCGTCAACGAAGTCCCCGCCGTCGGCAGAGTGGTTTACGACGTGACAGGCAAGCCGCCCGCAACGGTCGAGTGGGAATAAAACAAAACAGCCGAAGAAACGATGCTTCTTCGGCTGCTCTTTTTATTCTTCCCGATATTCAAGCAGATCTCCCGGTTGGCAATCGAGGATCTTACAGAGCTTTGCAAGGGTAGAGAACTTGATCGCTTTTGCTTTGCCTGTTTTGAGGATCGAGAGGTTTGCGAGCGTGATGTCCATTTTTTCGGAAAGCTCGGTCAGACTCATTTTCCGTTTTGCCAGCATCACGTCGAGGTTGCAGATGATTTTTTCTTCCATAGTGTTCCCCTCAAATCGTCAGATCGTTTTCTTCCTTTAGCCCCTGCGCGCCAAAGGTCAGTTGCGAGAGTGCTTCGGCAAGGAGCGCGATCACCATTCCCACGAAGACGACGAACAGAGCGAGAAGCAGAATGCCGGGGTGGCTCATATTGAGAAACAGAAAAACATTATTTCCAATGAAGAAATAGAGCGCGTCGAAAAACGCCATCCGCGAGACGATCTTCAGTCGCCGCACGTTTCCCTTGGTAAACGCGCGCCCGTTTCCGAGGTCAAGAGAAATGCGCAAGGCAAAATAGACCGCCAAAAAGCAGGGCAGGGCAAAGAGGGCAAGGAAAATGACCCAGGGGAGAAAGCAGTATGCGTATTCGGGGTTGCTCTCCGCAATTTCACGGCCAAACGAGACGATCCCGTAGCAGCCGCCCAACCCGAGAACGCCAACTCCGAGGAAAGCGACAAAGAGCAGACGTGAAAGCGTTTTGGTGTTCATAAAAAACATCTCCTTTTTTGTTCTGTATTCTTATCTTATCACACATTTTTTCGTTTGTCAATATATTTTTATCGTTTTACGATAATTTTTTTGCAAGAAAAAAGCAGGAGCGAAACCTCCTGCTTTTGTGATCTTGGCTTATTTTTTATCTTGCGCGATGATCCTTTTCATCGCTTCGACCGAGGTGTTGATCGCCGATGCGGTGGATGCGACCGGGGGCATGGCGTAGCCCGCGGCTTCGCGTTCCTGGTTCCAGACGACGTGCAGACAGGTGGCACAGCGGCAATCGAGCGCTGCGGCAATGACGAAGAGTGCCGCCGACTCCATCTCGGAGGCTTTGACGCCGAGGCGCTTCCACGCTTCCCACTTTTCGGTCAACTCGTATGCGACGGGCATCCGCTCGGGGATGTGCTGACCGTAGAAGGAGTCCTTGCACTGCACCACGCCGAGGTGATAGGTGTAGCCGAGTTCCTCCGCCGAATGTTTGAGTGCTGCGGTCAGGTCAAAGTCGGGCACGGCGGGGAATTCAATGGGAGCGTATTCCAGCGAGGTGTGTTCGTATCGCACGGCTCCGGTGGCGATCACGAGATCGTCGGGCATGACCGAAAGATCAATGCCTCCGCAGGTGCCCACGCGAATAAAGGTGTCAGCGCCCACGTTGTGGAGTTCCTCCATAGCAATTGCCGCCGAGGGACCGCCGATGCCGGTCGAGCAGACCGAAACTTTTTCTCCCACCAGCGTGCCTGTCCAGATGTTGAATTCACGGTTCTCTGCAACATGATGTGCATTTTCAAAGTGCGAGGCGATCTGCTCGCAACGTCCGGGGTCACCGGGCAGGAGCACGTAGCGACCAACGTCGCCCGGCTTGATTTTGAGATGATATTGCAATCCGAGTTCTTGCATGGCGTACTCCTTTTTCAGATCCAAAAGACCCGGTTTGGTTTGCGGGCAGGGGCGATAGGG
>CADBFJ010000094.1:0-3597 GCA_902793915.1 uncultured Ruminococcus sp.
CCGAAAAAAGTCCGCAAACTGCAAGGAAAAAGGCAATCGGACGATACGATTTATTCCTGATCATTTGGTCAATTCCTCAAGCGTTCCGAAGCGGTAGCCCATCTCTTTGAGTGCTTTGATCACGCTGTCAAGGACGAGCGCGTTTGTTTTTGAGGTCGGGTGCAGGAGCATCACCTCGCCGGGATGAGCGTTATCGAGAATCACCTGTTTTGCTCGTTCGGGATCGACCTGGCGATTGTTGTCCCAATCGGGATAAGCAAAACTCCAGAAAACCGTTTTATAGCCCGCCTTTTTGAGCGCTTCGAGGTTTTCCTTTGAAAATCTTCCTTCGGGCGGACGATAGAATTTGGAAAGCTCTTTTCCTGTTGTCTTTTGATAGAGTTCTTCGAGATCATGCAGTTCACCAAGCAGTTCCTCGCCCGAAACCTTTGACATATCGTGATGATGCACCGTGTGGTTGCAGACCGTGTGTCCCTCGTTTGCCATACGCTCCACAAGTTCGGGATTGCGGGTGATGAGATTGCCGAGGATGAAAAAGGCGCCCGGGACGTCGTTTTCCTTGAGAACGTCGAGAACCTTTTCCACGTTGCCGTTCTCATACCCCGCGTCAAAGGTCAGATAAATGACCTTTTCTCCGCTGTGATCGAGATAATAAGCGTCAAGCGTTTCGGCAAAGAGCAGTTCTCTACCGGTAGTCGGCTGCACATGGTTTTTGACGTGCGGACAGTACCAACTGTAAGAAGTTCCCGTGGCACTCGCGGGCAAAATCATAAGAATCGCAAGCAAACACAAAAGCAAACAAAAAAAGCTGCGTTTGTTCATAAAAGTTCCTCCTTGCAAAAAAATTGCATCGGTACTTTCATTATTTGCAAAAGCGCGCCTGAAAACCCCCGAAAAATCTTGACAAGGCAGGAAAAAGCGGCAGGAAGTTCCCTTCCTGCCGCTTTTTGGTATTCTTAAAAATCAATCCTTTGTCAGCTCTTTGACGCTTGCGGCAAGCCCCGCAAGGTTCTGGATCTCGGACGGAATGATGATCTTGGTCGCCTGACCGTCGGCAACCTTTGCGAGCGCTTCGTAGCCCTTGATGGTCAGAACTGCGGAGCCCGGATTGGCTTCGTTGATCATGCGGATACCGTCCGCGGTTGCCTTTTGGATGGCAAGGATTGCGGTCGCTTCACCTTCGGCTTCACGGATACGCGCTTCCTTTGCGGCTTCGGCGCGCAGGATCTGCGACTGTTTTTCGGCTTCGGCTTCGAGAATCTTGGATTCCTTTTTACCTTGTGCCACAAGGATGGTAGAATTCTTTTCGCCCTCGGCACGCAGGATTGATTCGCGGCGTTCGCGCTCGGCTTTCATCTGCTTTTCCATTGCCTCCTGAATTTCCTTCGGAGGAATGATGTTCTTCAGCTCCACGCGGGTCACTTTAATGCCCCAAGGGTCGGTCGCTTCATCGAGGAGAGAGCGCATTTTGGTGTTGATGATATCGCGCGATGTCAGGGTGTTATCAAGTTCGAGATCGCCGATAATGTTACGCAGCGTGGTCGCGGTCAGGTTCTCGATGGCAGCCATCGGGTTGGAGTGACCGTAGGCAAAAAGCTTGCAGTCGGTGATCTGGAAAAAGACGACCGTATCGATCTGCATACGGACGTTATCTTTGGTAATGACCGGCTGGGGCGGATAGTCGGCAACCTGCTCCATGAGGTTGATACGGCGGGCAATGCGGTCAAAGAACGGCAGCTTGAAATGCAGACCCGTGTGCCAAGTTGAGTGATAGGAGCCGAGGCGCTCGACCACAAAGGCGTGAGACTGCGGCACAATGTGTACGTTGGTGATAAAGAGCAAAAAGACGACTGCGGCAACTCCTATGAGCGCAAACACGTAAGGTGGCATAATAATTCTCCTTTTTTAAATTGAATTTTGACAGATTATTTGGTTTCTTTTGCGGGCTTGCAGATGAGTTTAACCCCCGAGATCTCCTCAATGCGGACCACGCTACCCGCAGGGATCTTCTCCTCGTTCGCCGAGCGCGCAGACCAGATCTGGTGCTGAATCTTGACGCTACCCGTTTCGGCAAGATTATCGATCTCCTCGGTCACAACACCGAGCTCGCCGATCAGCCCGTCCGCGTTCATGCGGGTCTTGGAATTCTTGAACATTCGTTTGCGGAAGAATTTGAACCCGAGGAAAAAACAAATTGCGGAAAGTGCAAGGAAAACCACAAGCTGGATCCATGGCGCAACCTCAAGGATCGCAAGGATCAAAGCCGCCGCGATTCCGGGCATGAACCAGACCGAGACAAGCGCCGCCGTTCCCGCCTCCGCAATAATGGCAAAGACCAGTGCGGCTGCCCAAAAGATGACGTAAGTGTTCATGGGAAAAACCTCCTTTTTGCAAATCTTGGTTTTCTCGCTTTTATTTTATCACAAAAAAGTGCAAAATGCAACCGAATTTTGGGAAGAAAAATGAATTTTTGCTCTTGCTTTTCCTTTAACAGTATGCTATACTAAAATGAATTATTATGTAGTGCGGAGGTGAACTTCATGGGAGAAGCCAAGCAAAAACAATCGAACCCGAAAAAAAGCGGGGCTTTGGGCGTTGCCGATTTCCTGTTTGATTTTTTGGAAACCTTTGCCATTGCAGTCTTTGTGGTGCTTCTCGTCTTCACCTTTTTCTTCCGCCTTTGCGAGGTGGAGGGGAGGTCGATGGAAAACAGCTTCTACGACGGGCAAAAGCTCATTCTTTCCAGTTTTTCCTACACGCCGAAGCAGGACGACGTTGTCGTTTTTCACATAACCGGTGAAGGCTATGAAAAGAACCTCGTCAAGCGGGTGATCGCCACCGGCGGGCAAAAAGTAAAAATTGATTTTAACACCGGCGAAATCACGGTGGACGGCGTTCTCTATTCCGACACGCACGCCACGCTCAAAGACCCCTACACCGACCGGATTACGGGATCCTATTCCCTCTTTGCACAACACGATTATGACGCGGAAAGTAAGGTCTTTTCCGCAACCGTTCCCGATGGCTACGTCTTTGTGATGGGCGACAACCGCAACAACTCAAAAGATTCGCGTTCCAGCGACCTCTCCTTTGTGGACGCACGCTGTATTTTGGGCAAAGCGATCCTGCGGCTTTCTCCCTTGACGATTTACAAATAACTTTTTCAAAAAAGGAGGCGACGAAGTTGCCAAGTGACGTCATACAATGGTTCCCGGGGCATATGGCGAAAACGCGCCGCCTGATCTCGGAAAACCTTAAAAATGTGGATCTTGTCATTGAGATCCTTGACGCGCGCATTCCCTACAGCTCGCGCAACCCCGAACTCAAAAAACTCTCTGCGGGAAAGCCGACTTTGCTCCTTCTCAACAAAGCCTCGCTTGCCGACCCCGCGCAAAACCGCCGCTGGGCGGAAGCGCTCTCGGACGAAACGACCACCTGCCTGCTTACCGACTGCATCACCGGCGAGGGACTGAAACAGCTCGAACCGACCATCAAAAAAATCCTTGCCGAAAAGCTCCGCCGCTACGAGGAAAAAGGCATGACCGGTCGCCGCGTGCGCGCCATGGTGCTCGGCATCCCGAACGTGGGAAAATCCTC
>CADBFJ010000094.1:3628-8006 GCA_902793915.1 uncultured Ruminococcus sp.
GAAAACCGCCCCGGCGTGACAACCGACAAGCAATGGGTGCAGACGAGCATCGGCGTTGATCTGCTCGATATGCCCGGCATTCTTTGGCCAAAGTTCGAAGAACGCCGCGTGGGCGAAAACCTTGCTCTGACCGGTGCGATCCGCGACGGTGTGCTCGATCTTGAAGGGCTTGCCGTCATCCTTTGCAAGCGGCTGCGCCTGCTCTACCCCGCCCTGCTTGCCGAGCGTTACAAGCTCGGCGATCCGAGCGCTTTTGAGGGGCTCTCCGACTACGAACTTTTCCTTTCCATCGGCAAAAAACGGGGATTTCTTGTCAGCGGCGGGGAGATTGACGTCGACAGAACCGCCAATATGCTGCTCGACGAATTCCGTGCCACGAAGATCGGAAAAATCACGCTGGAACGCTATTCCAAGGAGGAACTCCATGCTTGATGAATCTTTGGAAAGGAACCTGCGCGAAAAGGGATATTCGATGATTTGCGGCGTGGACGAAGCCGGGCGCGGACCTCTTTGCGGTCCCGTGTTTGCCGCCGCCTGCATTCTGCCGACCGGATACATTCCCGAAGGGCTGAACGACTCCAAAAAGCTCTCGCCCAAAAAGCGGGATCTTCTGTTTGACGAAATCAAAGAGAACGCCATATCCTACTGTATAGCAAGCGCCTCGGTTGAGGAGATCGACCAACTCAACATTCTCGAAGCGGATCTGCTCGCCATGCGCCGCGCGATTGAGGGACTTTCTGTCACTCCCGATCTTGCTCTCATTGACGGAAACATTGCGCGCGACTTTCCTCTCCCCGCCATGGCAATCATCGGGGGAGATGCCAAAAGTCCAAACATTGCAGCGGCTTCGATCCTTGCTAAAGTAGCAAGAGATCGGGAGTGCATCGAACTCGACAAGCTCTATCCCGAGTATGGCATTGCCAAACACAAGGGCTACGGCACCAAGGCGCACATGGACGCCCTGCGAAAATACGGTCCCACGCCGATCCACAGAAAGCTCTTTATCCGCTTTCTCGACAACGAAAAATGAAAGAATACGTTACAACGCAGGCGATCGGGCAATACGGTGAACGGCTTGCCGCGCGCTATCTTGTTTTTCACGGACATAAAATCCTTGCAAAAAACTATCGCGCGGGAAAGTACGAGATCGATCTTGTTTCGTCGACGCCGACCGACATCGTGTTTACCGAAGTCAAAACAAGGATCTATGACAGCCCCGAAGAAGCCGAGGCGGCAGTGCCGCCAAAGCACGCCGTGGACGCCGACAAACAGAGTTTTACCCGCAGCGCGGCTCTCTCCTATCTGCGCACCCACCGCACGAAAAAGCGCCCGCGCATGGACGTCATGGAAGTTTTGCTTTTGCGACGAGAGGGCAAAAAGCCCAAGAAATACGCGATCCGGCACATCAAAGCCGCCTATTGAAAGGAAGCCTATGACCTTTCCGCTCTTCGATCTGCATTGCGACACCGCCTTTGAAATGGAAAAGCGCGGCGAAGGCTTGACCGAAAACAACCTTGCAGTTTCTTTGACGCACGCCAAGAAGATCTCTCCTTACGTTCAGGTCATGGCGTTCTGGACACCGCAAACGCTCTCGGATGAAGCGGGCTGGCAAGCCTTTCTGCGCGTTTATCATCACTTCATGGACGATCCAGCAGTCAAAGCGCAACGGGTTCGCATCGGTAGCTATTCCGCGTCCGATGGTCGTCCCACCCTGCTTTTCTCGATTGAGGACGGCAGAATCCTCGCAGGCGATCTCTCCCGACTTAACGCCCTGCACGCGCTCGGCGTAAGGATTTTTACCCCATTCTGGGCGGGAGAAAACATCCTCGGCGGAGCGCATGACACCGATAAAGGGCTTTCGCCCTTCGGAAGAGAATCCCTGCAAAAAGCGCTTGCTCTTGGAATGATCCCCGATCTTTCCCACGCCTCGGTCGCATCGGCACGAGAGATCCTGTCACTCGCCGAAGCGGCAGAGCGCCCAGTGATCGCCTCGCACTCAAACGCCTACGATCTCTGCCCTGCTTCCCGCAATCTCCACCGTGAAGAGCTCCAACGCATTATCTCCTGCGGTGGATTGATCGGACTTAACTTACATAAACCATTCTTAAGCGCCGACGGCGACGCAACGCTTTCGGATCTGCTTCGGCAGATCGATTATTTTCTCGAACACGGCGCCGAAAAGAATCTGGCACTCGGCGGCGATCTTGACGGCTCAACTCCGATCCCCGAGATCCAAACGGTCGGGGACTATCAAAAGCTTTGGGAACGCCTGTTGCATGAAGGCTTCCCCACTTCCATCGTGAACGATTTGTTCTTCGGCAATGCAAGTCGCTTTGCCGAAAGCTATTTTCGATAAATCTCCATACGCGAAAGGACAAAAACCATGTTGTACAAAAGCACAAGAAGTCAAAAAGGTCCCTTTTACAACTCTGCTGACGTGATCAAACAGGGGCTTGCCGAGGACGGCGGTCTGTTCGTCCCCGAAAAGATCCCCTCACTCTCGGAAAAAGAGATCCGCGAACTCTGCCGCGACGATTATCCGACCCGTGCGGCAAAGATCCTTGCCAAATTCCTCACCGATTACGCCTACGAAGAACTCCTTGAGGACTGCAAAGAAGCCTACAATCCCGCCTCTTTTGTCGGCGGTGCTGCGCCTCTTGTTGCGCTTGACGAAACGAGAAACGTGCTTGAGCTTTGGCACGGTCCCACCGCGGCATTCAAGGATATGGCGCTTCAGATCATGCCGAGACTGCTTTCCAGGGCGCTCAAAAAGACGGGAGAACACCGCACGGCGCTCATCCTCGTCGCCACGTCGGGCGACACCGGAAAAGCCGCACTCGAAGGCTACCGCGACGTTCCGGGTGTCAAGATCATGGTCTTTTACCCCGTGGATGGCGTCAGCCGCGTGCAAAAGCTCCAAATGGCGACCCAGCTCGGCGAGAACGTCAACGTCGCCGCCATCAAGGGCAATTTTGACGACGCGCAAAACGGCGTTAAAGCAATCTTCGGTGACGAGGAGCTCGCCAAAGAGCTTGACGGTATGGGCTACTTCTTCTCGAGCGCAAACTCGATCAACTGGGGGCGTCTTGCTCCGCAGATCGTCTATTACGTTTCGGCTTACTGCGACCTCGTCAACGCGAAGAAGTGCAAGATCGGCGACAGCTTCAACGTCTGTGTCCCGACCGGGAACTTCGGCAACATTTTTGCCGCATTCCTTGCCAAAAAGATGGGATTGCCGATCGATCGCATGATCTGCGCCTCGAACAAAAATAACATTCTGACCGATTTTCTGCGCACCGGAACCTATGACCGCAACCGTCAGTTCTATCTGACCATGTCGCCCTCGATGGATATTCTCATTTCGAGCAATCTCGAGCGGCTCCTCTACTTCACCGCAGGTCCCGCAAAAACTGCCGAATATATGGCAGAACTCAAAGCAACCGGAAAATACACAGTCGAGGCTTCGGTGATGAACGAGATCCGCCGCCATTTTGTCGGCTACTATGCAGACGAGGAAGCAACCGCCGCAATCATCAAAGAAACCTACGAAAAATACCATTATCTCTCGGATACGCACACCGGCGTTGGGCTTTCCGCCGCATCTCAATATCTCGCCGAGACCGGCGACGACCGCCCGCTTGTGATCGACTCGACCGCAAGCCCCTACAAGTTTGCAAAAGACGTTTACTTTGCCGTAACCGGCAAGGAAGCGCCCTCCGCACTCGAAGCGCTCTCTCTCCTCTCGGATGCGACCGGCACCAAGATCCCCTACCCGCTTGCAGGACTCGAGAGCCGCAAGGTGCGCTTTGAATCCGTCGTTGAAAAGGACGCGATGAAAGAAGCAGTCCTCTCTTACCTGAAGGGCGAATAAAAAGGAAAGCGTTGGCAAAGCGCCAACGCTCCCTCTCGGCTTACGCTTCCTCTTTGGGGCGGAAGGTCGCGCAAAGCGTGTCGCCCGAGCAATCGGCACAACGCGGACCAACCGAGCCGACAGAGACTTCTTTTGCCGTGCAATCGCAGGCGTTTTCGTGGTAGTAGCAGTTTTCGACGTTGCACTTGATGCCGTCAATGTGTTCACAATGCTTGTTTTCCATGATGGATCATCCTTTCTCATTTTGTTGTGAGAAAACTCACGAGGATATTTTTACCGTTTTTTCGTTGCTTTATTCTCTCTGAAAGGAGGAACTTCCCGTGTCGGTATTCGCCATTGCCGATCTGCATCTTTCGGCAGACGGCTCCAAAAGTATGGAAGTGTTCGGTCCCCGCTGGGCGGGTTACCGCGAAAAGCTCGAGCAGAACTGGCGCGCGCTCGTTAAAAACGACGACACGGTTGTGCTTCCCGGCGACCTTTCCTGGGCGCTCAAACTTGAAGAAAGTA
>CADBFJ010000095.1 GCA_902793915.1 uncultured Ruminococcus sp.
CTGATTTTGTGATAATCCGGATCAAGCGGCGCAGGGGCGGGATCTTCAAAAAGAAGAAGACCGCGGTGGCGCCGAGGAAGTTTAAGATCAGGTCGTCAACATCGCAGGAGCCTGCCATGAAAAGATATTGCAGAGCCTCCACGCTGAAGGAGACCGTGAGCACGGTGGGAAGGAAGACGTACCATTTACGCTCATAGCGGAACAGGATCGGTAAAATGAGCGCAAAAGGGGAGAGCAAAAAGAAGTTGCCGAGCAGGTTGAGGACAAGTCGCCAAAGGGCGAGATAACCGTTGAGGAATCCGCGCAGATAGTTGCAAATGGTCCTGAAGGGGTGGAAATTGACGAAAAGCTCAAGATAGTCCTCACGCGTGCCGGGAAAGTGAAGCCGTCCCACCGAACTGCCGATCAAAGTGATGTCTGCAAGGCAGAGGATAAAGACTACCAGAATCAGGATCTGCGCGCGGCGCAGGCGCTGTAATTCGGCGGTGCGGTCGGCGTAGAGGTAGGCGGCGGTATAAAAGGAAGCGCACGCGGCAAGTACAAGAAAGACCTGCGCCAAAAAATGCAGAGAGGCGAGACGTTCAAAAAGAAATTCCACGAGGAGAAGAAAGGCAAAAAGACAGCCGGCAACAAAAAAGCCGATCTCAATTGGACGCGAGGAGCCGATTTTGCTTGGAATCTCTTTTTTCATCTTTTTTCCTCCCCGCGCTTGATTTCACTACCAGTATAGCACAACCTTTTCCAAAAATCCACCGTAGAAACAAGTTTTTTTGAGAAAACAGAAAAGCGCTCCCGTGTTCGGGAGCGCTTGCGTCTTTTTTCAGCTTTCTTTTTTGATGCCACGGAGCGCAAGCCCTTCGAGCGAGATGAGGAGAAGCCCCAAGAGAAGCCCTGCAAAGATCCCCATGTGTCCCGCTTCGATCGCACCGATGATCCCGGCAACGCCGACGAGCGAGAGCGCAAGGCTTGCGGGCTTTGCAAACCGGCGGACAAAGGCGGAGGAGAGAAGCGCTTTTACTTTTGCACGCACCCGATAGGCGGCATCTGCCATCCTTTCACGCAAAGTTTTGCTTGGCTCGAGCTCTTCAAAATAGCCCTCGATAATTCTCGAATTGGAAATTCTATTTTGAAAGTTATCATAATATGCGTTCATCTTTGCTTCTCCTGTTCCTAAATTGGAATTACAAGTGCATTATAGCAGGTAAATTTTCGTTTGTCAATAGCTTTTTTCCAAAAAACGAAAAAATTTTCAAAAAGTACTTTACAAAATGGGAAAAGTCTGCTATAATAAATCCACAAACGGAATGGAGGTACAAAAATGGAAACCTACATTGATCGCATCAAGCAACTGAAAAATCAACAAAAAATGACCAACGAGCAACTCTCCGAACGTTCGGGCATCCCGCTCGGGACGCTCAGCAAGGTTCTTGCCGGCATGAGCGATTCCCCCAAACTTTCCACGCTGGTTGCCATCTGCAACGCGCTCGATTGCTCGGTGGAATACATCGTCAGCGGTATTCCCGAAAATACCAACAATTACACGCTCGCTCCCGAAGAGATCAAGTTCATCGAGACCTATCGTGCGCTTGACGAGTGGGGCAGACGCACCATGCAGGCGGTGTTGCGCGAGGAGAGCGCTCGTGTTTCTTCTGCCGAAACGGTAGAAACCAAACAGGGCGAAGGCGCCCGCATCCTTTCGCCGCTCGCGGGCGGTCGCTATGCTTCGGTGAGCAGGGCGCGCACCGGCAAACGTTCGATCTCGCTTTACGAATTGCCGGTTTCGGCAGGTGTCGGCGTCTATCTTGACGAAGCGCGGAGTGAGAGCATCAGCATTCCCAATAACGATAAGACCGCCGAAGCCGACTATGCCCTTCGCATCAGCGGCAACAGCATGGAACCCAAGTACCACGACGGCGACATCCTGCTTGTGCAGGAGAGCGAGAGCGTGGAAGTGGGCGAACTCGGCATTTTCCTGCTTGACGGTTGCGGCTTCTTCAAGACCTACGGCGGTGATCGCCTCCTTTCCTTCAATCCCGCTTACGGACCGATCTTACTCAAAGATTTTGAGTCGGTCCAGTGCAAAGGGCGGGTCATTGGTCGCCTGAAACGCAAATAAGAGAAGGGGGAGACAGCATGCACGAGCATCATCGGGAACGGATGCGAGAGCGCTATCGCACAGGTGGGTTTGACGGGTTTCAATCGCACGAGCTTTTGGAAATGCTGCTCTATTATACCAAAGCGCGCGAAAACACCAATCCGACGGCGCACGCCCTGATGGAGCGTTTCGGCTCGATCAAAAACATTATGGAAGCGTCGCTTGACGAGCTGAAAGAGGTGGAGGGCATCGGGGAACAGTCCGCCATCCTTGTCAAGCTCGTTACCGAGTTTACCAAGCGCTACGTGGAAGAATGTTATCAACCGAAAGATCCGAGCTACCGCGATCTTTATCACGTAGCGGCGCTTATCTGCCCCAAGTTTATGGGGCTTGACCATGAGCAGCTGCACATGATCTTATTCAACAACCGTATGGGAATCCTTGATTACACCATCGTTTCGGACGGTGTGGTCAACTCTGCGGATGCGCCCTCGCGTTTTATTGCCGAGCGCGCCTACAAAAAGAAAGCGGCGTTCGTGGTGTTGGCGCACAACCATCCGAACGGAATTGCAAAGCCCTCGCCCGAGGATCTTGCAGTGACGGAATCAATCACGATGGCGCTCAACACGCTCGGGATTCAACTGCTCGAACACTTTGTGGTTGTGAATTGCGGATTTTATCCGATCATCCATAACCAGTGTAAAATGCGCGGCTATCCTTCTCCCGTGGGAACGGTGGGGCAGGACGGCAGCGACCTTTTGGAAAAGTGCTACAATGAGAAAGAGGGACTTTACCAACTCGAACGACTTTTTTAGACAAACTTCTCCTTTCCCGCATAGACTGGGGTAGAAGGAGGTGTCAATATGGAAGCAAAACAAAACAGCGGCTGTGCCATTCTCGTAGGGTCAATGAACCGCGCCATTCGTGCGCGTGACCTTTTGGCGTCAGCCGCTCTTTTTTCTAAAGTCATTAAGATTGATCAGGCGTCCTCGAGCGGCGGATGCGCTTATGGCGTTTCGGTTCCTTGCCAATCGCTCAAAAGCGCGTCGGACGCTTTGCGGCGGGCGGGGATCAAAGGAAAACCGCTTTCGAAAAGCCGATGATCTATTTCGATAACGCCGCCACGAGCTTTCCCAAACCGCCCGAGGTGCAAGAGGCGGTTTTGCGCGCTCTTGGCGAGTGGGGCAACCCCGGCAGGGGAAGCCACAAAATGGCGATCAAAGCAGCCGAGGGAGTCTATGCTGCGCGCGAAGCTCTGGCGTCCTTCTTTGATTGCCCCGATCCTCTGCGCGTGGTCTTGACGCCCGGCGCGACCCATTCGATCAACCTCGCCATCAAAGGGCTGCTGCGCCCCGGGGATCACGCCGTTTGCTCCAATCTGGAACACAACGCGGTCTATCGCCCCTTGGAGCGCCTTGCGCGCGAAGGAAAGATCACTTACGACCGCTTTGCTGCCTACGATCCCGAACGCGCTTTGAGCGAGGAAGAGATCTGCCGAAATCTTGCGGCTAAACTCCGAAAAAACACGCGCCTTGTAATCTGCACCCATGCCTCGAACATCTGCTCTTGCGCGCTTCCGCTCGAAGCGATGGGAAGACTTTTACGGGCGCGCGGGATCTTCTTATGCGTGGATGGCGCACAGTCGGCAGGGCGGCTGCCGATTTCACTGGAACGCATGAAGATCGACGCGCTCTGCCTGCCGGGACACAAGGGGTTGTTCGGTCCTGCCGGGTGCGGGGCGCTTTTGCTTGGGGAGAACTGTTTGCCGATGCCGCTTTTGGAGGGCGGAAGCGGCTACCGTTCGTTTTCTCCCGATATGCCCGAGGAATCGCCCGAACGCTATGAAGCGGGAACGCTCCCCACGCCCGCCATCGCGGGACTTATGGCGGGACTAAACTTTGTGGAAAAGGTTGGCATCAGCGAAATTGAAGCACACGAAACCGCCCTTGCAGAACGCCTCAAAGAGCGCCTTTCTTCCGTGCCTGACGTCAAGATCTATGCACCCGAAAGGAAGGGGAGCATTTTGCTCTTTTCCTCGGGGCGCTATCCCGCGTCGGCAATCGGCGAAGAACTCGATCGTCGCGGCTTTTGCGTGCGCACCGGCTTTCATTGCGCGGCACTTGCGCACAAAACCTTAAAAACTCCGGAGACCGGTGCGGTTCGGGTCAGCACGGGCTTTTTCAACACCCGCCGGGAGATTGACGCGCTCGCCGACGCACTCGACGAAATCTTCCAAAACGGAATTTGA
>CADBFJ010000096.1:0-4335 GCA_902793915.1 uncultured Ruminococcus sp.
TCGGTCAGGTTGTTCAGCGCGTCCATGATGATGGCGACAGAACCAGCCAAAAAACCGACGGCGGCTTTGAAAGCGACCAGCAGGATGTTGCCCGCGATCCCGACAGCGCTCGTGCGGATGATTTGCTTTTCTCGATTTTGTTCTTTCATAGTTACACCATTTCCTCGGGATGAAAGTTTTTGTCAAATTCTTCTTCGGTCAGGTATCCGAGCGTGAGGCACGCTTCTCGCAGCGTCTTGTTCTCGGCTCTTGCGAGCTGTGCGATCTTTGCCGCCTTTTCGTAGCCGATGATGGGGACGAGCGCGGTCACGGTCATGAGCGATTTTTCGAGGTTTTCCTTCATTTTTTCCTTGTTCGCAACAAGCCCCGAGAGGCAATGGTCGCAGAACGAGGTGATCGCTTCGGAGAGCAGACGGATCGACTGCAAGAAGTTCAGAGCCACGACCGGCAAAAAGACGTTGAGTTCAAAGTTGCCCTGCGACGCCGCCATGGCGATTGTCGTATCGTTGCCCATCACTTGACAAGCGACCATTGAGAGCGCTTCGCACTGGGTGGGATTGACCTTGCCCGGCATGATCGAAGAGCCGGGCTCGTTTTCGGGGATCGAGATTTCCCCAAGCCCTGCGCGCGGACCCGAGGCAAGGAAACGCACGTCATTGGCGATCTTCCAGAGATCGGCGGCAAGCGCTTTGAGCGCGCCGTGGGCAAAGACGATCTCGTCAAGCGAAGTCAGCGCGTGGAATTTGTTTTTTGCCGAGGTGAAGGGAAGCCCCGAGAGATCGGCGACCTTTTCGGCGACCAGCTGATCAAACCCCTCGGGGGCGTTGAGCCCTGTGCCGACGGCGGTGCCGCCGAGCGCGAGCTCGGATAGGTCAGGCAGGGTCATGAGCAGCAGCTTGCGATCTTTTTCGATCGAAGCGCGCCAGCCCGAGATCTCCTGCGAGAAAGCGATCGGAGTCGCGTCCTGAAAATGCGTTCTGCCGCACTTGATGATGCCTTCGTTTTCCTTTTCCAAGCGCGTAAGTTCTACGATCATCTCTTCCAGGGCGGGGAAGAGGCTGTCCGCAATCGCGGTCGCGCCCGCCACGCGAATGGCCGAGGGAACGACGTCGTTTGAGGATTGCGAAAGGTTAACGTCGTCGTTGGGATGGAGCAGTTTTTTACCGCAATCGGCGTTCGCTTTGTTTGCGATCACCTCGTTGACGTTCATGTTGGTCTGCGTTCCCGAGCCGGTCTGAAAAACGACGAGCGGAAAGTGTTCGTCGAGTTTCCCCGCACGGATCTCTTCCGCGACTTTACAAATAGCGGAACATTTTTCTTCGGTCATCTTTTCGGGCAACAGCTCGCGGTTGGCAAGAGCCGATGCCTCTTTGATGAGCGCGATCGCGCTCACGAGCTCTCGGGGCATTCTCTCATGCCCCTTGCCGACGACAAAATTGCGGCGGCTGCGCTCGGTTTGCGCACCCCAGAGCTTGTCGGCGTCGACCGTGATCTCGCCCATCGAGTCGTGTTCTACGCGTTCATTCATTCGTTTTTCCTCCTCTTTGGGGAAGTTTCCTTTTTAATTCTAACACACCCTGCCGTTTTTTTCAAGATTTTTTCAAGAAGCCCTTGTAAATCTTCGGGAAGGAGTGTACAATGGGGACGTTGTGACAAACAAAAAGGAGGTGACGTCATGGAAACGGTACGATCAAAAGGCATGAAAGACATGACCGAAGGTCCGCTTTTTTCCAAGATCCTCCTGTTTGCTCTGCCGTTGGTTGCCACGGGGCTTCTCAACCGCTTTTTCAACATTGCCGACACGATCATGGTCGGACGTTGGGGTGGGGCGACGCCGGAAGCCTGTGAAATAGCACTTGCTGCCGTCGGATCCTGCGGCGCGCTCTCTTTTCTCATCGTCAACTTCTTTTTTGGGCTTTCCGCAGGCGCGGGAGTCCTCGTTGCCCACGCGATGGGAGCCAAAAAATACGACGTTGTCGGGCGTGTGGTGCATACTGCGCTGTTCGTCGCGTTGGTCGCGGGCGTCTTTTCCACGATCATCGGCGTATTCAGCACGCGAACGCTCTTGCAGTGGACGGGTGTTAGTCCCGCGGTCATGGAGGAAGCGGTCCCCTATATGCGCGCGGTCTTTTTCGGAATGACAGGCGTCCTTGTCTATAACTACGCTGCCGCCTGCCTGCGTTCTGCGGGAGATTCGGCGCGTCCGCTCGCGTTTTTGACGATCTCGGGTGTTCTCAATGTTGCTCTCAACTTCGTTTCGGTGGTGCTTCTGCAGCTCGGCGCCATGGGTGTTGGCATTTCGACTGCGATCTCCAACTGGGCGTCAGCGGCTATGATCCTTTTTTACATGAAGCGGCAAGAAGGACCCCTGCACCTCTTTTTCTCGCAGATCCGCCCGGACAAAGAGCAGCTCAAAGGAATCCTTAAAATCGGGCTTCCCTCGGGTATCCAAGGCGTTTTGTTCTCTTTCTCGAACGTGATCGTTCAGGCGGGGGTCAACTCTTTCCCGGTGTCGATCGTTGCGGGCAACACCGCCGCGGGGAACCTCGGAGACATCATTTACACGGTGCAAAACGCCATGTACCACGCTGCGCTGACTTTCGTGGGACAGCACGTGGGCGCCAAAAAGCACCGTCGCATGGTCAAATGCTTTTGGCTTTGCGTTGCCATAGTCGTCGTGCTCGGCGTGATCTGCGGGGTAGCGATCTATCTGTTCGGCAGACCGTTGCTCGCCCTCTTTGTACCCGATAACGCGGCGGCGATCGAAGCCGGCATGGAGCGGATCACAGTCCTTGCGCTGACCTATTTTATGTGCGGCATGCAGGAGGTCGGATCGGGTACTTTGCGCGCACTCGGCAAATCGACCACCGCGATGGTGATCGGCTTTTTCGGCGTCGTCGTGATCCGCATGATCTGGATCTATACGGTTTTCAAAGCCTATCACGAGCCGTTTGTTATTTATTTGACCTATCCCGTTTCGTGGTTCTTCCTTGTTGTGGCATTTTACATTTTCTGTTTGATCGAAATGCGGCGCTTCAAAAAACGGCTGGAAGCCGAAGGAGTACCGATCGAATAAAAAAACGCTGACCTTACGGTCGGCGTTTTCTCTTTGTTTTCGGGCGTCTGCTGTGAATTGCCGATACACTTTTTACAAAGGTTTTTGAAAGAGGTGCGGGGAAAACTTTTTGCAAAAAGTTTTCCCCGCAATCATTTTTAATTTTTCAAACTATGGATCGGTGCGGGGATGCGTCCTCCGCGGTCGATAAAGGTTTTGGGGCTTTCGGTCTTGACCGGCATGACCGGGGCGTGACCGAGCAGTCCTCCGAACTCGACCGCATCCCCCGCTTTTTTTCCATAGGCTGGGATGACGCGGACGGCGGTGGTTTTGGTGTTGACGACGCCGATCGAAATTTCGTCGGCAATGATGCCGTCAATCACTTCCTCTGGCGTGTCGCCTGGAATGGCGATCATGTCAAGCCCGACCGAGCAGACTGCGGTCATGGCTTCGAGCTTTTCGAGCGTGAGGACCCCGCGTTCGGCGGCGGCGATCATGCCCGCGTCCTCCGAAACCGGGATGAAGGCGCCCGAAAGCCCGCCGACGTGCGAGGATGCCATAACGCCGCCTTTTTTGACGGCGTCGTTGAGCATGGCAAGCGCGGCGGTCGTACCGTGACAACCGCAGCAGTCAAGCCCCATTTCCTCCAGAATGTGTGCGACCGAGTCGCCCACGGCAGGCGTCGGGGCGAGCGAGAGGTCAATGATGCCAAAAGGCGTGCCGAGTGCATTTGCGGCGTCTCTCGCCACGAGCTGTCCCACACGCGTGATCTTGAACGCGGTTTTCTTAATGACGTCGGCAAGTTCGGAGAGATCGCAACTTCCCGCTCTTCGGATGGCGGACGCGACCACACCGGGACCGCTGACGCCAACGTTGATGACCGTATCGGGTTCACCGACGCCGCAGAAAGCCCCCGCCATAAAGGGGTTGTCCTCGGGAGCGTTGGCAAAGACCACGAGCTTGGCGCAGGCGATCGAATTTTCATCCTTCGTTAAGTATGCCGCACGCTTGATCGTTTTTCCCATGAGCGCGATCGCGTCCATGTTGATGCCCGCTTTGGTCGAGGCGACGTTGACCGAGGCGCAAAGGTTTTTCGTTTCGGTCAGCGCTTCCGGAATGACCGAAATGAGGTTTTTTGCCCCCGGCGTCATCCCTTTTTGCACGAGGGCGGAAAAGCCACCGACAAAGTTGACGCCCAAGGTATCCGCCGCTCTTTGCAGCGTGTGTGCGATCTTGAGATAATCGTCTGGTGTCGCCGCGCCGCCGATGAGGGAGATCGG
>CADBFJ010000096.1:4405-4736 GCA_902793915.1 uncultured Ruminococcus sp.
TAGATCTTTTGGCAAAGCCTGTCGGGGTCCTCGCTGACGCAGTCCCAAAGAGAAATGCCCATGGTGATGGTGCGGATATCGAGGTTTTCCTCGTTTATCATCTGGATCGTTTCCAGAATATCTTTGGTGTTAATCATGGGTGCCGTCCTTAAACGTGGTGCATGGTATTGAAAATGTCTTCGTGCATGGCGTGAATGTCAAGCCCTTTGGAAGAACCCAGCGCGGCGAGCTCTCCTGCAAAATCGGCAAAGCTCACCTTCAGTTTGTCGATTTCGACCAGCATGATCATGGCAAAGTATTCGCTCAAAACGCTCTGCGTAATATCCAGAAT
>CADBFJ010000097.1 GCA_902793915.1 uncultured Ruminococcus sp.
CGCGACCCCTTTGACCTGCTCGACGAGCTTGAAAAAGAGTTCGGCATCGATACCTATCCCATGAACTGGCCGATCGGTTGCGGCGTGGAGTTCCAGGGCGTCTACGACCGCGACGGGCACAAAATCCTTGCTTTTGGCGACGCGCACAGAGGCAGAGATCGTCTTTCCTCGATCGATTGCGACCTTGCCGACACCGCAGGGCTGGATCAACTCATTGGCCCCTATGCAAGAGAAGCACTCATCGAGCAGGTCGAACTGCTCGACGGCGCCTGCTTTGATTTTGACCTTGAAAAAGTGCAAAACGGAAAGCTCTCGCCTGTTTTCTTCGGTTCGGCGCTCAACAACTTCGGTGTGGAGTTTTTCCTCGAGCATTTCCTCAAAATGACGACCTCCCCCCTGCCACGCAAGGCGGGAGATACCATGGTCAGCCCCTTTGATCCCGGCTTTTCGGCATTTGTCTTCAAAATTCAAGCGAACATGAACAAAGCGCACAGGGACAGAATTGCATTCCTTCGCATCGTGTCGGGCAAGTTTGAGAGCGAAACGCCCCAACAGATGATGGCGGACAGCCGCCAGGGCATTGAAGAAGCCTATGCGGGAGACATCATCGGCGTTTTTGACCCCGGCATCTTTTCGATCGGCGACACGGTTTGCGACAAAGGCAACAAGGTGACCTTTGAGGGCATTCCGACCTTTGCGCCCGAGTGCTTTGCCATCGTCGAGCAGATCGACAGCATGAAGCGCAAGCAGTTTGCAAAAGGCATGAGCCAGATCGCCGAGGAGGGCGCGATCCGCATTTTCACCGAGCCTTCCGGAGGACTGGAGCGCGTGCACGTCGGCGTGGTCGGTATGCTCCAGTTCGACGTGCTGGAATCGCGGATGCAGTCCGAATACGGTGTGACCTACAAAAAATATCCCGAAGCCTATACGACCATTCGCAAGATCGGGGGCGGTGCCGACCCGCAAAAGCTCCGCCTGTTTGACGTCAAATGGGTCAAGGACTTCCGCGGCAACGACTATCTCCTCTTCCCCAGCGAGTGGCACGTGCGCCATACGCTCGAGAACAACGAGGGGCTTGAACTCCTTGAGTTTGGAAGCGAGGGGTAAGGACAAAAATAAGAGAATGCGGGGAGAAACTTTTTGCAAAAGATTTCTCCCCGCACCCCTCTTCAAAACACTCTATCAAAATGAAAAACGCTCGCCATTCTGTTTGGCAAGCGTTTTTCATTTTTTCATTCCCCTTTGAGATATGCCGCGAGGGCTTTTGCGAGAAGCTCTGCACTGCGCAAAGCCTCGTCTATTGTGTTTCCGGCGGCGCCGATTTCGATGAGTAGCGAATGCGTTGCGATGTTTTGATTGTAGGGGCTATTGCGAAGCGAAACCGGTCTGCACAGGTGCGGGCAAAGCTCGTTGAGCCGCTTTCCGAGTTCGAGTGCAAGCGCAAGATTTTCCTGCCATGAATAGACGGTCGAGCCGTCTCCGTCGCTCCCGACCACGGGTAGGATCTGCGCAAAAGACTGCCCTTCCCATTCGACCGAAGCGGCGATGAGAGAACCGTCTCCGGAGAGGATCCCGTCGCGGTGCAGATCAATGACGTAGCGGATCCCGGGATATCTTTCGAGGAGCGTTTCGATGCTCTCCTTTGCTCTTGCATAGGAGCCGCGCAAGGTAGGCTCGTCGTGCCTGACGTTGCAAAAGAGCGCAGGAACCCCGCTCTTGCTCAAAGACGCCGCAAGCGCTTTGCCGACCGCGAGCACGCCGACCTCGGGATCGGTCGAATAGATCGCGTCTCCGATCGGTTGCTTCACGCTTTTTCCATCGGTATAGCACTCGCTGCTATGCGTGCAAAGAATGAGAACCAAGGGGTCGTTTCCGCTCGCCGCTTCGGGTGCCGGAAGCGTCAACCCGTTTGGATCGATCGGATAGATCGACAAATTCTGCAATTCTTCTCCTTGTCCCGCAAGATCTTGCGCCCGGATCGGGATCGCTCCTTCGGGCAGAGCTTCGGGCGCTTCCACCGCTACCTGCTCGCTCTTCTCCTCTTTCGGGCTTTCGTCGGTTTTTTCGTTCTCTTCGGGCGTTTCCTGTTTGGGCGCATCGGTCGGCGTGTCGGCAGAGGGTTCCTCTTGGGTCAGCCAGTCCGAAAGGAAGGCGGGGATCTTGTCTTTTGCCTGCAAAAGCAGTCCCAGACCGAACGCCGCCACAAAAAGCGCGCCGCAAAAAAGCAGCGTCACAAAGGCGCGTGCGCCCCGTTTTGGCAGTGCGGGCAGGCGGATCGGGATTCTTTCCGGATTGGTTGGCTCCGGCAACTCCGGGCGTTGGTTTTTTCTCATCTCTTTGTCACATCCTCTCGTTTTGATCTCAATGCAACTTATGCAAAGCGAGAGGAAAGTATGAGCGCTATAGCCCGGGGGTAAAGGCGCGTCGGATCGCGGCGGCAAGAAGGCTCGCCGACTGTTCCACGAGAAAATCCGAGTCTTTCGGCAAGACGAAAAAGCTCTTTTGATTCGAGAGGAGCGCCGACAAAAGATCGCTCTCTTCCACACCGCTTTTGGAGAGTGCCTCCTTGACCAGTGTTGCGGAATTGACGACCGTCGGGAGTCCGAGCGACAGTACCGGAACGCCGAGCGTCTCGCGCGAAAGCGCTGCGCGATGGTTCCCGACGCCGCTCCCGGGCTCAATGCCCGCGTCCGAAAGCTGGATCGAAGAAAACAGATGATCGCACTCGCGTGCCGCAAGGGCGTCCACAACCAAAACAAGGTGGGGACGGATCTCGCGCACAACGCCGAGGAGCAGTTCGGCACTCTCAACGCCGGTCTGCCCCAAAACGCCGGGAGAGAGGCAGGAAAGCGAAGCGCAACCGAGGGTTTTGTAAAGCTCGGGTTCGACGCGCCGCAAGTGCCGCGTTGCCGAAAGCTTTTCGACCGTAAGAGGTCCTACCGCGTCGGCGGTCAGAGAAGCGTTCCCCAGTCCTGCAACAAGCAGGTGAAATTCGCCGTCCACTTCCCGGTTTGTCAGCTCTTTTGCAAGGCTTTTCAGCTCTTTCGCAAGCAAATCGAGAAGGGTGCGTTCGCTCTCGCGATCGAGGCGCGACACTCTGCCAAATTCAAGCGTCAGGTAGTTTCCCTTTGGTTTTCGCAAGCGCGCGGCGGCTTCCTCGGTTTGGATCGAAAGCCTGTGCAAACAGAGTTTCCCGATCTCCTCGCGCTTGACTTCCACCCCCGCTTTCCCGCTTGCGCTGTCGTCCAACTGCTCGAGTGCGAGATCGCTTCTCATTCTTTCTTCCGCCATACTTTGCTCCATTTTTCTTTTTTCCTTATTTTTGGAGGAACGGGCGAAAAAATATACAAGAAAATGTGATAAGCTCTTGCATTTTTTTCACTTCTGTTATATAATAACTTTACATATGTGCCGATTGCTTTACCCAAGGAGGTTGTTTTTATGAAGGCTTTGCGGTTCCTCGCGCTTCTTCTTTCTGTCATTATGCTTCTCCCCATGCTTGCCGCCTGCGCGGCAAAAGAGGGTGACGAAGGTGCTTATATCACGATCTATCTCACCGACGATTGCTTTGATTTTGACCCTGCAAACGCCTATTACAACACCGCTTCGCAGGATGTGACAGCACTTCTCTTTGACACGCTCTTTGCCCTGGATAAAAACGGCAAAGTGCAAAAATCGCTGGTAAAGGATTACGAGTTCAAAGAGGATAAAGTGACCGGCAGCGTTACCATGGACGTAACGCTCAAAGAAACCTATTGGAGCAACGGCACGCAGATCAGCTCCAACGATGTGCTTTACGCCTTCCAGCGCCTGGTCGATCCCGCCAACAACTTTGCGGCGGCTTCCCTGCTTTACGACGTGAAGAACGCCCGTGCCATCAAGGAGGGCGACGCCACGATCGACGACATCGGCATTGAGGCAAACGGCGTCGATTCTTTCCGCATCACCTTTGAAGGCAAGATCGATTACGACAGATTCCTTCTCAATCTGACCAGCCTTGCCACCGCCCCGCTCTTTGAAAATTACGTTAAGAAAAACCCCGACTGGGCAAAGAAGTCTTCCACGATCGTCACCAGTGGCGCTTATAAACTCGCAAAAATCGTTTACACCGATTACGAAGAAGGCGGCAAGAGCCTGAAAGTTTCGGACGGAAACGCCCTGCAAAAAGACGGCTCGATCAAATCGGTTCGCTCCAACCAGGTCAAGGAGATCTCCTACTTCATCCTGGAGCGCAACACCTATTACTACCGCAACGCCAAGAAAGACGCGATCGACAAGACCGTGAAAAACTACCGTCTCCTCGTCGATTGCCGCATGACCGACGAAGAATTGCTCGAAGCCTACCGTGCAGGTCAGATTTTTTATATCGGTGAGATTCCGCTTTCGATCCGAAACGAAGCCGACGTCAAGAAGAACGCAAAAGTGACGAACGCGCTTTCGACCTTTACCTGCTTCCTCAATGAAAACACCGAAATCGGCGGACAGAAGCTCTTTGCAGACGCAAACGTCAGACGCGCGCTTTCGCTCGCGCTTGACAGAAAAGCCATTGCGGACGCGATCGTTTTCGCCGAAGCCGCAAACGCCCTCGTTCCCTCCGGCGTTTTCCGTTCGGGCGGCAAAAAAACGAGCAAAGATTTCCGCAAAGTCGGCGGCGATCTGATTGCAACGAGCGCTAACCTTGACGAAGCAAAAGCT
>CADBFJ010000098.1 GCA_902793915.1 uncultured Ruminococcus sp.
GTTTGACACCAGCAACTACACCACGTCGGTCGCGCTTTGCGACGACGCAGGGCAGGTGCTCTTCAATCGAAAACAGCTCCTTTCGGTCGGCGCGGGAGAGCGGGGACTGCGGCAGAGCGACGCGCTCTTTGCCCACGTGAGAAATCTCCCCGAACTGCTGAACGATCTAACGGATGCGATCGGGGACAATCGCATCGCGGGCGTCGGGTGCTCGACAAAGCCTCGCAATGCCGAAGGTTCCTATATGCCTTGTTTTCTCGCGGGGAAGAACGCCGCGTATGCGTTTGCCGCAGGTCTTGGACTTTCGGTGCAAGAATTCTCGCACCAAGAGGGGCACCTGATGGCGGCACTCTATTCTTCGGGAGCCTCCGAAAAACTCTTGCAGGCGCCCTTTGCCGCCTTTCACGTCTCGGGCGGCACGACCGATTTGCTTTATGTAACGCCTCAAAAGGATGGCTTTTCCATCGAGCTTTTAGGCGGTAGCGCCGACCTCAATGCAGGGCAGGCGATCGACCGCGTCGGCGTCCTGATGGGACTTTCTTTTCCCGCGGGTAGAGAAATGGAAGCCCTCGCAAATACTTATATTGGGACGCTTCCGCCGATCAAGCTTTCAGTCAAGGACGGCGTTTGCAATCTTTCGGGACTCGAAAACCTTGCAAGCGATCTCTGGAACAAAACCAAAGATCGAGCCTACGTCTCTCGTTTTGTGTTTGCTTATCTCGCAAAAACGCTTGCGAAGCTCACCGCGTTTATTGACTCCGAATATCCAAATGTTCCGATCCTTTACGCAGGCGGGGTCATGAGCAACCGCTTTTTGCAAGAGGAACTCGGCAAGCGCGAAAACACCTATTTTGCAGAACCCGCTTTTTCTTCGGATAACGCGGCGGGCATCGCACTTTTGACCCGAAGAAAACTTTTGAACAAATAAAACCCGACAAAGGAGGTATTTTACGGCATGGAACAAGCCGTTCTATCGGTAACGCAACTGAATGAATACCTCCGCATGATGATGGACGGAGACCGCGTTCTCTCGGGGCTTTTCCTTCGCGGCGAGATCTCCAACTACAAGCGTTACGCTTCGGGGCACGCCTATTTTACCCTCAAAGACGAGGGGGGACAGATCCGTGCGGTTATGTTTCAATCCTATGTCGGCAAGCTGCTTTTTGCACCTGCCGACGGGATGCGTGTTATTGCCCACGGGCGTGTTTCGGTTTATCCGCAAAGCGGACAATACCAACTCTACGTTGACGAAATGCAGCCCGACGGCGCAGGTTCGCTTGCGCTCCGCTTTGAACAGCTCAAAAGAAAGCTGGAGCGGGAGGGGCTATTTGATATTGCAAGAAAAAAGCCGCTTCCCAAAATGCCGATGCGTATCGGCGTCATCACGTCACCAAGCGGTGCCGCGGTGCACGATATTAAGAGGATTTTGAGCAGCAGATTCCCCTGTGCCGAAATGATCCTCTTTCCCTCGGCTGTGCAGGGGGCGGACGCACCCGCACAGTTGATTGCGGGGCTTCACTTTTTTCAAGCGACCGATCTCGTTGATTTGATTATTTTAGGACGCGGCGGAGGCTCTGCCGAAGACCTTTGGGCGTTTAACGACGAAGCGCTCGCCCGTGCGGTCGCAGATTGCACCATTCCCGTGATCTCTGCTGTTGGGCACGAGAGCGATTTTACGATCTGCGATTTTGTTGCCGACCGCCGTGCGGCAACTCCCTCGAACGCCGCAGAGATCGCAGTCCCCGATAAAAAAGAACTTTTGCAACTGCTTACATCGCAGGGCGCCCGCCTTTCAACAGCGGCGCTCCGTGAAATCCGGCAGAAACGCGCCATTGTGGAAGCGCTTGCAAAGTCGCGCGTGTTCCGCTTGCCGGAAAGCATTTTAGAGAGCTTTTCCAGACGGCTGGACGACACATCGGATGCGCTTGCACAAGCAATCGGGGATGCGCTTGCAAAAAAGCGGCAGTCCCTTACCGAAGCCTGCGGGCGCCTTGACGCGTTGAGCCCGCTTGCGGTGCCCTTGCGCGGCTACGCCGTTTTGCAAAATGAGGGAAAAACAGTAAAAAGCCAAAAAGAGGTCGCGCCAGGCGACCGTTTGACCGTCCGCCTTCATGACGGCAGCTTTTCGGTGGAAGTCACCGAATAAAGGAGAAGTTATGGAAAAGAAAAACAGTTTTGAAAAAGATCTTACTCGCCTTGACGCGATTGTGGAAGCGCTCGAAGCAGGAGATTGTCCGCTCGACGAAGCGCTCAAACTCTACGAAGAAGGCGTCGCTTTGATCCGCCTTTGCTCGGATCGTTTGGAAAAAGCCGAAATGAGCGTCAAAAAATTGCAACTGACCCCGGACGGCAAAGCCGCCCTGGTCGATTTTGACGGTGGGGAGGAAGAAGCATGACAGAGGAAGCGCTCGAGCTCCTTTTGCATCGCGATGCGACGCTGACCGAAGCACGGCTTAAAGACTATTACGAAGAAGATGAGGATATCAAAGTCCTCTTGGATTCCGAGCGTTACAGCCTCTTTGCAGGGGGGAAACGGGTGCGCCCGGTTTTGGCGCTTGAATTTTGCAAGCTGTTCGGCGGCAGAGAAGAAGCGGCGTTGCCGTTTGCCTGTGGATTGGAAATGATCCACACCGCCTCGCTCATTCACGATGATCTCCCCTGCATGGATAACGACGACTTGCGCAGAGGAAAGCCGACCAACCACAAGGTGTTTGGGGAAACCATGGCGCTCCTCGCGGGAGACTCGCTCCTGATCGGGGCTTTTGAAGCGGTTGCTTCCAATCCCGAAGTGACGCCCGAGATTGCCGCGCGTGCCGCCGCTTACCTCGCTTCCTGCACCGGTCGTTACGGTATGGTCGGAGGGCAGGTCATGGATCTTCAGGGTGAGCACCGCAAACTCACATTGGATGAACTACTCAAGCTCCACTCAATGAAAACGGGCGCGCTCATCAACGCTTCCTGCGTACTCGGCGCTCTTGCGGCTGGGGTTTCTCCCGATTCCAAAGCGATGCAGGATACCGTCACCTATGCCGAAAAGATCGGACTTGCCTTCCAGATCCTCGACGATCTGCTCGATAAAATCGGAAACGTCGAAGAACTCGGTAAAAACGTCGGGATGGACGAAGCGAGAGAGAAGAATACCTTTCTCTCCTTCTTTAGCCCCGATGAAGCAAAAGAATATATTGATCGCCTGACCGAGGAAGCGCTCGTCGCCATTCGCCCTTATCCGGGGTCGGATGCGCTTTGCTCTTTCACGCTCTGGCTGTCAAAACGAACCAAATAAGTTTTGAGAGGTTTTCATGGGTCAATTTTTTATCCGTCTGTTTTCCAACTATTGCCTTGTGGCGGCGATCTGCGGCTGGCTTCTCGCGCAGATCTTAAAAGTTTTTACCGGCATCTTTAAACTCCAGTCCTTTTCGATCCGTGCGCTTTTGTTCGGTACCGGCGGGATGCCGAGCTCTCACACGGCGGCGGTTACGGCGCTTTGCACCGCGATCGCCATTAAAGAGGGCGTTGGATCGACGATCTTTGCACTTTCGGCGATTTTCACCATTATCGTTATGATCGACGCGATGGGCGTTCGCCGTGAGACAGGGCTTCAGGCAAAAGCGCTCAACCTCATTTTTTCCGAGTGGGCGCTCGATAACGAACCCGAAAACTTTGACCGTCACTTTAAGGAACTCATCGGACACACGCCATTGCAGGTTTTTTGCGGGGCGATCGTCGGCGTCGGGACGGCATTTCTTTTGCTTCTGTTCCCGGTCTTCCACAATCTTTTGTGATGCGTCTGGATCTTTACCTTGCAAAAGCAGGGCTGGCAAAAAGCCGGGAAGCGGCAAAGAGCCTGATCGAAGCCGGGCAGGTTTTGGTTGGCGGAACGGTGATCCGAAAGCCTGCTTTTACGATCAACGAAGCGAAGCCGCCGGAGATCACGGTTGAGAACACGCTCGCTTACGTTGGGCGCGGGGGGCTCAAACTCGAAGGCGCGCTCGAAGATTTTTCGATCGATCCTTCGGGAATGACAGCGCTCGACGTTGGCGCTTCCACCGGTGGCTTTACCGATTGCCTTTTGCAAAAGGGCGCCGCAAAGGTTTTTGCGCTCGATGCGGGACACGATCAACTTGCGCTTTCCCTGAAAAACGATCCCCGCGTGATTTCTCTTGAGGGACAGAACGCAAGAGATCTTTCGCCCGCGCTCTTCGGCGGTACCGCGATGGATCTGATCGTCATGGACGTTTCGTTCATTTCGGCAACCTATCTCATTCCGCTCTTTCCGGCGCTTCTCAAGCAAGGTGGGATCGCCGTGACGCTGG
>CADBFJ010000099.1 GCA_902793915.1 uncultured Ruminococcus sp.
AATCAAGATTTGACAAAATTCCGCGGCGACAATAGTGGAAGCAGGTCGCCCACCAGCGGCTCTCGATGAAGGTGATCCCCTCAACCGAAAAATCGCGGACGTTGCAGAACCAGACGAGCAGATTGACCTTCATGGAAGGATAGTCGTCGGGATGTTCGCGGCAAACCTTTTCGGTCATGCCGTTCGGATTTCCGCCGTCGAGCACAGCGCCGTTCTTTCCCACCAGGTGGATTTCGCACTGCTCGCCGTCAAGTGTTGCGCCGATCCTTTTCGCGCAGTTTTCGTTGCGGAAGATGTTGTCGCGCACGCCGTCGGCAAGCCGCAAATGCGCGCCGTCGAGTTCCACTGTGATGTGATCGGGCAAGAGAACCGCGGAATCAATCACCCAAAGATCGCTTTTCGAGCGCTCGTTTTCGCGGGGGATGCGGACAGTCCTAATCCCCTGCTCTTTTGCAAAACCGATCGCATTTTGGATCGTCTCCGAATCGGTCGAGCCGAACAAGCGGGGATCGTTTGCAGAAACAAAATTCATGGAAACTTCTCCTTATACGCCGCTGTAGGCGTTGAAACCGCCGTCGACCGGAATGATCACGCCGGTGACAAAGCCGCTCGCCTCGTCAGAAGCAAGGAACAAAAGCGTGCCGATGAGGTCGGAAACTTCGCCGAAGCGCTTTTGCGGCGTGCCCGCAAGGATCTTGCCGGTGCGTGCGGTCGGCGTGCCGTCCTCGTTGTAGAGGAGCGCGCGGTTCTGGTTGGTCACAAAGAAGCCGGGCGCGATCGCGTTGACGCGGATTCCGCAGGGCGCAAAATGCACGGCGAGCCATTCGGTAAAGTTCGAGATGCCCGCTTTGGCGGCGCTGTAAGCCGGAATTTTGGTCAAGGGGCGAAAAGCGTTCATCGACGAGATGTTGATGATGTTGCCGCTGGTTTTGACCATATCCTCGGCAAAGACCTGCGTGACGAGGAACGCCGACGTGATGTTGAGATCAAAGACGAATTTCAGCCCGCTCTCGTCGAGGTCAAAGAAGGTTTTGGCGCCTTCGAGGTCCGGGGTCATGTACTCGTTATCGCAGGTTGCTCTCGGGTTGTTCCCTCCCGCGCCGTTGATAAGCAGATTGACCTTGCCGAACTTCTCGGCAACGATCTCTTTCGCGTTCTTGATGCTCTCTTTTTCGAGGCAGTTGGTCGCAATCGCGATAGCGTTCTCGCCAATCTCGTCTGCCACCTTCTTTGCGGCGGCTTCGTTGATGTCGAGCAGAGCCACCTTGGCGCCACAGGCGGCAAGGGCTTTTGCAAACTCGCTCATGAGCACGCCGCCGGCGCCTGTGACGACAGCAACTTTATCCGAAAGGTCGATTTTGTAAGGTAATTTCATTGTTTTGCTCCTTTTTCCACGGCTTCAAAGAGACCGCAAAGATAGGTTGCGCCAAGGGCGCGGTCATAGAGTCCGTAACCGGGTTTGCCGTCCTCGCCCCAGATGTTCCTGCCGTGGTCGGGACGGACGTAACCGTCAAAGCCTGCATCCACGAGCGCCTTGACAATGCCGTACATATCGAGAGAACCCGCGTCGGTCCTGTGTCCGCACTCGCAAAAGTCCTTCTCTCCCGAAAACTTGATCTGCCGCAGGTGGGCAAAATAGGTGCGTTTTGCAAGCAGCGAAGCCATTTCCACGAGGTCGTTCTCTCGCGCGGCGCCGAGGGAGCCGGTGCAAAGCGTGATGCCGTTGTGGGGATTGGGGACTGCCGAGAAGAGCTTTTTGTAGCTCTCCATACCGGTGATGATACGAGGCAGACCAAACATATCCCACGGCGGGTCGTCCGGGTGGATCGCCATGTTGATGCCGGTCTCGTCGCAAGCCGGCATAATGCCGTGGAGGAAATAGACGAGATTATCAAAGAGCTGTTCGTGGGTCATGCCCGCATAGGCGCCCAGCAGTCCTTGCAGCTCGTCCGAGGTATAGCTCTCGTCCCAACCCGGCAGGTGCAGGTCGTGCGGATCGAGGCGCATGAGTTCCTCGTGGTTGTAGGAAAGCGCGTTCGAGCCGTCCGCAGCCTTTGTATGCAGGTTGGTGCGGAGCCAGTCAAAGACCGGCATGAAGTTGTAGCAAATGCACTTGACGCCGTACTTTCCGAGGTTGCGGATAGTTTGGGCATAATTTGCAATAAGGCGGTCGCGCGAAGGACGCCCGAGCTTGATATCCTCATGCACCGGGACGCTCTCAATCACTTCCATTTCGAGAGATTCGGCATCGCAGAGCGATTTGAGCCGCGCGATCTTCTCACACGGCCAGACTTCGCCGACCGGAACGTCGTAGACCGCGGTCACAACGCCGGTCATGCCCGGGATCTGTCGAATGTAGGAGAGCGGGATGCTATCCTTTTCTCCATACCAGCGAAAGGTCATTTTCATAGGTTGGTTCTCCTTTCAAAGGGTTACGGGCTTTCCGTTCGAACGGTAAATACCGAGCACCATGCGCACCGATTTGCCGCCCTCTTCCCCATCGATGGGAAAATGGCGACCTGTGCGGACATGGTCATAGAAATCGCGGATGAGCGCTTCGTGTCCCTTGCCCCAGACGAGTTTGCCGCCGAGCATGGGCTCTTTGGGAGTCACTTTGGCACTCGCCTCTCCCACAACGAACAGATCGTTGCGGCAGAGCACGGTCTCGCCGCTCAACAGGCGAACCGAAAGCTCGGGCGTAAAATCTTTTGCTCCTGCTGTGGTCGCATAGAAAGACAGGCGCTTGCCCTCGCTTGTTTCAAAGAGAGCTGTGACCGTGTCCTCGACTTCGATGACCCCTTTTAAGTGGTCGTTGAAAGCGTGCGCCACAACGCTTTTCGGCATCCCGCAGACCCATTGCAAAAGGTCGAGCGTGTGGATCGCTTGATTGATCGCCACGCCGCCGCCTTCCATTTTTTTCGTTCCGCGCCAATCGCCGGACGCATAGTATTCGGCGTCGCGCCGCCAGATGACCGTGGCAGAAGCGCCCTTGCAGCCACTTGCGTCAGCAAGCTTCTTGAGCGCGATCTGATTGGGTTCATAGCGATTTTGCAGGCAAACGCCGAGCTGCCCGCGGCTCTTTTTCTCTGCCGCGAGAATTTGTTTTAGTTGTGCAAGAGAAATGCAGAGTGGCTTTTCGCAAAGCACCGAGCGGTTTTGCTTGAGTGCCTCAACGCACATCTCGGCGTGCAGATAATGCGGCGTGCAGATGTGAACGACGTCGGGGTCTTCCCTTTGCAGCATTTCGCGCCAATCGGTGTAGATCGCGGCATCGGCAAGAGAGAATTTTTCTTTTAAGGCTTTTGCCGCGTCTGTCTTGACGTCGCAGAGCGCAACGAGCTTTTCCCCGGTGGCGAGGATTGCGCCGACGTGGTTGCCCGAAATGGCGCCGCAACCGATGAGGGCGACTTTCAGTTGTTCTGCCATTATTTGTTTCCTTTGTTTCCGTAGGTACCGGAGGTGTCAAAGACCTTTTCTTCGACCTTTTTCACACGCCCTGTGGCAACTCTCTTTTGGAGTTCGTTGTAGTAGAGGTCGTCGTCGATCGGGAGCGTCACGGTCTTGCCGAGCCAAGTGGAAAGAAGCATGGCGTCCATGATCTCAACGCCGCGCAGTCCTTCTTCGCCCTTGACAAAGAGCGGCTCGAGCCCGAGAATGGCGTTCGAGAAGTTGTTGAGGATGCCGACGTGAGCCGGATCCTGTCCGTCGGTCTCAATTTCAATCGGCTCTGCCTTGGGCGCGCCGAAGCCGCCCTGCCAGGTGGCGTTGAACTCGCGCTCGGGCATCTCGAGCTTCCAGAAGGTCAGCTTGTGCTTTTCGTAAACGAGTTTACCGTTGTTGCCGGTGATTTCCAGGCGGTTGGTGCCGGGAGCGTCCGCGGTCGAGGTCACAAAGACGCCGGTCGCACCGTTGTCGTATTCAAGGTAGGCGGTCACGTCGTCCTCGACTTCAATGTCATGCCATTTGCCGAAGTGGCAGAAGGAATGAATGCGGGCGGGCATCATGCCGAGAATCCACTGGATGAGGTCGAGCTGGTGCGGGCATTGGTTAAAGAGCACGCCGCCGCCTTCTCCTCTCCAGGTTGCGCGCCAATCACCAGAATCATAGTAGCTCTGCGCGCGATACCAGTCGGTAATAATCCAGTTCACGCGGCGGATCTCGCCGAGGTCGCCGTTCTGCACCATCTCGTGCATCTTGCGGTAGAAGCAGTTGGTGCGCTGGTTGAACATCATGGTAAAGAGCTTGTCGGTCTTCGCTGCCTCGGCGTTCATTTCCTTGACCTGTTTGGTGTAAACGCC
>CADBFJ010000100.1 GCA_902793915.1 uncultured Ruminococcus sp.
TGAATGATGTTTGCCCTGTCGGGCAAATGAAGCGCACTTCGTGCATGAAGTGTCCTGCGGACATGAAGTGTGCCTTTCGGCACATGAAGGGCAAACATTACTTCATTTTGACCATAGGTCAAAACTTCATTTTCAGCCGCAGGCTGAAAACTTCATTGTTTGCGGAGCAAACAACTTCATTTTTTATCTTCATAAAAAGAATGCAGGGGAGAACTTTTTAGGCAAAAAGTTCTCCCCTGTTTTCCTGTTTATAAGCCCCTTACTTTGAATTCGTTGCGTTCGGCAAGGCAATCCAATCGCCAACCGTCTTTTCCCATTCTGATGGAGTAAAAAAGCCAAAGCCGCCGCCGGGGTAAAAGGTCATTTCGGAAAAGTAGATTTTTCCATTGATTTCATAGAGATCAACGCGGACAAACGGAATGTTCTTTGCTAATGCTTTTGAAATTCTAACCATTTCATCAAAGCAATCCGGTTTAGAAACGGCAAAAGGTATTTGACGATGGTCTCCCCGGCGAAACGGGGTTGGGTTCCAATCCAGATCGAGCAAGGTCAGGCGAGCTTCGCCTTTTTTCCCCGTTGATGTATCGTCCACACGGACGTAGAGAAACCTTGGTTCTCCGTTAAAGCAATAAAACGTATAGTTGATGAGCGAGCCGGAAGTGTTTTGCGGGTTTTCATCTTTCATGAACTTTTCCGCAACAATTCTTGGTTGGATGTTTTTATACGCCCATTCCCTATTTTGCCAAAAATAATTGATGCGCAGGTTTTGGTTCAGACCGGCAACGACCTTGTCGGTATCTAATCCGGATTTATCCCGGCAAATGCACATTCCGCCGCCCGAATTGTGAGTACATTTGAGAACAAACTCGTTGGGCAGAGCGTTAAAATCGATGTCGGAAGCCTTGTCCCAAACACCAATCAGCGGGATCAGATATTCTTCGCCAACCGTCTTTGCCACATAATCGCGCACGGCATATTTGTCGGCAAGAGAGGTGTAAAGCGGATTTCGGTCATAGAGCTTCAACCATTGCAGTTTTTCATTAAACCCTTGCGGGGCTTTCAAATTCAAACGCGTTCCTGTTTTGACGCGCCAAAGATATTTTAGATAAACCGAATCGGGCAGAAACTTAAAATAACCGAATAAGCGAGCCAGATACAGAAACGCATCCTTTGGCTTTTTGGCGATTTTTTTAATTGCACGCGAAACTTTTGACATAAAAATCTCCCAAAAATAGAAACGATAACTTTTTATTTCACTCCCGTATGCCCGAAGCCGCCCTCTCCGCGGGCGGTGGAATCGAGCTCGTCCACGGCACGGAAGGTCGCGTTCAGCACCGGCATAAAGAGCACCGGCATAAAGAGGAGCTGGGCGATTCTGTCTCCGCGCTGGATGGCAAAGGGTTCGTTCCCGAGGTTGATAAGGGCGACCGAGATCTCGCCTCGGTAGTCGCTATCGATGACGCCGATGCCGTTGGCAAGGGCGATGCCGAATTTGGAGGCAAGCCCGCTCCTTGCGGCGACGACGGCGACGACGTTGGGGGCTTTTGGCGAGATGGCGATGCCGGTCGGCACGAGCGCGCGCTCGCCCGGGGCGAGGATGAGCGTTTCGCCTTCGTCGATCATGGCGCGCAGATCCACGGCGGCAGAGCCGTCGGTGGCGTATTCGGGGAGCTTTGCCCCTCTGGTCAGTTTGATGTCAACCGGGAGTGCCATGGGAAAACCTCCGTCGTGTGTTTTAGTGAATGGCGGTGCCTTCGGGGACGCTGTCGTCCACGAAAATGACCTTGCAGCCGCAGGCGTTGTTGGAAGCGGCGAGCAGCATGCCTTGAGAGGTGATGTTGCAGATGCGGTTGGGTCTTAAGTTAGCGACGACGATGATCTTTTTGCCGACGAGTTCTTCGGGGGCATAGTCCTCCTTGATCGAGGACATGATGACGCGCTCGCCAAGTCCGTCAAACAGGGTGAGTTTCAAGCAGGAATGCGACTTGCGCACGGTCTCGGCTTTGAGGACTTTGCAGACGCGGAAATCGAGGCGGGCGAAGTCGTCGATCGTGATCTCCTCCTTGATCGGGGCGACCGGATCGGGCTCTTTGTTCTCTTCTTTGGTTTCGACCGGGCAGGTCTCCTCGACCGGCGTGTCGAGCGCGATCTCTTCTTCGGTGCGCGGATAGGAGAAATCGAGCAGTCCCACGTATTCGGCGGGATCGATCGCATAGAGGAAGAGATAGAGGCGCGGGCCTCTCTCCTTGTCGATGAGCAGGCGATAGACGTTCTTGAAGAACGCGCCTTGCACGCCTTTGAGTTCCTTTTCGGGGAGTTCGCCAAAGACGGCTTTGGGGATTGCGTAAAGCTCGGTGTTCAGCTCGTCGAGCGTGTAGCCGCCTTTTTTGAGGTAAGCGTAGAGGAGAGCGATCTCTTTCTTTTCGTTTTCGTCGAGCGTTTCAAAGACCTCGAAGTTGCGGGTCTTGCGCAGGCGGTTGACCTGGTCGGGCGCGCACTGTTCGAGCCAGAATTTGGCACGGTCGAGGCGGTCGGCAAACTGGGCTTCTTTATAGGGCGTGCCGATCTTTGCAAAGACGGTTTCGAGCATCGGGACGTTGAAATTGACGATCGAGCCGAGCTGAACGAGGAGCGACATCGGCACGGTTTCGACTTCCCTGCCCTCGATCTTGCAGTTATACATGATTTCCTGCACAGCCTCGTTGGCAGTTCCCGCACGCAGGTCGGTCAGCATCTTGTCAAATTCGAAATACTGGCGCAGAATGCCATCGTCAAAGCAGAAATCAAATGCCTTGGTGGGGTCGGTCTTGGAATAGAGCCAGAGAATGAGCTCGGGCTGGTAGAGTTTGAGTAGCGTTTCGGGCGTGAGGTTGAGTCCCGACGAGGACGACATTTTGCCGGTCATGCCCTTGATGCCGATAAATTCATAGCCCTGGAACTCGGGCGCGTCGTAACCGAAAATCTTTTTGGAGATGATCTTCGAGTTGCTGTAAGAGCCTGTGGGCGCGGCGTGATCCTTTCCGCCCGGCTCAAAGTCGACGCCTTCGTAACGCCAGCGCATCGGCCAGTCGATCTTCCAACCGAGCTTGCAATCGTGCTCCTTAAGGAAATTGAAATGCCCCTTGTGGCCGCAGCGCGAGCAGACGTAGTCGGCTTCGGTGCAGTCGTCCGAGAGCTTTTCAATGGTGGTAAAGTCGGTGTGGCACTCGTGGCAGAAGATGCTCACGGGATAGTAGACTTCCTTTTCGGCGTCGTGCTCGGCGCGGAGTTCCTCGGCAGATTTTGAAGCGTCCTTGGTCTTGAAGGAATCGAGGATTTCAAAGATTTCTTTGCGTTTTTGCAGAGCTTCGAGAATATCCTTCTGGTATGCGCCCGAGCGATAGAGGTCTGCCTGGTAGCGGCAATCCATCTTGATGCCGAAGCGCTCCATGGTCGAGAGGAATTCTGCCTCAAAGTGCTTGGCAAAATTTTCGTGACAGCCCCAGGGGTCGGGAATGTCCACGTAGGGCGTGCCGATGTATTTGTCAAAGTCGCTGCCAACGACCGCCTGCACGTTGGCAGGGATCTTGCGGCAACGGTCGTATTCGTCCCAGGAGAAGAGGAGCTTTGCCTTTTTGCCCTTCTTTTCGAGCGCCTTGACGACGAAAAGCGAGGTCGCCACGTCGCGGAAGTTGCCGATGTGGACAGAGCCCGAAGGGCTGATGCCCGCGGCGCAAACGTATTCTTCTTTGTTCGGGTTTCTTGCGATGACCCGTTCTGCGATTGCTTCAGACCAATGCATGAGTGTTGTGTCCTTTCAAAAGGGAAATTTTATTTGGAGAGGGCGCGCTTTTGTGCGCCCGAGAGGTTTTTCGAGAGCCATGCCTCGGCGGGGTCGTAGAGG
Organism: uncultured Ruminococcus sp.; assembly: GCA_902793915.1. Lineage (GTDB taxonomy): Bacteria > Bacillota > Clostridia > Oscillospirales > CAG-272 > UMGS1865. Next base: position 3,884 of record CADBFJ010000100.1, read on the forward strand.
CAGAGCGTTCCATAGGCACTTTTGTCGTAATCGAGATCGCCTTTGTAGTAAATATCGGCGAAAAGCCCGGTTGTGTCCTCGTCGATCGCAACGCCGTCAAAGGTCAGGCGATAGAAGGTGTAGAGCCGCTTGGCGAGCGATTTTTCGGTTTTCGCGGCGTGCAAGCGGATCTCCTGCTCCTCTCCGTCGATCGCTTTCTTTAAGACGAGCGTCAGATCAAAGGGATCGTCCTCGCGTGAGAGCGGCTCCTCGGTTTTGTAATCTTCCGTGACGTGTGCGAGCGTGCTGTTGTTGTAGCGGAAGATGAGCTGCACCTGTTTCGCTTCGGGAATATAGACATATTCGGGGATCGCAAAATAGCCTTTGGAGGGTTCTGCGCGCGTGATGCTGTCGCCGTTCTGGTAAAGGAGGGTCAGCGTTTCGCTTTCCCGATAGGCGTCTTTTAAGCGATCGTTCGGATCGATGCCGCGCAGCGCCGAGGGAGTTCTTGCCGAGCACATCCGCAGAAGAAGCAGAAGGCAAACGGCATAGACGAGCGTGACGGCGGAAAAGCGCAGGATCCTACCAATTCGATGGGCGGTTCGGTAAGAAGGCATTTAAGCGTTCTTCCTTTCGGAAAATAGTTTTTGAAGATGCGGTTCAAGCAGTACCCCTTCGCGTGCAGGGGTTCCTGCCGCTTCGGTCTCTTTTGCAAGAGATGCCACAAAAGACGCGGCAAAGGCGACCGACGACCGGAACGAGGCGCCCGCAAGAAGTTTCCCGAGCAAAAGAGAGGTGAAGAGATCACCGGTGCCGGGATAGGCGGTCGCGGTTTTTTCGTGCGACGCCGAGAAGAGCTGGCGCGTTTCGTCCACGCCGTAGTTGTAGATCTTGCCCGAGGCGTCCTCCACGCCGGTGATGACCACGCGGCGGGGACCTATGGCTTGCAGCTCCAGAAGGAGCGCCTCCACATAGGGCTTGACGCGCTCGGTCGGGAGGTTTTTTGTATCAAGATACTCCTCGCCGAGCAGCAGACAGGCTTCGGTCAGGTTTGGGGTCAGGACGTCCACGCGCGAAGCGAGCCGCTTCATCCCGTCGGCAAGCGCGCGGTCGCAGGTCGTATAGAATTGCCCGTCCTCACCGAGCACGGGATCGAGGCAGAGAAGCGGGAGCTGTTCGCTCTCGTCGGGGCGGATCGAAAAAAGATCGAAAAACTTTTCAATGGCTGCGACCTGCCCCGCGCTTGCGAGGTAGCCGCAATAGATCGCGCGGAAGGTCAGTTTGTTCTCGGCAAAGGAATCGATCATCCCGTCCAGCTCATCGGTTAGGTCGAGGAAATAGGGTCTGTCATAGCCCCAGGTCTGGGTCGACAGGAGCGCCGTGGGGAGCGGGATGACCTGATACCCCATTGCCGAGAGGGTCGGGATGGTTGCGGTGAGCGAACAGCGACCGACCGAGGAAAGATCCTGGATCGCCGCAACGCGCGGCGGCATCGTTGGTTTTACCATAAGATTTTTCTCTTGTTTTTCAAAGATTTTTTAAGCGGTTGAGAAGATCCTGCAACAGAAT
>CADBFJ010000101.1 GCA_902793915.1 uncultured Ruminococcus sp.
TGTGTCTCCTGCGGCATCCGCAATGCGCTCTACCACAAAAGGATCCATGAGAAAATTCTGCCCGAATTCTTTGCGGAAGGTGATGCCGTGGGCGCTCATCAGCTCGCGCACTTCTTTTTGATTATAGAGATTTATCATATCAGTTTCCTTGCAATTGGCGGTAAAATCAGTATAACAGAAAACTCTTTTTCTGTCAAGGATGACCGCTTAAGCCGAAAAATCGACCACTTGCGCCGTTGGGGCTTTACAAACGCGACGGTTTCGTCTATAATGAAAGCGACAACAAAGGAGGTGATCGGGTGAGGGTTCGGATCGAAATAGACCCACAGAGCGAAGAGGAAATCGTGATCCGCGCAAACGAGATCACCGAGAAGCTCGATTCGCTCCGGCGTGCACTCGAACGTGAATGGAACGCCTCGGATGAGATCGCATTGCGGCGCGGGGAAGAAGAATGTTACCTCCCGTACCGCGAAATTCTCTTTTTTGAAACCGAAGGAAAAAGCGTCGTAGCGCACACCAAAAACGATGAGTTCCTTTGCCCCTTGCATTTAAAAGAGCTTTTGCTCCTCCTGCCGCGCAGCTTTGCGAGAGCCTCCAAAAGCTGCATTGTCAACACCGCCTGCATTTGCTCGATCCAGCGCAGCCCGACCGGCGTCAGCGTTGCCCGCTTTTCGGGGAGCGACAAACTCCTTTATATTTCCAGAATGTACTATAAAATGGTCCGAGAAATCATTGAAGAAACGAGGTTAAAATAACATGGCAATTTTTCGTTCGAAACACTCAAAGGCAATTTTCTGGGGACTTGTTCTGATCCTGGCGGCCGTTCTGCTGATCCTTGACAACATGGGGGTCAGCTTTGGAGAAGGAATCAGCCTTTGGCGAATCATCGGCGGCGTTCTGCTTCTGGCATGGCTCATCTGCGAGATCGTCCGTCTCAAATTTGCCGACATTTTCTTCCCGATTGCGTTTCTGTTGGTTTTGTTCCGCGATCCTTTGATCTCGATTTTGAACCTGAATCCCGACCGGGTGCCCCAAATTTGGATCATCATTGTAGCGGCGGCACTTCTCACAACCGGATTTCACATTATTTTCGACCGCAAAAAGACGGTAACCGTCAACGGACACGAAGTGGAAACCGGTGGCAGAATCGGTAAAGAAACGCTCTATGCCGACGCAGGCAACCTCGATGGGTTCACCATCAAAGACCATCTCGGCGCGGTCGAACTCTTCTTCTCGAAAAAGGATAGCTATCCCGGTGGCGGCGTGATTTCGATTTACGATAACTTGGGGCTTATTACGCTCCACGTGCCAAGCGAATGGAACGTCGTGACCCAGTGCAGCGATAATCTCGGTTCCATCTCGGTTCCCGACCACGATTCGACAGGGGACAAGAGCATCACGCTCGACGTGCACGACAACCTCGGCAGAGTCGAAGTGAAGTTTGAGTAACGCCTTATAAAAAGCAGAACCGGCAGGGCATGCGTCCCTGCCGGTTCTCTCTTTTTACCTTTTGCCGACCAGTTCCGCGATCTGCGGCGGGAGCGGCGCATCGCTGACGATCGCGTCGATCTCGGAAACGCTACCCATATTGTAAAAAGCGGTTTTGCCGAACTTACTGCTGTCAAGAAGAAGAATCTTCTTTTTGCAACGTTCAAACATCACGCGGCGCATACTCGCTTCTTCCAGTTTTCGCTCGGTCATGTGCCCGTCATCCGAGAGCCCGTTGCAGGAGAAGAAAAGCAAATCTGCGTTGATGTGCCGGACGAATCTCTCGGCCTGCTCGCCGATGTAGGAGAAAGAATGAATGATCATCTGCCCACCCGTACAAAAGGTGCGGATATTGGCTTCGGCCAACGAAACCGCGGTCTTAGCGCCGCTCGTCACAACCAGAATGTCTTTGAAGCGCGAAAGATAGGGAACCAGATGGTAGGCGCTGGTAGAGCCGTCAAGCATGAGGACCATTCCGTCCTCAACGTATTCGACCGCGCGGCGACCCATTTCGGATTTTACCGAACTGCGCTCGTTTTCGCGGAGCAAAAATGGGATCTCACTTTCGGCAGACCCTTTTTTGACGATCGCTCCTCCATGCACCTTCCGAAGCAGTCCGCGCTCGGCAAGTTCGGTAAAGTCGCGGCGGATCGTCGGCTCGCTGACAAAAAGCCTTGCGGCAAGTTCACGGACGGTCAGGTCGGGGTCTGCCGAAAGAGATTCCAGAATTTTTGCCTGTCGTTCTTCCACACGCATATCGTTTCTCCTTTGACGATTTGTGATTGAATTTTATCAATTTGTGATTATTTGGAAATGTTTTTGATCGGAATTGACAATTTTATGATTTTATTATATCATAGAGACGAGAATTCTGTCAATCCTACTTTTTCAAAGGAGAACCAAAATGAAAACAACAGCCCTTCGATTATACGGAGCCATGGATCTGCGGCTCGAAACCTTTGAGCTTCCCGAAATCAAGGAAGACGAGGTTCTTTTGCGCGTGGAAAGCGACACGGTCTGCGCCTCCACCTACAAGGCGGTCAAGCAGGGAAGTAATCACAAGCGCGTCCCGCCCGACATTGCAGAGCACCCTGTCATCATCGGGCATGAGATGTGCGGAACGATCGAAAAGGTCGGCAAAAGCCTTGTCGGCGAGTGGAAGGTCGGTCAGCGCGTCGTCATTCAGCCCGCGCTCAAACTCGAAAGCGGATACGACCCCGGATATTCCTATCAATATATCGGCGGCAACGCGACCTATGCGGTGGTGCCGAAGATCGTGCTCGATCGCGGGTGCCTCGTCCCCTATGAGGGCGACGCCTTTTTCAAAGGCTCGCTCGTCGAGTCGCTCGGCTGTATCCTGCGTGCCTATAAAGGTTGCTATCACACCGATTATGAGAACTACGTCCGCACCGACGGCGCAAAGCGCGGCGGACGGCTGGCCGTTCTCGGTGGAGCCGGCCCCATGGGCATCGGTGCCGTTGCACTCGCCTCTGGATACGCAGGCGTGGGGCAGGTCGTCGTGACCGACATCAACGCCGAGCGCCTTGCCGACGCTGAGCGCAAGTTCACGCCTGCCGCCGCAAAGAAGCAGGGAACCGATCTGATTTATCTCAACACTTCCGGCATCGAAGACCCTGTCGCAAAGCTCAAAGAGCTCTCCGAGGGCGGCTTTGACGACGTCTTCGTCATGGTTCCGTCGCCGGCACTTTTCTCGATGGCAGAGACCATCTGCCGCGAGGACGGTTGCATCAACTTCTTCGCAGGCCCTGCCGTCCACGAGCTTCCCGGCTCGCTCAACCTCTATCGCGTCCACTATGACGGCATTCACGTGGTCGGGACGGCTGGAAGTATCCCCGAGGACACCATTGACGTCATTCACCTGATTGAAGAGAACAAGGTCGACCCGAGCGCGATCGTCTCGCACATTCTGGGTCTCAAAGATGCCGCGGCCGCCGTCTTTGGCATGGAAAAACCGAGCGGCGCCAAAAAAGTCTGCTATCCGCATCTCGATATTCCGATGATTGCCATTGACGAGCTTGGTGAGTGGGGCAAAAAGGACCCGCTTTACGCAAAACTTGATGAAATCGTGAAGAAAAACGGCGGCGTTTGGTCTGCCGAAGCCGAGCGCTATCTCTTTGCGCACGCAACGCGGATCGAAGGCGACTACCCGGAGGGGGCAAAATAAATGAAAGAGATCCGAACCATCACGCTCAACCCCTGCTTCGACCTGCACTATACCGTCCCGGATTTTGCCTTTGAAAAGGAAAATCTGGCGACCGAGGTGCTAATCGAAGCGGGCGGAAAGGGCGTCAACACGTCGCGCGCCCTCACCGTGTGCGGCGTGAACAATCTTGCCTATCTCGTGCTCGGCGATGAAAACGGCGACGCCTTCCTCGCAGAGATGAAACGCTACGGCATTCCGTATCGGTCTTTTACGGTCAAGGGACGGATCCGCGAAAATATGACAATCCACCCCGGGGCTGGGAAGGAAACTCGCATTTCGATCAACAGTTTCCGCGTCGAGAGCAAAACGCTACGCGAACTGGAAGAGGCAATCCTTGCAGAGAACCTACCCAATCTCCTCATCTCCTTTTCGGGGCGGATCCCGCAGGGGCTTACAAAAGAAGACGTCAAAAAAATGCTCAAAAAGCTGATTGACGG
>CADBFJ010000102.1 GCA_902793915.1 uncultured Ruminococcus sp.
GATATCAACTTGAATTTTCGGGAAAAGATTGGCTTCCACAACGACACCGCGGTAGTATTCGGGTTGTCCCTTCTGGATTCCGCAACCGAGCACGTGAGAGACGGTCATGCCGGTGATGCCGATCTCCATCATCGCGTTCTTCAGCGCCTCAAAGCGAGGCTCTTTGCAGATGATCTCCACCTTGGTAAACTTGGGAGAACCGTCGACCACGGCGGGAACTTTTTTCACCGGGATTGCTTCCGCGACCGGAGTCTCGCCCGTCACCGCGACCGCCCCCGCAAAGCCGTAGTCAAGGCTTTCAACGGCGGGAACGAAATCGGCGTATGCGCTCGGAAGACCGTGCTCGGTCTTGTCGAGGCCTTTGATTTCTTCTTCGAGTGAGACGCGAAGCCCAACCGTTTTCTTGAGAATGAGGAAGGTCAGGCTCATCGTTGCGGCCGTCCATGCGAGAATACAAACGATTCCCAAGGTTTGAATACCGAGCATTTTGAAACTGCCGGTGTAAAACAGTCCGGAAAGTCCTGCGGGCGCGGCGGGATTTGCCAGAAGGCCTACCGCGATCGTGCCCCAGACGCCGTTGGCAAGGTGGACGCCGACGGCACCGACCGGATCGTCGATGTGGAGTTTGAGATCAAGCAGCTCGACCACAAATACCACGAGGAAGCCCGAAACGATACCAACCACCGTAGCGCCCAGAGCGTCGAGCGCATCACAGCCTGCCGTAATGCCGACAAGACCGGCAAGAGAGGCGTTGATACACATGGAAACGTCTGGCTTGCCGTTTTTGATCCAAGTGAAAATCATCGTCGTACAGGTTGCAACGGCAGGAGCAATCGTGGTAGTGACAAAGATCGAAGAGAGCGATTCGCCGTCCCATGCCGCCGCGCCGTTGAATCCGTACCAGCCGAACCAGAGAATGAAACAACCAAGCGCACCGAGGGTAATCGAATGCCCCGGAATCGCGTTGACCTTTTTCACTGTTCCGGCATGGTCTTTGATGTACTTTCCAAGTCTCGGGCCGACCATGATCGCGCCGATGAGCGCGGTCACGCCGCCGACCGAATGGATCGCGGCAGAGCCGGCAAAATCGTGGAATCCGAGGCGAATGAGCCAGCCGGCCTCGTTCCAGACCCAACCGGCTTCGATCGGATAAACGAAGAGCGAAATGACGCCCGAGTAAATACAATAGGATAAAAATTTTGTCCGTTCCGCCATGGCGCCCGAAACGATGGTCGCGGCAGTCGCGCAAAACACGAGATTGAACACGAAGGCAGGGGCGTTCCCGCTTTTCAGGAATCCATCGAAGTCGGTCAATATCTTCAGATTCGGGACGCCGATCAGACCGAGAACGTAGTCTTCCGACATCATAAGGGAAAAGCCAAGCAGAACGAAGACCACGGTACCGATGCAGAAATCCATGAGATTCTTCATGATGATATTTCCTGCGTTCTTGGCGCGGGTAAAGCCGGTCTCAACCATGGCAAAGCCTGCCTGCATAAAGAAGATGAAGGCGGTGCCGATGAGCAGCCAGACGCCGAACACTTCTTTTTCGGCGTATCGTTCCACGAGTGTTGCAAGTTCTTCGGGTAACATGGGGAAGGGTCTCCTTTTTTGGGTTTATCTGACGCTGAACAGAATATCCGAATAGGTCGGGAATGGCCAGTAGGATTTATCGGTCAGCGTTTCTGCCTCGTCACAGGCAAGGCGGAGTTCGCACATCTTGGGCAGAATTACGTCGCGGATGGTCTCGGCCTCGGCAAGGATATCCTCCGCGCCGTGCAGAGCGATCACTTCCTTTTCGAGTTCCTCAACGCCGAGAACAATGCGATCGGTCAATGCGGAGAGCTTTTCGATGGAACCGATCTCATAGGAGCAGGCAATCGTCGGAGCAATCGCTTTCTTTGCGGCAGCGTTCTTGGCGAGGTCTGCGGCAAAGCGCTCGACCGCCGGGGCGATCTGGGTTTTCGCCATGGTGATCATGGTGTTGGCCTCGATGATGACCGTCTTACAGTAGTTCTCAAGCATGATCTCGGCGCGGGCTTCGAGTTCTTCTTTGGTAAAGATCTTGTGCGAGGTCAGCATGGCGACGTTCTTTTCGTCCAAGAGGTGCGGCACGCAGTCGACCGTTGTGCGGTAGTTGAGAAGACCGCGGACTTCGGTGGCCTCTTTGATCCAGGCGTCGTCGTAGCCGTTGCCGTTGAAGATGATGCGCTTGTGATCCTTGATGGTCTTTTTGATCATCTCGTGAAGCGCCGTTGCAAAATCGGCCGCGCCCTCGAGGCGGTCGGCGTAAACCTTGAGGCTCTCTGCCACTGCGCTGTTGAGCATGATGTTTGCGGCGGCAATGCTGTTGGAAGAACCGAGCATCCGGAACTCAAACTTGTTGCCGGTAAAGGCAAACGGAGAGGTGCGGTTGCGGTCGGTCGTATCTCGGTTGAACTTCGGCAGGACGTGCACGCCGAGTTTCATTTGCGTCTTTTCCACACCTTGATAGGGAGTGTCGGTCTCGATTGCGTCAAGGACGGCGGTCAACTCGTCGCCAAGGAACATCGAAATGACGGCGGGAGGCGCTTCGTTGGCGCCAAGTCTGTGGTCGTTTCCGGCCGAGGCGACCGAGATGCGGAGCAAATCCTGATAATCGTCGACCGCTTTGATCACGGCGCAAAGGAAGAGTAAGAACTGTGCGTTCTCATAGGGCGTGTCGCCGGGCGCCAGGAGGTTTTGCCCCTCGTTGGTGGCAATCGACCAGTTGTTGTGTTTGCCTGAGCCGTTGACACCGGCAAAGGGCTTTTCGTGGAGCAGACAAACCAGCCCGTGGCGCGAGGCGACCTTTTGCATCATCTCCATGGTGAGTTGGTTGTGGTCGGTGGCGACGTTGGTCGTCGTGTAGATCGGCGCCAGCTCGTGTTGAGCCGGAGCGACCTCGTTGTGCTCGGTCTTGGCAAGGATGCCGAGCTTCCAGAGCTCCTCGTTGAGTTCCTCCATGAAGGCGGCGACTCTCGGCTTGATTACACCGAAATAATGGTCGTCCATCTCCTGCCCTTTCGGCGGCTTTGCGCCAAAGAGCGTTCTGCCGGTAAAGCGCAGGTCGGGGCGAGCGTCATACATTTCTTTGGAAATGAGGAAATATTCCTGCTCGGGCCCGACCGACGAGCGCACGCACTTTGCACTGTCGTTTCCGAACAGACGCAGGATGCGGAGCGCCTGCTTGTTGAGCGCTTCCATCGAGCGGAGCAACGGCGTTTTCTTATCGAGCGCGTGTCCACCGTAGGAGCAGAAGGCCGTCGGGATGCATAGCGTCTTTCCTTTGATAAATGCGTAGGAGGTCGGGTCCCATGCCGTGTACCCTCTCGCTTCAAAGGTGGCGCGCAGGCCGCCCGAGGGGAAGGAGGAGGCGTCCGGCTCGCCCTGAATGAGCTCTTTGCCCGAAAACTCCATGATCACGCCGCCGTCGGGTGAGGGCGAGATGAAACTGTCGTGCTTCTCGGCTGTGATGCCGGTCATGGGCTGGAACCAGTGGGTAAAGTGGGTGGCACCCTTGGAGAGCGCCCAATCCTTCATGGCGTCTGCCACCGCATTGGCCACGCCGATGTCCAGCGTCTCTCCCTCGTCAATCGTCTTTTTGAGCGAGGCATATACCTTTGCCGAAAGAGTGGCTTTCATCACTCTGTCGTCGAACACAAGACTTCCAAAATACTCGGGTACGGTTTTCATTGTTTTTCTCCTTTTCCTCTTCAAAAGCGAGAGGCGTCTCCCCTGTCACATGACACGGAAGACGCCTTTGCCTTCATTTTTTGAACTTGTCCCATAAAAGCGAAAAGGGTCTTTGAGCCCGAAGAACTCAAAGACGCCGTTGCCTTTTATGTTGCGTATTATACACCGCGAAAATTGGTTTGTCAAGTCCTTTTTTGCAATTTTTTCAAAATCCTCCTGCAAA
>CADBFJ010000103.1 GCA_902793915.1 uncultured Ruminococcus sp.
CTTTTCGGTGAGTACCGTGCCGGCACCGATCTCCATCCTGCCTTCAAAATGTCGGGCAAGCATGCGGATATTCTCGGCGGTTTCTTCGTCGGAGATTTTTCCGTCTGCGCTGTAAGTAATTTCGAGCAGGCGAACACCTCCTTCATACATCGCTTCGGCAAGCGGGACGAGCCGCGCGCTCGAAACGCCGCGCACAATGACGATGAGGTGCTCGGCTTTGATGAGTTCTTTCAGATCCTTCATGGTGTGATCTCCTTAAACAAGACTTTTCCCTTCCCACTCGCGGACGGGAGAAAGCCCCAAAATTGCCGCGATCGTCGGCGCAAGGTTGAGGAGTGATACGTCAGAGAGCTCTTTGCCGCCTTCAAACGCGTCGCCGAGGAAGCACATCGGAATGACCATATCCTCGGGAATGTCCATTCCGTGTATGCGGTCATGGCCTCCGTGGTCGGCGGTCATGATGATCGCGTACTCGTCGCCGAATTCTTTGATGATCCGCTCGAGATTATCGAGCGCAATCCGAATGCGGTCGAAGTATTCTTTACTCATCCAGCCGTGGTCGTGCCCGCCCTTTTCGTCGGTTTCGACCAGGTGCAAAAAGAGGAAATCTGGTTTGCGGTCTTTCAGACAAACCAGGGCGCGGTCGGTCAGATAGGTGTCTGCGCTCTCCATCGAATAAGCAAAAGCAAATTCCGAATAGGTGAGCATATCCGGTCTTGTGATGTCACGTAGCGGCTCCCAGGTAAAAAATGCCGCGCTCGTCTTTCCCGCGTGCTTGATCGTTTCAATGAGCCCGTCAAATGGACGAACCGGGGAGACGTAGGTGTTGTTCAGCGTGCCGTGCCGCTGGGGCGGGACGCTGTAAAAGATTGAAAGGTGCGCCGGAAGCGTCACGGGCGGAATGACCGATCGGCCGTCCAGCGTGTAGCTTGCGTGTGTGCGAAGGTACTCGACCAGCGGGTGCCCGCAGCTTGCAAAGGCTTCGGCGCGCATCCCGTCGATCGAAACCAGGATCACTTTGTTTTGTTTCATGTTTCTATCCTTTTTACCACTCGGCAATGCTGCCGTCGGCGTGCCGCCAGACCGGGTTCTTCCAATGGTGCGGATGCTCGTTTTCTTCGAGAACAAGCTCCTTGTTGACCTCGACGCCAAGTCCCGCTTTTTTGGGCAGTTCGACCGAGCCGCCTACAAAGGCAAAGTCCTCGGGGTTCTTCACATAGTCGAGCACCGATTTGCCGACGTTGTAGTGAATGCCGATGCTCTGCTCCTGAATGAAGGCGTTGTAGCTGACCGCATCGACCTGCAAACAAGCCGCAAGCGCGATCGGCCCTAACGGACAGTGGGGAGCGAGCGCTACGTCGTATGCCTCTGCCATCGCGGCGATCTTGCGGACTTCGCTGATGCCGCCCGCGTGCGAGAGGTCGGGCTGAATGATGTCCACACCGCCCGCGGTGAGAAGGCGCTTGAAATCGTATTTGGAGAAGAGCCGTTCGCCGGTCGCAATCGGAATGTTGCAAGCCGCGGCAATCTCTTTGAAATCTTCCATCTGCTCGCAAAGCACCGGTTCCTCGATGAACATGGGGTCAAATTCTTCGAGCTTTTTGGCAAGCACTTTTGCCATCGGCTTGTGGACTCTGCCGTGGAAGTCGATTGCAATACCGAAATATTTGCCGCAAGCCTCGCGGATCGAGGCAACGCGTTCGAGCACGGCGTCAATTTTATCATAGCTGTCGACTATCTGGAGTTCTTCGGTCGCGTTCATTTTGATTGCGGTAAAGCCCTCGTCCATCTTCCGTTTTGCGGCAGCGGCAACGTCCGAGGGACGGTCTCCACCAATCCAGGAATAGACCTTCATGCGCTCTCTGCAAGCGCCGCCGAGCAGTTCGTAGACCGGCACGCCGAGCACTTTGCCCTTGATGTCCCAGAGCGCCTGGTCAATGCCCGAGATCGCGCTCATGAGGATCGGGCCTCCGCGATAGAAGGCCGCGCGATAGAGCAGATTCCAAATGTCTTCGATTTTCGAGGGATCTTTGCCGATCAGGTATTCTTCCATCTCACCAACTGCCGCTGCAACGGTGGCGGCTTTCCCCTCAATGACGGCTTCTCCCCAGCCGGTTACGCCGGCATCGGTTTCCACTTCGACCATGCACCATCTCGGGCGAACCAAATAGGCGTTGATTTTTGTGATTTTCATATTCGTTTTCTCCGTCATCCTTTGGTAGTCGGTTTTACGACGATTTTGTAAATATCAAACAGGTTGAGCGCAAGATCTATCTCCTGCTTCCCTGCCGGAACGGTCGTTTTTTTGACGCATTCCATGTTGTGCGTTTCGTCGGTCAGGTAGAAGAAAACCTCGCTCTCCTCGGTCGTCTCAAACTGCAAGGAAAGCTCGGTAGACGGTGTAGCATCGTCTTCCTCGTAGTAGGTCACGAGCATCTCGGTCGTCCTGCCGTTCGAGACGGCGAGCGAATAGATGCGCTCGGAATCGCTCTCCGAAGCGACCTCTTTTCCAAGCTTTGTCATTTCGTGGAAGGTCAGGTAAGAATAATAGGTTTTGAGCGGCTCGAGCGAGACGAGATCGAAAAGCCCGTTCATTGCCGAGCCGATGCGCGCTTCGTAATACATGAGCATATCGATCGGCTTGTCCTGGGATACGCACATCACGGCGGTGGCAAAAGACGCGCCCTTGAGTCCCTCCATGGCGCGCAGGCTGTAAACCCAGTTTTCGATCCAGTCGCGCACATAGTTCCACTCATTGAGAATACTCTCGGTTTTTACATATCCGTGGCTGTCGAGCAGTTCACGGAGCCAGACGCTCTTGTCGCCTAGGTGGTGCGGGTGCTGGTCGTAGTTGTGCCAGGAGTAGAAGTCGAGCGGGACTCCTCTCTTTTCCATCTCGGCAAGGAATTCGACCGCGTAGGTGCGGAAACCTGCCGAGGCAGGGCCGCCGATTTTCAGGTGCGGGAATTTTCCTTTGAGATATTTTACGGCAATTTCAAAGAGGTCGAAAAACTCCTCTTTGGTGCCTTGCCAGCAAGGCGAATGAGGGCCGGGATCGAGATCGGGCTCGTTCCAGATTTCCCAGTATTCGATGTCAAAGTGGAATCCGTTTGCCCACCCCTCGTTGTAGTGAAGGATGATATGCTCGCAGATGCGCGCCCACTTGTGAAAATCCTTCGGCGGGAAAATATCGTACTTTTTGCCCCAGTGCTCAATGCTCTGACCGAGGCGGTAAAAGACCTTTGTCCCGGCAGCCACGATGTTGGAAAGATAGAGGTCGGTCAAAACGAAATCGTAGGAAGCGGGATCGTTTTCATCGGCGTCAAAGTTCGGAAAGATCGCGGTGATATCGACAACGTGCGGTCCTCCGTAGCTGTAACAGAGGTTCGCATCGTGTAATCTCGCATAGGGGAAACCCGCGGCGGCGTAGGTCTCAAAGTTCCCGCGCTTTTGCGCTTGGGGAGCCCTGATCGGCCCGTTGTTGACGGCATTCATCGGTTTGAGTTCTCCCAGCACTTTGCTCTGATCAACTTTCAAACTGTACTTCATATTCTTCCTCCCGTGGAGCCTAATCTGTTATTTTCCATTGTATCACTCTTTTTCCTAAAAAGATAGGCTTTTTCTCACAAAAAATATGTAAAAAATAAGATTTTTTACACAAAAACAAAAAAATGAGGATTTCATTTGGAAAAATCGTATTCATGACATTCTTTTTCCTGCCATCGCCCCATCGGAGAATCAAGGTCAAAGCAATAAAACAAAAGCCTTTGAGTGGCTTTTCGACCCGCTCGGTTTTAGAAAAGAAAGAGAACCCCTGCGGGTTCTCTTTCGGCTCTGTAAAACTTATTTGCCTTTTCTCCATTGAAGGATCAC
>CADBFJ010000104.1 GCA_902793915.1 uncultured Ruminococcus sp.
TGAAAGCAGGTCTCCGCCCTCGCCGACTTCGCTTTGCAGTTTGTTTTCCATCGCGTCCACAAACGAGTCGGCGGAAACGCGCCGGAGCGCTTCCCACAGTTCCTCTTCGGTCGCGTCGGGCTTGCCGTAGCGGAGGTTCTCCTCAATTGTGCCCGAAAAGAGGTGGGGCGTTTGCAGGACGTAGCCGATGTTGCTGTGGAGCCAAAGTTGCGAGCGTTCGTTCGCAGGACGACCGTCGATCAGATATTCTCCCGAGGTCGGCTCATAAAACCTACAGACGAGGTTGACGAGCGTGGATTTTCCCGCGCCGGTCTCGCCGACGATGGCAACGTTCGTCCCCTTGGGGACTTTCAGATTGAAGTGGTCGAGCACGGTCTCGGTGCCGTCGGGATAGCGGAAAGAAACGTCCCGAAACTCAATATCGCCGTGCAGTTCCTCCCAATTTTCGCGCTTGGGGTGGAAGTTGTCGCCGTATTTTTCCACGACTTCGGGGCTGTCGGTCACGTCGGATTTGGTTTCGAGCAGCTTTGAAACGCGCTCGATGTTGACGCGTGTGGCGATGAGCTCGGAGATCGCGTCGACGATCCAGAGTACCGGCTCCATAATGCCGACGGCGTAGGTGATAAAGACCGTGAGCGTGCCGAGCTCCAAAAGTCCGTCGACCGTGATGACGCCGCCACGCCAGAGCACCAGCGCAAGCGCAAGGTAGGAGGCAAAGGAAATGACCGTCCAGAAGAGCGCGCGGAAGCGTGCGGCGCTGACCGAAACCTTCCTCATACCAAGCGATTCTTTGTTAAAGTGACGTTTGATCTTTTCTTCCGCCACGAGCGTTTTGATGGTCTTGGCTCCCACAATCCCCTCGTTGAAGTTGCCGGTGATGCGAGAATTTGCTTCGCGCACGCTGTGGTTGAGCGCGGTCAGTTTCTTTTCAAAAAAGGCGATGGCGATGGCGAGGAAGGGAACAACGGCAAGGACGATGGCGGCAAGGCGCGCATTGAGCGAGAACATGACAATCGCCGCGCCCACAATGTAGGAAAGGTGCCAGATGCAGTCGATGAGAGACCATGAGACCAAAGCGCCGATGTTGCCGGTATCGCTCATCACGCGCGAATGGATATAACCGACGCTGTTCTGGTTGAAATACGAGAAGGAGAGCGTTTGCAAATGGTCGAAGCAGGTCTGCCGCAGATCGCGGTCGATCCACATTTCGATACAGCTTGCGCGGTAGGTTGCCATGATGTTGGAAGCGACCTGAACGATTAAGACCGCGCAGTAGAGCGCAACGAAGAGCCCAAGCCCTTTGAGCGTTTCATAGGCGATGAAATTGTTGATGGCATAGCGTTGAAACAAGGGAAGAATGATGTCGATCACGCTGCCGATCGCCGCCGTGAGAAAGAGAACGACAAAGGAGCCGGCGTATTTTTTTAGGAAGGGAAAGAGCTTCGGGATGCCGAAAAAGGGAAGCGATGTAGTTTCTTTTACTTGCTTTCTCATTGTTCATCCTCCTTCAACGTTTGGATATCGTAGATGGAGGCGTAAAGTCCGCCTTTTTTGAGGAGTTCCTCGTGCGTGCCGGATTCCACGATTTTCCCTTTGTCCAAAACGACGATCCGATCGGCGTGCATCAGCGTCGTGATTCTGTGCGAAATGAGGATCGTAGTCGTTCCTTTCGTGCGCTCCAAGAGGGCGTTTCGGATCTTGGCATCGGTTTCGGTATCGACCGCCGAAAGCGAGTCATCAAAGACCATAATCGGCGCGTTTTGCACGATCGTCCTCGCAATCGCGAGCCGCTGCTTTTGACCGCCCGAGAGCGTGACGCCGCGCTCACCGACAAAGGTATCAAGCCCCTTGTCAAAGCCATCGATCGTCTCTTTCAGGCAGGCAATCTCAACCGCTTCGTCGATCCTGCGGTCGATCTCCTCTTCGGGTGTGTCCTCGGGCAGCCCCATGGCGATGTTTTCGCGGATGGTTCGGGAGAACAGGAAGGGTTCTTGCAAAACCATGGCGATGTTTTTGCGCAGGTGCGAGGCTTTGATGTCGGCAATATCCACGCCGCTGATCGTGATTTTTCCGGAGCCCACGGGGTAGAGCCTGTCGAGCAGATGCATGAGCGTGGACTTCCCGCTCCCCGTACTGCCCAAAATTCCGCAGGTCGTGCCTGCCTTGACGGTGAAACCGACCTTTTGCAGGTTGTCGTGATCGGTATAAGCGAAGGAGACGTCTTGGAAGTCGATGTCGCCGTTCATGTCGGGCGTCAGAGCCGCTTTCGCGTCGGCTTCTTCTTCCGAATTGACGATGTATGCAATTCTGCCGATTGCAACGCCGGCTTTGCTCATTTCGCTGATGACGCGTCCCAGCATACGCACAGGCCAGATGACCATGGCGTTATAGTAAATGAAGGTGATAAGCTCGCCGGTCGTCATTTCTCCCATCACGCACATCTTGGTGCCGAACACGAGGATGAGCATGATCTGGAGCCCCGAAATGAGGTCGCCGGTTCCCCAGAACGCCGAGAGGAACATACAAAGGCGGATCCAAAGCGAGGTATATTTTTGGTTCTGCTTTGCAAATTTTTCCTGTTCATATTTTTCGCGACCGAAGGCGCGCACCACGCGCACGCCGGTCAAATTCTCCTGCGCGATGTTTGAGAGAATACCCTCATTTTCGTCACATTCGAGGAATTGTTTTGCGATCTTCTTGTGAAAATACGCCGAGTATGCGATGATGAGCGGGATCGCAACGAGCGGAACAATCGAGAGCTTTAGGTTCGTTCGGATCATAAAAAAGAGCGAAAGCCCGAGGAAGATCGAGGATCTTACCACGGTGGTGAGCTGGTCGGCAACAAAGCGCTTGACCGTGTTGGTGTCCGACGTGCAGCGCTGAATGATGTCACCGGTGTGGTTTTTCATGTGCCAGGAAAAGGGAAGCGACTCGATGTGCGCAAAAATTTGATTTCGCATCGTCATCATGAACGTCTCTGCGCCTTTTGCGTTGGTGACGCGGAACAGGTATTTGCAAAGCGCCGCCAAAAATCCGAGGAGAGCGATGAGCAGCGCGACGGCAAACAGATGCTCGCGCAATTCCGTGTTCTCTCCGAACAGGGCAAGGAGTTTTCCCGCAAGCGAGGAAGAAGGACCGCCGCTTCCACTGCTTCCGATCACAAAATCAAGCGTGTACCCTGTGATGCGCGGGATAATCAATTCAAACAGGGAACCGAGTACGGCAAAAAGGACCCCCAGGATAAAAAGGGCTTTGCTTCCGCGCAAAAAGCGAAAGAGCACCGATACGGAGGAGACCTGTCGATGTTGTTTTTTTGATGTTTCTACGTTCAATGTTTGATCCCTCGTAAGAAAGCGGCATGTTTGCCGAAAAGGCAAATGCCGCTTCCTTGGTTTTTTAGTTCAGTTTTGACCAGTCCATGGTGGGGAAGGTTTCCAGCACCGGGACGTAATCCTCGTAGTTTTTCAGTTTTGCTACTTTGAAGAGCGCGGGCGTGTAGTAATCGGATTTGACGTTTGTGAGCTTTTTGCTCTGTAAAACCGCCGTCTTGTTGAAAACGACCGGGATCACGACCATGTCGTCAAGCAGCATTTTTTCGGCTTGGTGCAACAGAAGCGCACGCTGTTCCGGGACCTCTTTTAAGTTTGCGCCTTCGGCATAGGGCAGGGCGTAGATTGCTTCAAAGAGCGCGTTGTACTCTTCGTTGTCGTAACCGGTGATATGCCCGTCCAGACGGTAGCTGTCCATATCGAGCGCACCGCCCGCAAAAGGACGCGCGAAAGCGGCAAGCATCGAATAAGCGTCTGCGCTGTATGCCGAGTAGTCGAATGCGATGACTTCAAAGTTGCCGCTCTGAAGCGCCTCGATGAA
>CADBFJ010000105.1 GCA_902793915.1 uncultured Ruminococcus sp.
TAGTCCTCGCAAAGCACGGTGATGGTTTTGCCGATCTTTTCCTTGTTGGCTTCTTCATTGATGCCGAGCTGGATCTGCATGAGCCGATCCATGCGATCCTGCTTGATTTGTTCGTCGATTTGGTCGGGGAAATCGTAGGCGGGCGTGCCCTCCTCGCGCGAGTAGGTAAACACACCGGCGCGGTCAAATTTTTGCTCCTTGACAAACGCGCAAAGCTCGGCAAAATCGTCCTCGGTTTCACCCGGAAAGCCCACGATGAAGGTCGTGCGGATCACAATGCCCGGGATCTCTTTGCGCAATTTGGAGAGCACTTCTTTGATCATTTTTGCGTCGCCGTGGCGGTTCATCGCGGTCAGCATCCTGTCGCTGGCGTGCTGGAGCGGCAGGTCGATGTATTTAAGGATTCTCGGATTGTCGCGGATCTCGGCGACAAGCTCGTCGGTGATCTTGTCGGGATAGCAGTAAAGCAGGCGGATCCACGGGATGCTTGTTTCCTCGGTAATTCTATGCAACAGCGTCGCAAGCGAGTACTTGCCGTAAAGGTCGATGCCGTAACGCGTGATGTCCTGCGCGATGATCGAAAGCTCCTTGACACCCAAGGCCTCGAGCTGCTTGGCTTCTGCAATGAGGTCTTCCATCGGGCGCGAGCGGTACTTGCCGCGGATCGCGGGGATCGCGCAGTAAGCGCAGCGGTTGTCGCAGCCCTCGCCGATCTTGAGATAGGCGGCGTATTCGGGGGTCGTCAGCACGCGGTCGCCGCCAAGGCGAACGCAGTCGCGGTTCTCGTGCGAATAGTATTTGCGCTCGGCTCTTTTCAGGCTCTTGTCGGTAACCTTTTGGATCGCTTCCACAATGTTGTGAATACTCCCAACGCCGAGCACGGCGTCCACCTCGGGCAGTTCGGTGAAGATTTCCTCGCCGTAACGCTCGGCAAGACAGCCGGTGACGATGATGGCTTTGAGCGAGCGGTGCTTTTTGAGCCACGCCACGTCGAGAATGTTGTCAATCGCCTCGCGCTTGGCGCTCTCGATGAATGCGCAGGTGTTGACAATGACCACGTCGGCTTCGGTTTCGTCGGGCGTGATCTCGTATCCCGCCGAGAGCACCTCGTGGAGCATAACTTCGGTGTCCAGTTGATTTTTGGGACAACCGAGAGAGATAAATCCGATTTTCATTCGTTGGCTTCCTTTGTTGTCATTTCGGCTCTATTGTAACATATAGAAAAGAAAAATGCAAGGCGAGAGAAAACTTTTTCTCGCGCTCTTTTCAAAAACCTTGATCACTTTTTTTGAGAAAGTTTTTACATGCTTTCCGGCGTGTGTATAAAAACCTTTTATAAAGTTTTTTGAAAGGGGTGCGGGGAAAACTTTTTTTCAAAAAAGTTTTCCCCGCATTCTTTCTAAAACTTAAAATAAAAACAAAAATAATTCTAAATAGCACACAAGAGAAAAACCGCCGGAATAGCGGTTTTTCATCCTTTTATATAAATACGTGCGCATGCGTGTATATGCGCGTGTGCGCGCGCGGTAAGGAAAGCGCTTGCCGCGCGGGATTATTCGGGCAGAATTTCAATGTCTGCGCCCAGCGAGCGCAGCTTGCCCACGATGTCGTCATAGCCGCGGTCGATGAATTCGGTGTGGCAGATTTTCGTTTCCCCGTCGGCGCAAAGCCCGGCGATGACGAGCGCGGCACCCGCGCGCAGGTCGGTCGCGTCGACCACGCTGCCTTTGAAGGGCTTGCCGCCCTCAATGGTTGCGGTTCTGCCGTCAATGCGGATGGTTGCGCCCATTTTACGCAGTTCCTCGGCATAACGGAAGCGGTTATCCCAAACGCCTTCCTGCATCGAGCCAACGCCGCCCGCAAGGCAGAGCAAAACCGAGAATTGCGGGTTCATATCGGTGGGGAAACCGGGGTAAAAGAGCGTTTTTACGTTGATATTCTTGAACTTTTGGCTTCCCGTGACCACAACGTAGTCGTCACCTTCGTCCACCGAAACGCCCATTTCCGAGAGCTTCGCGGTAATGCTTTCCACGTGCTTTGGAATAATGGAAGAAATCCGCACGTGCCCGCGCGTCGCAGCGGCGGCAACCATGTAGGTTCCGGCTTCAATCATGTCGGGGATGATCGTATAGCTGCATCCGTGCAGGCGTTCCACGCCGCGGATCTTGATGATCGGCGTGCCCGCGCCGCTGACCGAGGCGCCGCAGGAGTTGAGAAAGTTGGCAAGATCAACGATATGAGGCTCGCGCGCAGCGTTATCAATGACCGTTGTGCCCTCGGCGAGCACCGCCGCAAGCATCACGTTGGCGGTAGCTCCCACCGAAGCCACGTCAAAATAGATGGTGCAGCCGCCGCAAAGCCCGTTTTTGGCGCTGTAATTCAGCCCGCCGCCCGGAATTTCCTCGGCGCCGAGCGCTTCAAAGCCCTTTTTGTGCTGATCCAAGGGGCGCGTGCCGAAATCACAGCCGCCCGGCCAGCCCATGTGCGCCTTGTGAAAACGACCGAGCTGCGCGCCGAGCAGATATGCCGAGCCGCGCAGTTTCTTGACCAGTTCGTCGGGCGCGCTGCCTTCGACCGCGTCTTTGGTGTCAATCGTGACCGCGGTGGGCGAAATTCGATCAACTTTGGCTCCCATTTGAGCGAGAATTTCCAAAGTGACGTCAATATCGCTGACCGGCGGGATATTTTCAATGGTGCAGGGCTCGGGAATGAGCAATGTAGCGAACAAAATCGGCAAAGCGGCGTTCTTCATGCCGCTGATGGCGATCTCGCCGGACAGCGGCTTGCCGCCGCGAACGAGGATTTTGGATGACATGGGCAAAGACGCTCCTTCGATAAAGTGGTGTTTGACCTTGATACTGTTTCTATCATATCATATTTGAGGGCGAAAAGGAATAGTCACAAAAGAATTTTTTTGAAAAAACGGAAAAACGAGCCTCAAATGATCCGGAAACATTATCAGAATATGGCAAAGTCGCCAAAAAGGTGCAGAAAAAGTCGTAAAAAAGGGGCGGGATGAAAGAATTTTGCAAAAAAGCATTGACAAGCCGCCAAAAGTGTGGTAGTATGATACACGAGAAGTATTCGGAAGAAGCGGCCTCGTGGAGTTCTGGCGGCTTGCGATGACCGAAAAGCTTCCGAAATCGGCTTCTACCGAGCAAATGTTCGGCGAGAAAGTACCGAAAAAGGCAGATTTTTTGCGGGAACAGGTGTAATTCTGTATTTATTTACGGAACTTTAACATTTTGTTCACAAAGAAAATTGCGTTTTGCGGTATAATCCGTCCGTAATGCTTGTTCGGACCAAACCGAAACAATTTTTTAGGAGGAAAAACCCTATGAAAAAGTTGACACTTGTTCTTGTCGCTCTTCTGCTCGCGCTTACTTGCGTGTTCGTTGCTTGCGGCAAGAAGAACGAGACCCCCGTCGTGGATCCCGATCCCAAACCTACGGATAACCCGTCGGCTCCCGTTGAAACCCCCACTGTTGAAGACATGACCCCTGTCGCTGAGCAGTTCAAGAAAGATCTTGCTGCCAACTATGTGGATCTGTACTCCAAAGAAGTCGAAAACGCTATCGAATCCGAGAAGGCTGCTGCCCTCCTCAAGATCATGGGCGCTTCCACCAAGGAAGAGGCTCAGAAGATCGCTGACGAGTTCATCGCTTTCCTGAAAGCACAGAAGACTTCTTATGATGTTCTGAAAGACCTCGTCGCTCAGATCGGTGACGTTGCTCT
>CADBFJ010000106.1 GCA_902793915.1 uncultured Ruminococcus sp.
TGTTAGAGGTTTTTGAAAAAGGGTGCGGGGAAGAACTTTTTGCAAAAAGTTCTTCCCCGCAAATCTTTATTCAAAAAATCCTTCTCTATACAACAGCTCCGCGGTCAGAAGTCCGCCGCCGGCGGCGCCGCGCAGGGTGTTGTGGGAGAGGCCGACGAACTTGTAATCAAAGAGGGTATCCTCGCGCAGTCTGCCGACCGTTACGCCCATACCGCCGTAGATATCGCGGTCGAGCTTTGCCTGCGGGCGGTTATCTTCCTCAAAATAGGTGATGAACTGTGCGGGAGCATGGGGAAGTTCCAGTTCCTGCGGCTTGCCCGAAAATGCCTTCCAGTCGGCGAGAATTTGCTCCTTGGTCGGCTTGTTCTTAAACTTTACAAAGACGGCTGCCGTGTGTCCGTCGGTCACGGGAACGCGGATGCACTGGGTCGTGATGATGGGAGCATTTGCCTTGACGATCTTGCCGTCCTCGACCTTGCCCCAGACTTTGAGGGGCTCCTGTTCGCTCTTTTCCTCTTCGCCGCCGATGTAGGGGATCACGTTGTCGATCATCTCGGGCCACTCGTTGAAGGTCTTGCCCGCACCCGAGATCGCCTGATAGGTCGTTGCCACGACCTCGGTGATGCCGTATTTGAGCAGAGGGGTGAGCGCCGGAACATAGGACTGGATCGAGCAGTTCGGCTTGACGGCGATAAATCCGCGCTTGGTGCCAAGGCGCTTTTTCTGCGCTTCGATGACAGAGAGGTGATCGGCATTGATTTCGGGGATCACCATGGGCACGTCGGGCGTCCAGCGGTTTGCCGAGTTGTTCGAGACGACCGGGATCTCGGCTTTTGCGTAGGTTTCTTCGAGGGCGAGGACCTCGTCCTTTTTCATGTTGACGGCGCAGAAGACGAAAGAACAGCGTTTGCCGACTTCTTCGACCTTTGCGGCGTCGAGAATGACCATCTTCTTATATTTTTCGGGCAGGGGAGAGGACATCTTCCAACGGCCTTCCACGGCTTCTTCATAGGTCTGCCCTGCAGAGCGGGCGGATGCCGCGAGTACCGAAACTTCAAAATAGGGGTGATTTTCGAGGAGCATGAGGAAGCGCTGACCGACCATGCCGGTGGCTCCGATGATGCCGACTTTCATTTTTTCCATAGCGGGGTTCCTTTCGGGGATCAAAATGCATTTGTTTCATTATATTCTGCTTTTTGCTCTTTTGCAAGTCTTTTCTTGACTTTTTTTGCGGGAAATGCTACAATAATCAAAGATTATGGGAAAGGAGACCGTGTAGCATGACGCTTGTGGCAACCTGCCTGTTCGGGCTTGAAAAACTGCTGGGCGAGGAGATCGACGCGCTCGGCTGCAAACGGCTGGAAACCATGGACGGGCGCATCTTTTTTGAGGGCGACGAACGCGACGTCGTGCGCGCCAACCTGCGCTTGCGTCTCGCCGAACACGTCTTTGTGCTCCTCGGCGCTTTTCCCGCAACGACTTTCACCGAACTCTTTGACGGTGTCAAGGCACTGCCGCTCGAGGATTGGATCGGGCGCGACGACGCCTTCCCGGTCAAGGGACATTCGATCAAAAGTCGGCTCTTTTCGGTCCCCGATTGCCAGAGCATCATCAAAAAAGCGGCGGTCACAAGGCTTTCCGAAGTTTACGGGATCAAAATTTTTCCCGAGACCGGTACAAAATACCAGATTGAGTTTTTCCTGTTTAAGGATATTGCATACGTCATGCTCGACACCACAGGGACTGCGCTCCACAAGCGCGGCTATCGTCCCGAGTCGGGGCTTGCCCCTTTGCGCGAGACGCTTGCGGCGGCGATCGTTTTGACCACCCACCCGCGCACCGACGTCCTCCTTTGGGACCCCATGTGCGGCTCGGGCACGATCGCTATTGAGGCGGCGCAGATCCTCCACAGGATCGCACCGGGGCTGACGCGCTCCTTTGACGCCGAACAGTTCCCGCGCATTCCGTCCGCGTTTTGGGACGAGGAACGAAAGATCGCAAGGGACGAAATCGACCTGTCCAACGGAGCCTCTGTTCGCGCTTCGGACATTGACCCCGAAGTGCTTGCGATTGCCAAAGAGAACGCTCGCCGCGCCGGCGTGGAGGACTGCATCGCGTTCTCACACGCCGACGTCAGAAAGATCCAAAAAGAGGACTGCAGAGCGACGATCGTCTGCAATCCTC
The DNA here is from genome assembly GCA_902793915.1 of uncultured Ruminococcus sp. GTDB lineage: Bacteria > Bacillota > Clostridia > Oscillospirales > CAG-272 > UMGS1865. The sequence goes on from CADBFJ010000106.1 coordinate 2,185, forward strand.
CTTACGGCGAGCGCCTTATGACCCCACATGAGGTCGAAGCGCTCTATCGCGAGATGGGAAAAGCCTTTTCAAAGCTTTCCCCGTGGCAAATTTTTGTTCTCACCTCCCACCCGGGTCTGGAACGGCTCTTTTTGCGCAAAGCCGACAAGACCAAAAAGCTCGTCAACGGCAGGATCCCCTGCACGCTGTATGAATTTTTGAAACCGAAAAACTGAACTATTTTCCACCGCGCTCGGAATAGAACTGTTTGGACGCCGACAAGAGCGCGTAGTTTTTGGCGCCGACCGAGATCTTTTCCCATTCGTCGGGACTTCCCGGGTAATAGATTTTGGTAAGATAGGGGCAGTTGTAAAACGCCATCTCGCGGATCGTTTTGACCGTGATCGGGATTTTGAGGCTCCCCGCGGCGGCGAGGGTTGGGTATTGTAAGAGCACGCTTTGATCTTTGCTGTAAAGCACGCCGCCTGCGTCGCAGTAAAAGCGGTTCTGCGGGCTGACCGAGATGTAGAGAAGACTATTGCAATCGGCAAAGGCGCGCTCGCCGATATACTGCACGGTTGAGGGAATTTGCACGGCGGCAACGCCACTTGCCCCGCGGAAGGCGTCTGCGTCGATCTCGGTCACAAGATCGCCCTCGGGAGAGGTCTCGGGAATGACCACACAGGCATCGGTGCAGTTCCCGAGCCCCGAGAGGCGGCAGGTGCCGTCGCCGTTTTTGGTGAAGAGAAGTCCTCCGACAAGCGGTTGCTCGGGCTCGGGTTCGGGCGTTTCAATCGGATCTTCCGCGGGTTCGTCGTTCTTCTCTTTCGGCGCTTCCTCGACCGGAAGAAAGGTCTCTTTCGTTTCGGATCCGGTCGCAGGGACGCGCGATCTTGAAAGCGCAACCACAAGCAGGGCGATGGAAAGGATCAAAACAAGCGCGGTCAGCGAGATGAGAGAGATGAGAAAGCGGCGGGTCTTTGATTTCGGATCGGGCATAGGGTTCATGGTCGTCCTCCGTTTTTGTTTTTTACAAGAAAAGTATGACATGACGGCGTTTTGAAATCAAGCAAAAGCGTCCGACACAAGGCGGCAGGCTGTTGGAAAAAGTCCTCCTTTGTGCGGCGTTTCGTCGGCGTTCTGCGAAAGGATCGCCGAAAGAAAGAGAATTTTGCGAACGATTGTTTCGTTTTTTACGAATATACAGGAAAGGAGCGGTAGTAGAATGAAGTTCGGTTCCATCGAGCTTGCCCACGGGCTTTGTCTTGCGCCCATGGCGGGTGTCAGCGACTACGCCTTCCGCAGACTTTGCAGAAGATACGGCGCCGAATATACCGTGAGCGAAATGGTCTCGGCAAAAGCGCTTTGCTATGAGCAGGTCTGCCGCCGCTCCGAGGCAAAAGTCCCGAGCCGCACGGCTCCGCTCTGCGCCGTCAAGCGCGAAGAACTCCCCATGGCGGTACAGCTTTTCGGCAGCGATCCCGCCTTTCTTGCCGAAGCCGCAAAACGGCTCGTTTCGGGCGACT
>CADBFJ010000107.1 GCA_902793915.1 uncultured Ruminococcus sp.
CCCACCATGTCACTTTTCAAAAACAAAACCCTCATGATCACCGGCGGAACCGGTAGTTTCGGCAACGCGGTATTAAACCGCTTCCTGCGCACCGATATCGGAGAAATCCGCATCTTCTCGCGCGACGAGAAAAAGCAGGACGACATGCGCCACGAATACCAGGCAAAGATGCCCGACGTGGCGGACAAGATCAAGTTCTACATCGGCGACGTGCGCAACCTCGAGTCGGTCAGAGGCGCCATGCCCGGGGTAGACTACATCTTCCACGCCGCGGCGCTCAAGCAGGTGCCTTCCTGCGAGTTTTTCCCGATGGAAGCCGTGAGGACCAACGTCATCGGCACCGACAACGTGCTGACCGCCGCGATCGAAGCCGGCGTCGAGTCGGTTATCTGCCTGTCTACCGACAAGGCGGCTTACCCGATCAACGCCATGGGTATCACCAAGGCGATCGAGGAAAAGGTCGCTGTTGCAAAGTCGCGCCAATCGGGCAAGACCAAGATCTGCTGCACGCGTTACGGCAACGTCATGTGCTCGCGCGGTTCTGTCATTCCGCTCTGGATCGACCAGATCAAAGCCGGAAATCCGATCACCATCACCGATCCCAACATGACACGCTTCATCATGTCGCTTGAAGAAGCGGTCGATCTCGTTCTCTTTGCCTTTGAGCACGGCGAGAACGGAGATTTGCTCATTCAAAAAGCCCCCGCCTGCACCATCGGTACGCAGGCACAGGCGGTCTGCGAGCTCTTTGGCGGCAAAAAAGAGGACATCAAGGTCATCGGCATCCGCCATGGCGAAAAGATGTACGAAACGCTGCTGACCAATGAGGAGTGCGCAAAGGCGGTCGATATGGGCAACTTCTATCGTGTCCCCGCCGACAACCGCGGGCTCAACTATGACAAATACTTCAAAGAGGGCGACGACAAGCGCAACACCCTGACCGAGTTCAATTCCAACAACACAAAGCTCCTGAACGTCGAGGAGACCAAGGCAAAGATCGCCTCGCTCGCCTACATTCAGGAAGAGTTACAAAAGGTGGGAAAATAACCAAAGCAAGGAAAGGACATTTATTTTGTTCGATCGATTTTTTGACTATTTAGAAAAGGCAAAATATAATAAGAAAGTCGAAAAAACGATGAGGTTCAGATTCCTGAAGGCCACCCCTTTTCTCAAAAAGGGAAAATATGTTTCCAACGAAACCGGTTTCCTTTGGTACCAAAAGCAATGGAAAGAAAAGGCCCTATCTGAAAACAAACACCTCATTCAGCAGCAAATCTACGCAAATCAGCATGAGATCCGGGCAAATTCGAAGATCGGAACCCGCTTTCGCAAAATCAAGCAAGCCCTCTCCGACCGACGTCATTGCAAGCGCATTACGTTGAAAGAACACCAACAGTTTTTTGACGGCGACGCCGCGATCCTGACGAGAAGCCTCGGCAACGGCAAGATCATCAACTACGAAAAAAAGGAAATCCTGTCCTTTTTTGCAAGCGAGGAGAGAATGCAGGAGATCCTTGAAAAACGGCAGATATGGCAAAGCTTTGGCTTTTCGGTTCCTGAAATTTTTCAAATTGACGAGGAACATCGTTTTCTCATCGAATCGTTGATCGAAAAGCAGGTGTTTTCGCCCGAGCAGGGGTTTGATTTTGTAACAAAAGATCTTTTGCGTTACCAAATGACGCCCGATCTCGGGACGGTTCCTCCTCTGTCGCAAGAAGAACTTGCAAAAAAAGTAGAAGGGCTGAAAAAGGTATCCGACCTTTGGGGCGGCGTCCCTATGGTGATCGACTTTGTGCAATCGAAAAACTACGTCAGGCGGATCTGCCACGGCGACATGTATCGAAACAACCTGATGTTCGACGGCGAAAAGTTTTATTACATCGATTTTGAACTGCTCGCCCCCCGCGTCTTCTTCCTTGACGTCATGTTCTATATGACAAACGAGTTTTTACAGTATAACAATGATACTCTTTTGAAAAACTTTTTTGCCGGAGAATACGACGTCTACCTCAAAGACCTTTTTGCGGCAAATCATAGCGAATTTGATCCTTCGCTAAAACAGGTTTACTATTTCCTCGCTCTATACGAATACTTCTGCGAATGCTTTGAAACGAAGATTCCCGAAAAACTGCTGAAAGTTCTGTAACCATATCAAATTCTATTTTTGAGGGTGAAATTATGTTCAAAAACAACGGCAAACTCAAGCTCCTCATCATCGTCGGCACGCGGCCCGAGATCATCCGTCTTGCGGCTGTCATCAAGCGTTGCCGCGCCGAGTTCGACACGATCGTCGCGCACACCGGGCAAAATTACGACAAAAATCTCAACGACGTCTTTTGGAGCGATTTCGACCTCGGCGGGCCCGACGTTTATCTCAACGTCGTTGGGGAAAACTTGGGGCAGACCTGCGGCAACGTTCTGGCAAAATCCTACGAACTGATGACAGAAATCAAGCCCGACGCGCTCCTCGTTCTCGGCGACACCAACTCCTGCCTCTCTGCCATCTCGGCAAAGCGGCTGCACATTCCGGTCTTCCACATGGAAGCCGGGAACCGCTGCAAGGACGAGTGCCTGCCCGAGGAAACCAACCGCCGCATTGTGGACGTGATCTCGGACGTCAACCTGCCTTATTCCGAGCCTGCCCGCAGATATCTCTGTGAAATGGGTTTCCCGAAAGAGCGGATCTACAAGACCGGCTCCCCCATGGCGGAAGTCCTGCGCGGCAATCTCGAAAAAATCAAAGAGAGCGACGTTCTTGCGCGACTCGGGCTTCAAAAAGACCGCTACATCCTGCTCTCGGCACACAGGGAAGAGAACCTCGACACCGAAAAGAATTTTGTGTCTCTCTTCTCGGCGATCAACGCGCTGGCGGCGAAGTACGATATGCCGATCCTTTATTCCTGCCACCCGCGCTCGAAAAAGAAGCTCGACGCTTCGGGCTTTAAACTCGACCCGCGCGTGCGTGTGAACGAGCCGCTCGGCTTTAACGATTACAACAATCTGCAAATGAACGCGCTCTGCGTGGTGTCCGATTCGGGCACGCTCCCCGAGGAAAGCTCTTTCTATCTCTCGATCGGCAGCCCGATCGCCGCCGTCTGCATCCGCACCTCCACCGAGCGCCCCGAGGCGCTGGAAACCGGCAACTTCATCCTGGCAGGCATTACCGAAAAGGAACTCTTGCAGGCGACCGATATGGCGATCTCGATGAAGCGCGAAGGCACTTTCGGCACGCCCTGCCCGGATTACACCGATGAAAACGTCTCGATGCGCGTCGTCCGCATCATTCAGTCCTACGTTTCAATCGTCAACCGCATGGTTTGGAGAAAAGAGATCTGAAAAGGAGTTTTTTATGAACATTCTCATCACAGGCGCCCGCGGCATGGTCGGACGCGCGCTCTGCCACAATCTGGAAGCGTTGCGCGACGGCAAAAACCGCACCCGCCCGAACCTTT
>CADBFJ010000108.1 GCA_902793915.1 uncultured Ruminococcus sp.
ACCCAGGTGCAAGCCACAGCCGCCGATTTTTTGACGACCTTGGAGCTCTTAATACCCATAAATCTCACAAGGATGTGCGGCATACCAAAGTAGCCGAGTCCCCAGCCAAGTCCGCTGATGATGTCGCCTGCGGAAACCGAGAAGGGATTGTCGCCAAAGGCTTTGACGCCGTCGGCAAACGCGCCCGCATAGGTAGCGTCGAACTTGCCGGAGGTAGCCATCACGATCGGGACGAGAAGCAGAGCACAGAGCATCATGATGCCCTGGAAGAAGTCGGTCCAGCAAACCGCCTTGTAGCCGCCGAGGAAGGTATAGCAAAGAATGATGGCGGCAAAAATACCCATCGCAAGCATCTCCTTCCCTGCCAGAGCAGGGATCACGGCGACCATGACGGCGGTGCCTGCGTTAAAGCCGGACGCCACGTAAATAGTGAAAGCAACAAGGAAGATGATTGCGCAGGTGACCTTGAGCCCTTTCTTTTGAGAGGCAAAGCGATTGGTCAGATACTGCGGAAGCGTGATTGAATCATTCGCTTCTGCCGAGAACCTACGCAGTCTGCGTGCAACGAGGATCCAGTTTGCGATCGTACCTGCCGCAAGACCGATGCCGATCCAGATCTTGCCAAGTCCAAAGGCAAGGATCGAGCCCGGGAAGCCCATGAGGAGCCAGCCCGACATATCCGACGCCTGCGCGGACATTGCGGTGACCCAGGGACCGAGCGATCTGCCGCCGAGGAAGTATTCTTTTTGTCCGCTCGATTTGGTGCGCAGGAAGAAGAAAATCCCGATGCCCAAGATCAAGACAAAGTAAAGGATAAAAGCGAAAAGCATAAAAACGATTCCTTTCTGTTTCGATATGTGCCATTATATCACAACTTTTTATAGAACGCAATACAGAATTTGTTTTGTACGAAATTAAAAATAAAAAATCCGCTAAAATCAATTTTGCATTGATTATCAACGGATTTTTATTAGACCGTAGTCTGTACGAAAAATTGTTCAAAAAATAATCTTTTATTTTTGTGAAATCTCAACCACGAACGGCGGCGTATCCTGCCAAAAATTTGGGCAACATGCGGCGCGAATAGTCGGAAAGCGAGTATTCGCCGTTGCAAAGGCACCAATCGTACATGAGAGCGCGCTCATAAAGCGCGTAAGCTTTGACAATGTCGTTGACCGATTCGTCCTTGGTCAGCTCTCCCTTCTCCTGCCCCTCGCGGATCGTTGCGCGCAGGAGCTTGTAGTAGGTGCGGTTGTGGTCAAGCAGATGCTTTTCGCTCTTGGTGACCAGTTGCGAAGAAAGCAGTCTTGCAAGCAGGTCGATCGAGATGCTATCCTCAATCAGGCGAAAAAGCTCGCGGTTCATGACGAGCAGCTTTTCCATGGCGGAAAGATCGGGCGAAAGCGTTTCCGAGAGTTCCTCGTACTTTTCGTCAAACACCTCGGAAAGCGAAGAAAGGAGCGCGTCTTTGCCGCTGAAATAGTGATAGAAAGAGCCCTTGGAGGTTTCGGATTCGTAAATAATATCGTCCACCGTGGTGTTGTCGTAGCCCTGCTCATAAAAGAGCTTCCACGCGGCGGCAACGATCTTGCGCTTGGTGTCGCGGTTTCCTTTTTTACGCATCATCCACACCCCTTTCGTTTTCCTTATTTTACCACACTTTGTTCTCATTGGCAAGTCCTTTTTCCCAAAGTGTGAAAAAGCAAAAGAAAAATTGCAAATTCCCTTGATTTTTCCTGCAAAATATATTACAATATAAATTGTTGTTTGACAAACTTTTACCAAGGTCTTCGCGACAAGGAGGACAAAACAATGGTACAATTTCGCAAAATCGGCATTCTGACCTCGGGCGGCGACGCTCCGGGGATGAACGCCTGCATCAAAGCGGTCGTCAGCAAAGCGCTCACCATGGGCGTGGAAGTGGTTGGCGTCAACCGCGGCTATCAGGGACTCATCGAGGGCGATCTTCGTCCCCTGCTTTCCAAACACGTGGCAAACATCATGGGTCGCGGCGGCACAATCCTTTATTCGAGCCGCAGCCCCATGTTCAAAACCGAAGAAGGTATGGCTGCCGCCATCAAAACCTGCAAAGATAACGGCATTGACGCGCTCATCTGCATCGGCGGCGACGGAACTTTCCGCGGTGCAACCGATATGACCTTGCGCGGCATTCCCTCGATCGGTCTTCCCGGCACGATTGACAACGATATCACCGCAACCGACTACACGATCGGCTTTGACACTTCGACCAACTCGACGGTCGAGATGATCGACAAACTCCGCGACACCTGCGAATCTCACGCGCGTCTGAACGTCGTAGAGGTCATGGGACGCAACTGCGGACAGATTGCGCTTTACGCCGCAATCGCGTCCGGCGCCGTTGCCGTTGCAATCCCCGAGATCCCCTTTGACGAAGAAGCCGCGCTCGAAAAGATCCGCAAACTGCGCGCAGACGGTCGCCGCGGCATGATCGCGCTTGTCTGCGAAGGCGTGACCAATCCCGACGGTACTCCCTACTCCGAAACCTTCCGCCAAACGATCACCGAAAAGACCGGTGTGGAATCCAGGTTCGTCCGCTTTGCCCACATTGTCAGAGGCGGCGAGCCGACCGCGCGCGAGCGCTCCACCGCTATGCGTATGGGTATTGCCGCAGTCGAGCTGTTAGCCGAAGGCATCAGCAACGTGGTCATGTGCGAGATTGACGGCAAGATCTGCCCTGTGGACATTTCCTTTGCCCTCATCGCCGACAGAATGTATAAAAACAAACTCCAACCCGGCGATCTCGACCCCTTCACGCCCGAGCAACTCGAAGCTATGCGCGTCCTCTGCAAAAAGCGCCAGAACGAGATCCGCCACCTCTACAAAGTCGCCCAAGATGTGGCGAATTGAGGGAAATAGAATAAAAGAAATGCGGGGAGAACTTTTTTCCCAAAAAAGTTCTCCCCGCACCTCTTTCAAAAAACTCTAAAAAGCTTGACGTCTGAACTCGATACAGGACAACAATGAAGGCGGCAACGCTGTTGCCTAATGAAGTAAAGTCGTTCGCGTTTTAATTAGCACCGACCTGTTTGCCTTCATTTCTTCATTAGCGAAGCGTCTTCATTTCTTCATTAGCCCTCGCAGAGGGCGACTTCACCCAAAAAAAGCACTTGCCATTGGCAAGTGCTTTTTTCTTGGTGACCCACCGGGGAATTTCAGTCTGCCACCGGCAGACTGAATGTTCCGAACCCCATCCAAAACGGTTTGCGGCGCTATCCATATTTGGTGCGTTGTCCCCGTTTTGGGCGGGGTTCGATTGGCATCCGATTGCCAAACAAAAATGGCATATCCATAAAGGATATGCCATTTTTGTTTGGTGA
>CADBFJ010000109.1 GCA_902793915.1 uncultured Ruminococcus sp.
TTTGTCCGTTGCGACTTCAACGTGCCGATGAAAGACGGCGTAATCACCTCCGACAAGCGCATCAAAGGCGCTCTGCCGACCATCAAGTACCTCATGGACAAGGGCGCAAAGGTGATCCTTTCCTCCCACCTGGGCAAGCCGCACGCCATCTTCACCGAGGGCTTCAAGCTTGACAAAAAGGAAAAGGCAAAGGTCGAGGCGCTCCCCGCAGAGGAGCAGGCAGCCGCTACCGCCGAGCTGATTGAAAAGGCAAAGAAGAACGACCCCAAGAAGTTCACTCTGAAGCCTGTCGCCGACAGACTGAACGAGGAGCTTGGCGGCAAGGTCGCGTTTGCCACCGACATCATCGGCGAGGATGCAAAGGCAAAGATCGCCGCCATGAAGAACGGCACTTGCGTGCTGATTGAGAACGTCCGTTTTGACGCGCGCGAGACCAAGAACGATCCCGCGTTCGCAAAGGCTCTGGCAGACCTTGCCGGAGAGGGCGGACTCTTTGTCAACGACGCGTTCGGAACCGCGCACAGAGCGCACGCGTCTACCGCCGGTGTTGCCGATTATCTCCCTGCCGTTTGCGGTTACCTGATCCAGAAAGAGATCTCGGTCATGGGCAAGGCCCTGGCTGACCCGGTTCGTCCCTTCGTCGCCATCCTCGGCGGCGCCAAGGTCTCGGACAAAATCGGCGTCATCAACAACCTGCTTGAAAAATGCGACACGCTCATCATCGGCGGCGGCATGGCTTACACCTTCTTTGCCGCTATGGGCAACCGCGTCGGCACCTCGATCTGCGAGACCGACAAGATCGAACTCGCCAAAGAGATGATGGACAAAGCGCACGCAAAGGGCGTGAACTTCCTGCTCCCCGTGGACAACGTGATCGGTCGCACCTACGACGAGAACACTTCCTTTATGAACATCTACTCGGACGCGATCCCCGACGGTTGGATGGGTCTTGACATCGGCCCCAAGACGCGCGAACTCTTTGCCAAATCGGTCGCGGGCGCAGGCACCATCGTCTGGAACGGTCCTATGGGCGTCTCGGAATGGAAGAACTTTGCCGCAGGCACCGAAGCAGTCGCACAGGCCGTTGCAGACTCGGGCGCGATCTCGATCATCGGCGGCGGCGACTCGGCAGAAGCTGTCGAACGCCTCGGCTTTGGCCCCAAGATGACCCACATCTCGACCGGTGGCGGCGCCTCTCTTGAGTTCCTCGAAGGTCTGGAACTCCCCGGCGTGGCTTGCCTTATGGATAAAGAATAATCCAAAAACGAAAATACGGGGAACGGTTCGCCGTTCCCCTTTTGAGAGAAAGGAAATCGTATTATGAATAAAGCAAAACGGAAGGTTGTCATCGCAGGCAACTGGAAAATGAACTTCACCCCCGATGAAGCAACCGCTTTCATCAATGCCGTAAAACCCCTCGTAGCAGGCAAGGACGCGTGTGACGTCGTCTTCTGCGCCCCCTACGTGACCATCGCCGCCGCGCAGAAAGCTGCCGAAGGTTCCAAGATCAGCATCGGCGCAGAGAACGTCCACTTTGCCGAAAAAGGCGCCTACACCGGCGAGGTTTCGGCAAAAATGCTGACCGCCTGCGGCGTGAAATACGTCATCATCGGTCACTCGGAGCGCCGCCAGTATTTCGGCGAGACCGACGAGACCGTCAACCTGCGCACCAAGGCCGCTCTTGCCGCCGGCATGACGGTGATCCTCTGCCTCGGTGAAGTCAAGGAGCAGCGCCTCTCGGGCATCACCGACGAGGTCGTCTCGATGCAGACCAAGCTCGACCTCAAAGACGTCACCGCCGAGGAAATGAAGCGCGTCATCATCGCCTACGAACCGGTCTGGGCGATCGGCACAGGACTGACCGCAACGCCCGAACAGGCTGACGAGACCTGCGGCGTCATCCGCAAGACCCTCGAAACGCTCTACGGCAAGGAAGTCGCCGAAGCTACCACCATTCAGTACGGCGGCTCGATGAACGAAAAGAACGCAGCAGAGCTGCTCGCCAAACCCAACGTGGACGGCGGACTCATCGGCGGCGCATCTCTCGTTCCCGAAAAGTTCCAAGCCATCGTCGACGCGGCGCAGTAAAGGATAGAGAACGGAGAAAAGACCGTGGAAAAAGGGGAAACTTCTTGCAAGAAGTTTCCCCTTTTTCCACACCTTTTTCCCTTTCAAGAACCTCAAAACAAATGTTTTTTTGCTTACCGGAAAGGAAAAGTGAAATCCGCTTCCGGCTTGTACCGATCCGCGGGAGATCGATCCAAAAACCTTTTTGCGAAAGGTTCTTGAAGAGGGTGCGGGAGGAAGTTTTTTTCAAAAAGTTCCTCCCGCATCTTCTCTTCTAAAACGCTTATTTGATTTCTTGTTCCAGATTGTCAAACAGATCCGAGTCGAAAAATTCCCGAAGCGTCATATCAAAGCCGTCACAAATTTTCTTGATGGAAACGATCCCCGGGTTCAGACTTTTTTCGTTCAGCATGCTGTAAATCGTTGACGGGGAAACGCCGGCGATATTTGCAATGGCGTTGATCGCCAAATTGCGCTCTTTGCAAATCTGTAAAATGCGTTGTGCAACAGCTTGCTTTGCGTTCATAATATCCCTCGCTTTTTACGATATATCGCTAAAAGTTTACCCAAATTTGCGATAAATCGTGTGGGACATATCGCAAACTTTAAGATTTTGTGTTATTGTTGCGATATATCCCACAAAAAGAGGGGCTTTTATGGTTTGCACATTTTTTGGGCACCACAACAGGATAAGGTGGCACGGCTTGCCGTGGTGGGTGAGGGCTCCGGAACAAACGAAATTGTTCTTGCAATTTGGAAAAATCTGTGTTACAATGAAGTCGCAACACAATTGAATAAACTTGAACAGAAAAGTATACATTTTTATCTGATAAAAATGTATGCTCCTTTCGTGTATGCTTTCTGTTCGAGTGCATATATTCAATTGTGTTGCAGCAATCGGAGCCTACGTTTTTTGTGCGTGGCTTCGGCTGCGCACTTTTTTATTTTGGGTGCTTTTTATGGTTTGCACTTTTTTCGGGCACAGGAAGATTTACAACGCAAAAGAAATTGAGCCGACCTTGCGGTCGGCTTTGCTTGATTTGATTGAAAACAAAGGCGTAACAGCCTTTTACGTCGGCAATCACGGT
>CADBFJ010000110.1 GCA_902793915.1 uncultured Ruminococcus sp.
TTCTTTTTATTCTCCGCCAAGTCCCAACGCGCGATCGACGGTGAGCGAGAAGGCGATGCCGCGCATCTCGGACGTGGTGACGACCCGATAGACGGCGGCAAGGACGTCGTCCTTGATCTCTTTTGGCACAATGATCATCACGATCTCTTTATCCGAATGGACGGCAACCTGGATCTGGAACAGCTCCTCGGCGTCCTTGTTTGCCGTTCCGCGTGCGCGAATGATCGTGCCGCCCGTGGCGCCCGCCTCTTTTGCCGCGTCCATCACGGTTTCGGAAAATCCCGCGTTCACAACGCAAAAGATCATCTCATAGGTTGGTTCGGTTTTCTTTTCCTTCATGGTCACATTCCTCCTCCCGGCGCCGTTTCGACCGCGTTGCACAAAAAGGTGTAAACAGACGTTCCGATGATGCTGCTGAGCGGCAGGCAGACCGAAATCCCCTTGCCCCCCTTAATGGTGTGGAATTTTTGCTCCAGCGCGTAAAAGATGTCGTCGATCCGATCCTCTCTTGCAAGGCTGAAAATGGCGATCTTATCGTTCCCCTGCGCGCCGAGATAGTTGAGCATTTCGGTGTCTGCCGTGCCGTAGGCGAGCATATAGGTTTGAAAGTTCACCTCGAACGATTGGATCAGATCAATGAAAAATTCGGCTTTTTTCTTGGGGACGACCGTGACGATCAGCTCCAATTTGATCGGCGCTTTGTTCTTTTCTTTTGCCATGGTTGCCTCCTTATTCAAAATAGATGATCTGGGCGTCGTCGGCGGAAAGAACGCGCGACATGGCAATGTGCTTTTTCATCTTTTGCCCCATGATGGCTTTGAAGCCGAGCAGCTGAATGGTGATGAGCGGCGTCATGGCAACCATCGAAACGATCCCGAACGCGTAGGACAAAACGCCCGCGTCACCCCGGAGCGTATAGCAGACGCCGATGGCAAACGGAAGAATGAAGCTCGAAGTCAAAGGTCCGCTGGCAACGCCGCCCGAATCAAAGGCGATCGCCGTATAGATCTTTGGCACGAAAAAGGATAACCCGAGGGAGAGGACGTAGCCGGGAACGAGATAAAACAGAAGTGAAAAACCAAAGAGGATGCGTAAGATCGAAAGACCTACCGAAAGCCCTACGCCAAGCGAGAGCGCGATCATCATTTCTTTTTTTGTGACCGAGCCGCCGGTAATGCTTTCGACCTGGTTGTTCAGCACGTGCACGGCAGGCTCGGCGAGAACGGTCACCATGCCCACCACAAAAGCAAAGATCACGAGCATGGGCTTTGAGTTTTGGGCAAGCTCTTTGCCGAGCTTGAAGCCGACCGGCAAAAAGCCGACTCCAACCGCAGTGAGGAAGATCACAAGCCCGACAAAGGTAAAGAGGATGCCGACAAGGATCTGCGAGAGCTTCTTTTTGGGCAGTTTCAAAATGGTAAATTGCAAGCCCATAAAGGCAACGAGGATCAAAAGGAGCGATTTTCCAACGTCAAACGCGGTTTCGTAAAACATATGCCAAAGCTCCGCTCCAAGCCGACTTTCCATGGAGTAGTCGGGGAGCGTATAGGAAAGCTGACCGCCCGACGAAAGCGACAGGATGAGTACCGCAATGATCGGTCCCACCGAGCAGAGCGAGATCAATCCAAAGCTGTTTTCGCTTGCGTTTCTGCCGCCGACCGTCAGCGCAATGCCAACGCCGAGCGACATGATGAAGGGAACCGTGATCGGTCCCGTCGTGACGCCGCCCGAGTCAAACGCCGTCGGCATCATGGCACCCTTGCCGCCCTCAATGAGGAGCGCCGCAAGGGCAAACAGAGTCATGTAGAAAAAGAACAGCATCAACGCAAGATCGCTCTTTGTAACGATCTTGAGCACGGCGAACAGCAAAAACAGCCCGACGCCAACGCCGACCGAAAGGATGAGGACCGTTCCGTTCATCACAGCGCTGACCTGCTGTGCCAGCACCGCAAGATCGGGTTCGGCGATCGTGATGAGCAGCCCCATCACAAGGCAGACCGAAAGCAGGATGCCGAGCTTGCGGGTTTTGGTCAAACCTTCGCCGATCCGCTCTCCCATAGGGGTCATGGAAAGATCCGCGCCGAGGTTGAAGAGCGCGATCCCCAAAATCATCAAAACCGCCGAGATGCCAAAGATCACAAGCTCGGTCACACTCAAGGTGACGAGCGGAGTGAAGGAGACGGCGAGGACGATGAGCGTGATCGGCAGGATCGAGAAGAGCGCCTCTTTGATTTTTAATACGAGAGCTTTCTGCATGGATGCTCCTTTTGTCAAGCCCAAGGCGTTTGTCTGGGCTTTTGAATTCAAAACCAGTATAGCACAAGTCGGGGAGATATGCAAGAGCGGGAAAATATAAAAAAGAGGAGAGGGGGCATCATATTCTACAATATATGTAATAGGGGGATCTGAACCAAACTGCGGCGAAAGGGGCGTTTGTGCGTTGATCGCTTCTTTTTTGTTTTCGCCTCCGTGTGCGGTTTTCTCGCCGATTCAACATCGGCGTTTTGCTTTGCAAAAACCGAAAACCGCGAGTGGCTCTCACAAGCCCTATAACCCGCAGAATAAGGCAGGGACGGCATACGCCGTCCCTGCCTTATTTGGTGGACCGTAGGGGGATCTGAACCAAGACACGCGCGGAGGTGCAGCGGTTTTCCATTGCCGGCAAAAGCGCGTGTCGGTACAAACGCAAAAGCGTTTGCGAGGGGTTCGATGATACAATGTTCTATCAAAAACAGAAGGATCCCACAAGGGGATCCTTCTGCTTTTGGTGGAGCTAAGTTGTTCATAAACGAACCTTTCAGCTTTCGGGGTGCTGTCCGCAGCCGCTTCAATCTTGCTCAGAAGGTCAGCGTCAACGGTCACGGGCTTGTCGCCCGAATTGAAGATCAACGTCACTTTATCGTCATACAGATAGATTGAATTTACAAATATGGCGATAAGGGTTTTCTGGTGCTTCACGCTGTCGGGGTTGCCCTTCTTCAAGGCGTTTAAGAAGAATTTGACTTCGGGGACGGTCAGCTTGACTTGCTTCGCTTCCTCCATTAGTACCTGAAGCTCAAGCTCTTTCCGTTCGCTCTCAAGCGTCGGGATTTGATCATACAGCGTTTTGCGTATCACGTCGTTGTCGCATTCCATAATAGCAGACATCAG
>CADBFJ010000111.1 GCA_902793915.1 uncultured Ruminococcus sp.
ATTGCAACATCATCATCTCGGTTCTTTCCGACCGAGAAAATCGCGTTCGCAGGATTCTCGCTCGAGACGGGATCTCGCGCGAAGAAGCCGAGCTTCGTATCGACGCGCAAAAGAGCGATGCCTTTTTTCGGGCAAACTCGGACTATATCATTGAAAACAACGGCGCCCCGGAAGAGCTGCGCCCGAAGGTCAAAAAGATCCTCTGTGAAACGGGGGTCTTGCAATCGTGAAACTCAACGCCAAACGCATAGGGCTGTTTCTTCTCATTCTGGTCGCCTCGATCCTCTTCGGCGTGATCTACGACGCCGCGGCAACCGCGATCGAAAAAAAGAAATACCCGATCGACGATCGTTACAAAGATTTTGTCGCCGAAGCGGCGGAAGAATTCGGGATCCCCGAAGCCGTCCTTTGGGCGTTCTGCCGCGAGGAAAGCGGTTTTGATTCGGGACTGCTCTCCGCGAGCGGAAAGATCGGTCTTATGCAAATCACGCCCGAGCGCCTCTCTTTCGTTTCAACAAAACTGCTTGAAACCTCCTATGAAACAGGGATCCTCTACGATCCCAAAACCAATTTGCGCGTGGGAGGCGCCTATCTTTCCTATCTCTACGAGAGATACGGAAATTGGAGCACGGTCTATGCCGCCTATATCGCGGGAACAGAACCCGTAGACGGCTGGCTGCGCGACGAGGAACACGTCACCTCCACGGGAGAACTCAAAAAGCTCCCCTCCTCCACCGCGTCCTATATCAAACGTCTGACCAAAGCAACAACGCTTTATCAAAAACTTTATTATCGATAAAAGGAGAATTATCATGGAACAGAAGTACCCTTTCACCTATGAAAAAAAGACCGTCTATGAAAAAGCCGGTAAAGAAGTGGTTGACGCCGCTTACGCTTACGCCGAGCCCTACAAGGCTTTTCTCGACAAGTGCAAAACCGAGCGCGAAGTCGTTAAGGAAGGCGTAAAAATCGCCGAAAAAGCGGGATATAAGCCCTATACCTTCGGCGACAAAATGAAAGCCGGGGACAAATTCTACTATGTCAATCGGGACAAGAACCTGTTTCTCTTCAAGATCGGTACCGAGAGCATCAACAAGGGCATCCGCATCACCGGCGCGCACATCGACTCTCCCCGCATCGATCTCAAGCAGGTGCCGGTCTATGAAGACACCGGGATCTGCTATTTCAAGACCCACTACTACGGTGGAATCCGCAAATATCAGTGGCTCGCCATGCCGCTCTCTCTCCACGGCGTCGTTGTGAAAGCAAACGGCGAAACGGTCGAGCTTTCGATCGGGGAAAAAGAGAGCGATCCCGTACTCTACATTACCGACCTGCTCCCCCACCTCGATCGCGGCGATAAGAAAGCCAGCGAGCTCGCCCCCGGCGAAAAGCTCAACGTCATCATCGGTTCAAAGCCGCTGGACGGCGAGGACAAGGACGCGGTGAAGCTCGGCATCCTCAAACTGCTCTACGAAACCTACGGCATCACCGAAGAAGATTTTATGTCGGCAGAGCTCTCTCTCGTTCCCGCCGAAAAAGCGCGCGACGTTGGATTTGACCGCTCGCTCATCAGCGCTTACGGACACGACGACCGTTGCTGCGCTTACCCTTCGCTGACCGCGCAGATCGATGCCGACGAGAAGAAGCACACCACCATGTGCATCCTCATCGACAAAGAAGAAACCGGAAGCGACGGCGTGACCGGTATGCAGAGCCACCTCTTTATGGATCTCGTCAGCGAGATCGCAAAAGCGCTCGGCGGCAACGAAGCCGTGGTGCGCGCCAACTCCAAGTGCCTCTCCAGCGACGTGACCGCGATCTTTGACCCCGATTATCCCGACGTCTTTGAAAAGCGCAACGCCGCCCTGCTCGGCTGCGGTGTCGGTATGTGCAAATTCACCGGCGCACGCGGCAAGAGCGGAACCTCGGACGCCAGCGCGGAACTCGTCGGTTGGGTGCGCCGTTGCCTCAATGATGCCGGCGTCGTTTTCCAGACCTCCGAGCTTGGCAAGGTTGATATCGGCGGCGGCGGAACGATCGCAAAATACATGGCAAACCGCAACATTGACACGCTCGACCTCGGCGTCGGCGTCCTCTCGATGCATGCGCCTTACGAACTCATCGCAAAGGTCGACCTTTACGAAGCCTATCGTGCCTTCCGCGCTTTCTACAATTTCTGATGCTGGAAAAACTCCGTGCCGTTGAGGAAAGCTACGAAAGTCTGGAAGCCTCGCTCGGAAACCCTGCGCTTGCAGGTGACCCGAAAAAGTATGCCGAGCTGATGAAGGAATACCGCAGGCTCTCCCCCATTGTGGAAGCCTACCGGGAATACCTTGCGGCAGAGGCGCGCGAGCACGACGCAGAAGACCTGCTTGCAGACGCCTCGGACGCAGACTTCAAAGCGCTTGCCGCAGAGGAAATGCGCCTTGCCAAAGCCGAGAAGGACGAACTCTTGGAAAAGCTTAAGACTTTGCTCCTTCCGCGCGACCCCAACGACGAAAAGAACGTTCTCCTCGAGATCCGCGCAGGTGCGGGCGGTGAAGAAGCCGCGCTCTTTGCGCGCGATCTCTATCGGATGTATTCGATGTATGCCGCGAATGCCGGTTTTACAATCTCGATCCTCAGCAAAAACCAGACCGAGCTCGGCGGCTATAAAGAGCTGATCCTGCAAATTGCGGGAGAGGGAGCCTATTCGCGCTTCAAGTACGAAAGCGGCGTCCACCGGGTGCAAAGAGTCCCCGCGACCGAGTCGCAGGGGCGGATCCAGACCTCGACCGTCACGGTCGCGGTGCTCCCCGAAGCCGAGGAAGTCTCGGTCGAGCTGAACCCCGCCGATCTCGTGTTTGAGTCCTGCAAATCGAGCGGTGCAGGCGGACAGCACATCAACAAAACCGAGTCTGCCGTAAGACTTACCCATAAACCGACCGGCATCGTCGTCGAGTGCCAGGAGGAGCGCAGTCAGCTCCAGAACAAAGAGAAGGCGCTCACCATGCTCCGCACGATCCTCTACGACCGCAAAATGAAGGAGCAGAACGACAGCATCACGGCAGACCGCCGCAAGCAGGTCGGCACGGGAGATCGGAGCGAAAAGATCCGCACCTACAACTTTCCGCAGAGCCGCGTG
>CADBFJ010000112.1 GCA_902793915.1 uncultured Ruminococcus sp.
ATGCAGCACAACCCCTCGCACCACGATCTCGTGCCGAGCGAGGAGGTCGTCGCCTTCACCAAACAGGTGACGCAATACATCATCGACGAGCCCATGATCAAAGCCGTTTTCTCGGGACACATGCACATCACAGGCAGGGAAGAGCTGGGGAAGAAGACCGGCTACATTCTCGGCGGCCTCTTCAAGGGCATTGTCGGAGAGATTTTGGTGGACTGAAAAACGATTCGTTTCCGAAAGGAAAAATCACATGAAACTTTCGATTTTGAACAACAATCCGGGAGCCGAAGCGACTCTTTCAGAAAGACTCGAGCGCGACGGCGTCCTGCTCTTTGATCTTCGAGTTACCTTTCCCGAGCCGACCGCGCCGAAGCCGATCGTCCTCAAATGGAAGATCCCTTGCGTCGACGCCTATGCGGTCTGGAACGCGAGCGGCTCCTTTTCGCGACATCTCGGCATCGACTGGCAAAAGCGCACCTGCCGTTCGCGCCTTGCCAGCGGCGCGCCCTTTTATGCAATCCTTTCCGGTACGGGCGAGAACCGCATGACGGTTGCACTCTCGGATCCCAAAACGCCCTGCGAGATCGCCTCGGGCGTGAAAGAAGAAACGAGCGAGATCACCTGTGAAGTCCGCTTTTTCACAGATCCTGTCGGGAAACTGACCTCCTATGCGGCAACGATCCGCGTGGACACGCGCCCGCTCGACTATTGCAAGACGCTGCGCGACGCCGACCGCTTCCTTGCAGAGGATTGCGGCTATCCGTCTGCCCACATTCCGTCTGCCGCCCGCGCGCCGATGTACTCTACCTGGTATTCTTTCCATCAGAACATTGACGTTGAAAAAATTGTCAAGCAGTGCGCTCTGGCAAAAGAATACGGCATGGAGAGCGTGATCGTGGACGACGGCTGGCAGACCGACGACGCTTCGCGCGGCTACGCCTATTGCGGCGACTGGGAGGCGAACCCCAAAAAGGTTGCCGACATGAAAGCTTTTGTCAATCGCGTTCACGCGCTTGGCATGAAGTTTCTCCTTTGGTTCTCGGTTCCCTTCGTGGGGATTCACTCCAAGGCATACGAGCGCTTTTCCACCATGTTCCTCGACGGCGACAAGAGTATTTTGGGGAACGACTGGGCGATTCTTGACCCGCGGTACCCCGAGGTCAGAGCCTATTTGGTCGATCTCTACGTCAAGGCAAAAAAAGAGTGGGGACTTGACGGCTTCAAGCTCGATTTCATCGACGAATTCCGTTTGTTCAAGCAGACCAAGACCTTTGATACGCGTTGGGATACCGCTTCTCTTGAGGACGGTGTGGACAAACTGCTCTCGGAGATCACAAAAGCGCTCCGCGCGATCGATCCCGACATTCTCATTGAGTTCCGGCAGTCCTATTTCGGTCCCGCCGTTCGCAAATATGGGAACATGATCCGCGTGACCGATTGCCCGAACGATCCTCTCGTCAACCACGTGCGCTCGACCGATCTGCGCCTTGTTTCGGACCATACGCCGATCCACTCGGATATGATGATGTGGAACAAAGACGACAGCGCCGAAGCGGTGGCTCACCAGCTTCTCTCTTCGCTCTTTACCGTGCCGCAGATCTCGGTGCTGCTCGACGAGATTCCCGAGGCGCATAAAAAAGTGCTCGGCTTCTGGCTTTCCTATTGGAAAGAGAACCACGACATTCTTTTGGACGGCACTTTTTCGGCAAAATCGCCCGAGCAGCTTTACACGCAAGTGAAAGCCGAGAAGGACGGCAAGATGATCGCCGTCGCCTACGCTGATTCGCTCCTCTCGCTTGGAGTTGATTGCAAACTTTGCTCGCTCGATTTCATCAATGCAACGAGCGGCGACACGCTTGTGATCAAAGCCGAACAGCCCCTCGGTGCCAAATCCTATCGCGTTCTGGATTGCCAGGGAAACGAAATCGCTTCCGGCTCGCTTGACCTTTCCGCCACCCACGCTTTCAGCGTGCCGCGGGGTGGAAGGGTAGAGATTTTTTAAAGAGAATTGCGGAGAGAACTTTTTGAAAAAAAGTTCTCTCCGCACCTCTTTCAAAAACTTTTCACGCATAAAAAACGCCCGCCGGAATGATCGGCGAGCGGCTCTTTTTATTTGTGATAAAAGTTTTTCAAGGGGGTGCGGGGGTGCGCTTTTTTTCAAAAAGGCACCCCCGCATTTCCTTTTTACTTTTCAGGATCCAGGTATTTCCAATAGGATCTTAAGTAGTTGATGCCCGAGAGCAGGGTAAAGAACGCCATAAGGATCGTGGTAGCAAGCGAGGCGGGCAGGATGCCTGCGACTTTTTCGCAGCCGAGGAGTGCATAGAGGTTCGGCTCGACGATGCAGACGATGATGCAGGCGATCTGCGTGCAGGTCTTGATTTTGCCGAGCATATTTGCCGCAACGACGACCTTTGCCGAGGAAGAGACGACCAGCCGCATGGCGGTCACGGCGAGCTCGCGGAAAATCACGATCAGCATGGAGACAAAGAAAAGGATGCAAAAGAGCTTTGGCGCACCGCCGGTCAAAGACTTGTAAAGGATCACAAGACCTGCGCCGATGACCATAAATTTATCTGCCAAGGGGTCGAGGAATTTGCCGAAATCGGTGATGAGGTTGTATTTGCGCGCGATCTTGCCGTCAAGCATATCGGTCAGCGATGCGGCAATAAAGAGGCAAAGCCCCACGATGCTTGCCCAGAGTTCGTTTGAAACGAGCATCACGACCACGAACACGGGCACGAGAATCAGGCGCAAAACGGTTAATTTGTTGGGAAGATTCAGTTTCATTGGTTAGTTCTCCTTTGTGACGAGCACGCCGTAGAGATCGTAGTCAACCACCTTGCGGATTTTTACTTTGACAAACGAGCCGGGCGCAACTCGTGTTTCGCTCTTGAAAAAGACCTTTCCGTCGATCTCGGGGGCGTCGGCGGCGCTTCTGCCAAAGTGCGCTTCGGCGACCGGGTCATAGTCCTCGCAAAGCACGGTGATGGTTTTGCCGATCTTTTCCTTGTTGGCTTCTTCATTGATGCCGAGCTGGATCTGCATGAGCCGATCCATGCGATCC
>CADBFJ010000113.1 GCA_902793915.1 uncultured Ruminococcus sp.
CCCGAGGCGATCGGGTAGTGCATTTTGGTCGATTTTTTGAAGTATTTGAGGCGCTGACGGAGCTTGTACGCCTTGACGTTCGGGTGCACGAGGTGGATGTACCCCCAGTCGATGCGCAGGTCGTCGCCGCTTTTTGTCAGAGGCTTTTGTTCGGCATTCCCGAGATAGGCGTGACCGGGTTCGGCAAAAACCGCGATCTTTTGACCGACGTCGTCGCCCGAAAGCTCGGCAGAAAGATCGAACCAGACTTCAAACGAGTGTCCTTCCTCTTTCGGGGTGATCTCGTAGGAGACGTAGGTCACAGGGCGCGAGAAAACCTCGGGTCGATCGAGAAAGAGCGGCGTGAAAAAGGTCACTTTGAAGCGACAGAGCGGATGCGAAAAAAGCACGACGGTGGAAGTCGGTGTCACGCGTACCGAGCGTTGGCGCAGTGCCGGACCGTCGGTGTAGTAGGTTTTTTCCAGTTGCGTCTTGCCGAGAAAGCGGTAGGGCTTGCCGTCGATCTTGAGCATTCCGAACGCCGATTGCCTGCGTCCCGTCCAGTGGCGCGTCGAGTCGTCGGTCAGTCGATCGGCAAAGCTCCACAGGCTGAAATAGGGGTCGCAGGTGATCAGAGGCAGGGCGGAGGGGCGGAAAGAGGTTCTTTTTGCCATAAAAGCGCTCCTTTTACTTGTTTGCTATACCAATTCTACCATAAAAAGCCGGCGTTTGCAAGCCAAACAAAAGGATTTCTTTCCTCTTCCGCAATCTTTTTCGCGGTTTTGCTTGACAAATCCGGTGAATATGTGTATAATTGTATACAATCATACAAAAGGATGGTGAGCCCCGTGCTGGAAATTTCCAACAAAACCAATTTACTTGAACAAAAAAGCTATAAATACTCACTTCAGGACGTAGCGGAACCCAACCTCTACCGGGATGTTTACCCCTATGAGGAAGTGCCGCGCGTCGCCTTCAACCACAGGCGCGTGCCGATCGGGATGCCCGAGGACATCTGGATCACCGATACCTCCTTCCGCGATGGTCAGCAATCGGTCGAGCCCTACACGGTGGATCAGATCGTCCACCTTTACAAATTGCTCTCCAAGCTGGGTGGTCCCTACGGCATCATTCGCCAGACCGAACTGTTCGTTTACAGCAAAAAGGACAGGGAAGCGGTTGAAAAGTGCCAGGAACTGGGGCTTCGTTTCCCCGAGATCACAACATGGATCCGCGCGAGCCGCGAGGATTTCAAGCTGGTCAAAGACCTCGGTATCCGCGAGACGGGTATCCTAAATGACCCGCAAGCAGTGCATGGAGCATTATCTTGCGGCGGTCTCGGACGCCTTTGAAGCCGGCGTCATGCCGCGCTGCCACCTCGAAGATATCACAAGAGCCGATTTTTACGGCTTTGTCGTCCCCTTCGTCAATGAGCTGATGAAGCTCTCCGAGCAAGCGGGTATCCCGGTACGGATTCGCGCCTGCGACACGATGGGCTACGGCGTGCCTTACCCCGAAGTGGCGATCCCGCGGAGCGTCCCGGGAATCGTCTACGGCTTGCAGCATTATTCCGACGTGCCGAGCGAAATGCTCGAGTGGCATGGCCACAACGATTTTTACAAAGCGGTCGCCAACGCCTCAACGGCATGGCTCTACGGTGCTTCGGGCGTCAACTGCTCGCTGCTCGGCATCGGCGAGCGCACCGGCAACGTGCCGCTCGAAGCCATGGTCTTTGAGTATGCGGGTCTGCGCGGTTCTCTCGATGGCATGGATACCACGGTCATCACCGAGATTGCCGAGTATTTTGAGCACGAGATCGGCTACAAGATCCCGCCCATGACCCCCTTCGTCGGTTCGAGCTTTAACATGACGCGCGCGGGGATCCACGCCGACGGGCTGCTTAAAGACGAAGAGATCTACAACATTTTTGATACCAAAAAACTGCTCGGACGCGCCGCGACCGTCATGCTCGGAAAGACCTCGGGTCTTGCCGGCATCGCCTATTGGATCAACGAGACCTATCGGCTTTCCGAATCCGAGCGGATAGAAAAGCACGACCCGATCGTCGCCTCGCTCAAAGCCTGGATCGACAAAGAATACGAGGACGGACGTCAGACCTCTCTTTCGGCTGCCGAAGTGGAAGGCAAACTCGAGGAACTTTCGGGCGGACGTTTTCGCAGACTGTGAGGAATAAGCCATGGAACATAAAACATTTTCTCTTTCGCAACAGGTTTTTGACCGCCTGGAACATGAAATTCTCTGCGGCACCTATCAGCGCGGCGAGATTTTGACCGAGAGCATCCTTTCCGAAAACCTCGGCGTCAGCCGCACGCCGATCCGCGAGGCGCTCGGCAGACTCGAGCAGGAGCATCTTGTGGAAAGTACCGGCAAGGGCATCCGCATCCTCGGCGTGACCACCGAGGACCTCGAAGATATTTACGAGATCCGCCTTGAGATCGAGCCGATCGCGGCGCGACGCGCCGCCGAGCGTATCACCGACGAAGAACTGAAAGCGCTTCGCGAGACGCTGGAAATGCAGGAATTCTTCCTGCAAAAGAAAGACGCCGAGCGCATCAAGGCGATGGACAGCAGTTTCCACGAACAGCTCTACCGCTATTGCGGGAGCGCGGTCTATTACGACGTGCTGATGCCGCTCCATACCAAGGTGCAAAAATTCCGCAAAGCCTCTTTGCAAAAAGGAAGCCGCGCCGAAGCATCGGTCAAAGAGCACCGTATGATCTACGAAGCGGTCGCCGCACGCGATTTGCTCCTCGTTGGAGAAACGGTGCGCCTGCACATCCAGAACGCTAAAGACAACATTCTCAAGGAGAACTGAACATGGGACTTACCATTGCGCAAAAAATCATCAAAGACCATCTTGTTAAGGGCTCTATGGTGCCCGGTGAGGAAGTTGCTCTTCGCATCGACCAGACCTTGACGCAGGATGCTACCGGCACCATGGCGTACCTCGAATTTGAAGCCATGGGGGTCGATCGCGTCAAGACCAAAAAAAGCGTGGCTTATATTGACCACAACACCCTGCAGTCGGGGTTTGAAAACGCCGATGACCACCGTTATATCCAGTCGGTGGCAAAAAAGCACGGCATCTATTTCTCGCGCCCGGGCAACGGCATTTGCCACCAGGTGCATTTGGAACGCTTCGGAGTACCGGGCATGACACTCATCGGTTCGGACAGCCACACCCCCACGGGCGGCGGCATCGGGATGCTCGCCTTCGGCGCGGGCGGACTTGACGTGGCGGTCGCCATGGGCGGCGGCGCTTACTATATCACGATGCCCAAAATGATCAAAGTCAACCTGATCGGGAAACTTCGCCCTTTTGTAACAGCCAAGGACATCAGCCTTGAAATTCTGCGGATCCTTTCGGTCAAGGGCGGCGTGGGCTATATCGTCGAGTGGGGTGGAGAGGGGATCAAAACCCTATCGGTTCCCGAGCGCGCTACCATTACCAACATGGGTACCGAGCTTGGCGCCACGACTTCGATCTTTCCCTCGGACGAGGTGACGAGAAAATTCCTCAAAGCCCAAGGGAGGGAAGCCGATTTCAGACCGCTCTCTTCCGATCCCGACGCGATCTACGATCGCGTCATCGACATTGATCTTTCCACGCTTGAACCGCTCATCGCTTGCCCCCACAGCCCTGACAACGTCGTGACTGTGGCAAGCCTCAAAGGGACGAAGGTGGATCAGGTTTGCATCGGTTCCTGCACCAACTCTTCTCTTTACGATCTCCTAAAGGTTGCTGCGCTTTTGAAGGGGAAAACGATCGACCCTTCGGTGAGCCTTTCGGTCTCCCCGGGATCGAAGCAGGTGCTTTCGATGCTTGCCGACTGCGGCGCTTTGACCGATATTCTTGCTTCGGGCGCCCGCGTGCTCGAATGTGCCTGCGGTCCCTGCATCGGCATGGGATTTTCTCCCAACTCGGCGGGCGTGAGCCTGCGTACCTTCAACCGCAATTTTGAGGGCAGAAGCGGCACGCGCGACGCAAAGGTCTATCTCGTTTCTCCCGAGACCGCCGTGGCGGCGGCTCTGACAGGGGAGATCACCGATCCGCGCCTGCTCGGCAAAGCGCCCGACGTGACTTTGCCCGACGCGTTCCGCATTGACGACAGCGCGGTGCTCTCTCCCGCATCACCCGAAGAGGCAAAGAGCATCGAAGTTTTGCGCGGACCCAACATCGGGAAGTTTCCCGAAAGTCACCCGCTGACCGACAGCATCTCGGCAGAATTGACCTTAAAAGTCGGCGACAACATCACGACCGACCATATTATGCCGGCGGGAGC
>CADBFJ010000114.1 GCA_902793915.1 uncultured Ruminococcus sp.
CGGACTTCTTCGGGCGGCATAGCGCCGAGCAGATGCACGCGACTTGAAAGATCGTTTTGCGCGATAAAGGCGTTTAGTTCACGTTCCATTGCGCCGGTTCCGATGAGATTCATTTGAAACGCATGTCCCTCGTCGTAAAGGCGTTTTGCGATTTTCAAAGCGGCTTCGGGGTGCTTCCAATCGATCATGCGACCGACCCAAAGGATCGAGTTTCTCTTTTTGTTTTGTAGAATTTCGTCAATCGAATCGTAGGCTTTTACCGCGGGGAAATAGCCCCATTTGTAGGTTTTGTTTGGGTAAGCGAAGATAAAGCGGCAATCGGGCGCGGTATAGGCGCTGGCGCAGAGCATATAGAGATTTTTTTTGCGATACCTCGTGTGGAGTTTCCAACAAGAGAGAAACACGCGCGGATCAAGGATGTGCCATCTTCCGTTTTTGAAAAAGCGTTCCCAATAGCGGAAGGTGAGTTTGTTCTCTGCAAGACGATCTCTCACATATTCATCCGGTGCCGAGCCGATGATGACGACGTCGGCGCTGCGACCAAGGCGAAGGGCCTCCTCTTTTGCTTCGGGGCTTTCGTAGGCGTTGATGGCGTAAGGGGCTTTCGTATAATCGTGATAGCCCAGTGCCAGACGATCATTGGGTACTGGCTCGGTTGCAACGAAGCGGAATCCATCTCCCAAAAGGCGTACCATTGCCTCGCAGAAGGGCGTTTGATGGTGCAAAAGGAAGTTGGAGAAAAAGGTAACGGTCAAATTAGTTTTTGTAGGCATCTGCAATTTCCTCTTGATAGGATTTTATCCGATAGGCGCCGTCAAAACAGTTTGCGAGTGCGCGGGAATAACAGACCGCACCGTAGTAATCGCGGATGCGTTCGTTCTTTTTCAGAAGCAGTTCCATGCCGATGCCGAGCAGACGGGACGTCTTTTTTTGTGGATAGATTGCTTTGCAAAACGCGACCGCGGAGATCTCTCCATCGTCGGGACAAAACACGCCTGCGGCATTTTCTTTCACAATGAGAAAGATCAGCTCGCACAAGTTTTCCACACAAAGGGCGCTTTTGTAGCAGCTTCGGAAAGCATCCGGAATGACCGGAAGTTTGTCGGCAAGGTAGCGGTATTGGTCGAGGTAGATGGTTCTTCCCTTTCCGTAAATGCTGGGAACGCGGATTGAAGCGACCGAAAAATTTTGATCTTTCAAAGCGTCGAGAAGTTCTTCCGCGCGTAGTTTGCTTTTTCCGTATTCTGAGTTTGGGCGGCAAGGGGTATTTTCGGTAACGGTTCCGGCGAGAGGATCCATGGTCTGCTCGGCGCCATATACCGCCATCGAACTGATAAAAACGAATTGTCCCACACCGGCGGCTTTTGCGCGCTTGGCAAGCTCCTCAGTCAGAACGACATTGACTTTTTCGTAGTCCGCTTCGTTTTTGACGGTTTGCGGCGTGACGCCGACGACGTGGACGATCGAATCGTAGCCCGAAAGGTCGGCTGTCTTCCAATCGTCGCCCCAAAGATCAAGCATCGA
This sequence comes from uncultured Ruminococcus sp., assembly GCA_902793915.1. Taxonomy (GTDB): domain Bacteria; phylum Bacillota; class Clostridia; order Oscillospirales; family CAG-272; genus UMGS1865. The sequence goes on from CADBFJ010000114.1 coordinate 1,525, forward strand.
GGCGGAAAAATCCGCTTCGGACGAAAATTTGTCCGCAACGAGCTTGGAAAGCCCTAAAGTTCCGGTTACCAAAACGGTTTTCATGCTTTTTCCTCCAGGATTTCCCGATAGATCTTCAAAATGAGCTCGGAGGTTTTTTCGGCTCCGTGCAGAGCGAGCATTTTTTCTCTACCGGCGACCGAGAAGCTTTCAGCGAGTTTATCGTCTGCAAAAAGGCGTTCCACGTATCCCGCCAGGATCTCGTATTCCTCAAAACGATAGAGAAATCCGTTCTCGCCGTGGGTGACGTATTCGGGGACGCCGCCGACGATCGATGCGACCGAGGGGACGCCGACCATCATAGCTTCCTTGAGCGAGCTGGAATGGTTTTCGATCGACGAAGAAAGCACGAACACGTGCGTTTTTGCGTATTGTTTTGCAAGTTCCTCTTGCGAGAGCGGACCGAGCCAAACGACGTTTTCGGAAAGGTCAAGCTCTGCGATGAGGCGCTCAATGTATTTGGTATATCCGGTGCGGCGGAGCTTTGCCGAAATTCCGCCGTTCGTTATAAGTTTCGTGCCGGGGACGTAGAGCTTTACATCGGGATATGCTTTCTTGATGAGCGCGACGGCGCGCAGAAGCATATGCAGCCCCTTGAGTGGGTAGCCCGAAGCGGTCGCCATGATGCTGTGCGGTTCGATCCCGCTTTGCTTCCATTCGACAGCGGCAAACGCTTTGTTGACGCTTAAGGGGCAGTGATACACATTTACTCTCGGCTCAACCGCGCGCACGCTCATGTTGCACCACTCGTTTTCACTGATGATGCGACGAGAGAGCGCGAACATCTCTGCCTCTTTTTTGGTATGCTCGGCAAAAACTCTTTGCTGGCGGCGGATGGTGTCGCGGCGAAGGATATCGCGGAAACTGACTGCGTAGTTAAGCTCTTTTTCGGTCATGCCGGCAAAGTAGTGCCGCGAGATCGAACCAAGATAACCCTGCATGTAAATGACCGAAGGGGTATTCCCTGCCTCGCGCAGTGCGCAAAGCCCTTGCGAGAACTCGGTTCCCCATACCTGAATGAGGTCGGGGCGCTCGGCTTCGAGCAGGGTGCGCCAAGCGGCTTTGTTTTTCGGTCTGTTTTCGTCATAAAAGAGCGGGAGATCGTCGGGAAGCGCGTAATAGACGATCCCGTCTTCCTCGATCCGAAGTGGCTCCTTGACTTTTGCCGTAGTTGCCACGACGAGCGAGAGCTCTTTGCTTTGCTTGAAATCGGCAAGGAGCGCATCCATCCAAAGTCCGCCCTGCCGTTTTCCGTAAAGCCGCTTGCCCAAAGGACCGAGTGCGGTGTTGGTGATCCAGAGAAGTTTCATATGGTCAGAACCTCCTACGGAAAGGTGTGCGTTGCGGCAGCGTTTGCGTTGCGGTTTCGGGTTGCACTTCCGGCTGTTCTGCGGGATTTGCCAAAGGCGCTTCGTCCGTGCCGTAGATGGCGGTCAAAAAGAGCGGCAAAATGAGAGTTTGCAAAAAGATCCAAAACACATAGCCAAAGGTAGGTTGTTTTTGATAGGGCAGAAAGAAGGTGCGGTAGATTTTGCGGTAGATGAGAAACAGGATCGCGCCGCCGAACAAACCGTAATGAACCAGAGAATCCAGAAAAAAGGAGTGTCCGCCCACCCCTTTTGTGCGGGACAAAAGCGACCCAAAAAGAGGCGCCTCCAAAAAGGAAGAGAGAGATTTTAAGTAAAGCGGCAAGCGAGCGTCTTCACTGTTTTCAAGCCCCCCCCACCCTTTGGAAAGGTCGTAGAGGCGGTAAGCCATTTCTTCACTTTGCACGGTGTTGCTCAACCACACAAGAAATCGGGAGAAAAGCGACCCCAGCAAAGTGAACAGGAGCAATCCCAAAAAGCTATACAGGAGGATGCGCTTGATCGTCAAATTGCGACGGAAGAGAAGGAAAACGGAAGAGAGCAGGACGAGCAGAAACGCCGTGGTATATTCCGAGAGAAGCGACAACGTAACTGCGGCGACCGCTCCCAAGATCATAACGAAGCGCCCCACCTTTTTTTGCTTATGGGCAAGGATCAGGACGGGATAAAGCAGGACGATGTAATAAACAAAATCATACCCGCCGATGTTGTTATAGTTATACAACCGGAGCACGGCGGAATCGGAAGATTCGATGGTGGCAAGCGTTCTTGAGGCAAGCGGATAGCGGATCAGCCCGATACAGGTTGTGAGCAGGGTGATCAAAAGCACCAACAACAGCGCCTTTTGCAAAAACGGAGTGAAGGTCGGCTTTTTCTT
>CADBFJ010000115.1 GCA_902793915.1 uncultured Ruminococcus sp.
GAAGATTTTGTGGACGCGCCGCTCTCGAAAGAAGAAAAACGCGCTTTGAGAGAACAGCTCGGGCTTCCGGTTGAAGGAAAGCTCGCCATCGGCGTTGGGCGTTTCATCCCACTCAAGCGCTACGGAGAACTCGTCTCTGCTTGGGCAAATATGCCGACCGACTGCAACCTACTCCTCGTGGGCGGCGGCAGGGAAGAGGAAACCTATCGCGCGATCATCAAAGAAAAAAAGCTTTCCAATGTGATCCTCGAACCTTTCCACACACCGGTTGAGTTGCGAAACTATTACCGCGCCGCCGATCTTTTCGTCCACCCGACGAGCTATGACGTCTGGGGGCTTGTGCTCAACGAAGCCATGGCATCCGGGCTGCCGGTCGTGGCATCCGACCACTGCGTTGCAAGTCTCGAACTCATCCGCGACGGCGAAAACGGATACCGCACGCCCATGGGCGACGAAGCCGCGCTTTGCGAACGCGCACGCGAGCTTCTGGAAAATCCCGAAAAACGCGCAAGCATGGCAAAAGAAGCGCTCGCAACTATTCAACCCTACACGCTTGAAAACATGGCAAAGTGTCAACTTGCCGCACTGGAGACGATATGAAACTCATTGTAAACGCCGACGATTACGGCCTCTCCCCGCACAATTCGCGCGCGATCGCGGAAGCCTTCCGAAAAGGGCTTATCACCGACACGACCGCGATGGCAACCGGCGAGTGGCTCGACGAAGCACTCGCGCTTGCCAAAGAAGAAGGCTTTTTTGATCGCATCGGCATTCACTTCAATCTGACCGAGGGAATTCCTCTCACCGGGGAGATGAAGAATTGCCCCGCCTTTGTCGAAAACGGAAGATTCCACAAACACCCCGACCGCCTGCATCCGCTCACGAAAGAGGAGGAGAACGCGGTCTACAAAGAACTTTCGGCGCAGGTCAAACGGCTCACCGACGCAGGTCTTACGCTCACCCATGCCGATTCGCACCACCACATTCACACAGGGCCCTTCCTCATTCCGATCGTCCTGCGCGTCTGCCATGAAAACGGAATCGAAAAGATCCGTCTGCACCGCAACCTCGGAAAAATCAAGCTCTACAAGCGCATCGTCAAAAAGCGCTTTAATAATCGCCTGCACAAAAACGGCATGAAGACAACCGAGTACTTCGGCTCTCTTGCCGACGCTCTGCTCTGTGGAATCCCCGGTGTGACCGAGCTTATGGTACATCCCGACTACGACGCAAACGGACTGCTCATCGACCGCGTGGAATTCCGCGACGGCGTCCCCTGCGGCAAAGCGCTCTCGCGCCTGGAACAATTTTCGGACGAAGAAAAAATCGACTACAGGAGTCTTTAAATGCAGATCTTATACGGCTTTTCCAACTGCACCGACAGTACCTACAATCGAATCGTTGCAGAGAAAAAAGTCGCTATTCTGCAACCCGACCAAAAATACCACGGGCTCCTGATCAGAGGGCTTGCCGAAAACGGCGCTCGCGTCACCTGTCTATCAGGGCTTCCGGTCAACCGAGAAGTCACAAAGCGCCTGATTGTCCACGAGAAAAACGAAGTGGAGGACGGCGTGCGTTATCGCTATTTTACCACGCTGAACCTGCCCCTGTTCCGTCAGGCGGGCATCTTCTTCGGCTCCTTCTTCTCGGTTCTCTTTTTCCGCAAAAAGAAGCAAAAAACGGCGGCGATCTGCGATTGTCTCAACATCGCCAACGCCTTCGGCATGACGCTTGCCTGCAAACTGCGCCGCATCCCGATGGTGACGATCGTCACCGACCTGCCCGACATGATGGGCGGCGGCATCCTGCGGAAGTTCAACAATAAACTCTTCTCGCTTGTCGACGGCTTTTTACTTCTGACCGAGCAAATGAACGAACGGGTCAACAAAAAGGGAAGACCTCACATCGTCCTGGAAGGTCAGGTCAACGGTAAAGATCTGCCGATTTCTTCCGACGAGAGCATCGAAAAAACCACCGGCAAAAAGGTGATCCTTTATGCCGGCAGCGTTTGCAGGCTCTACGGCATTGAGCAGTTGGTCAAGGGGTTCCTTGCCGCTTGTCTTGAGAACGCGGAACTGCACATTTACGGCGACGGCGACTATCGGGAGGAGCTGCAAAAGATCTCCTCGGAAAACGCTTCGGTCAAGTACTTCGGCGTGTGCAAGAACAGCGAGATCGTGGAGAAGGAGCATCGCGTTTCTCTTCTTGTCAATCCCCGCCCCACTGCTCCCGAATATACCAAGTACTCCTTCCCGTCCAAAAACATGGAATACATGGTTTCGGGCACGCCTCTGCTTACGACAAACCTGCCGGGAATGCCAAAAGAGTATCACCCTTATGTTTATCTCATCGAGGACGACAGTGAAAACGGCATTTGCAAGGCTCTGCAAAAGGTCTTTGCACTCCCGTTTGACGAGAGGCTCGAAAAAGGAAAGTCCGCCCGCGCTTTCGTTCTCGCCAACAAAACCAACGCGACGCAGGCAAAAAAGCTGCTTGACTTTATCGGAAAGGAGATCCCCGGAAGATGAACCAGATCGACGCGGTAAAGCGCCCCAAAAAAGCCAAAGTTTCTCTTTTTGGGATCTTGATTGCTTTTATCATCATCTACACCGTAACGCCGATCGTGCCGCAGATCGTCAGCGACTACCTTTCCACCTACGCTTATATGTTGCTCGTCCTGCTCGTTTTTGCCGTTTTGTTTCTTTCGGGCGGCATGGAAAACCTGCTTTCTTATCTCTTGTTTTTGCTACCCTTGATCCTGTTGGAGGCGCTCTCTTTTTCGCGCTCCGCAGATACCTTGCTATGGGGATATCAAGTGCTCCTCGCACTTCTGCCGATGCTGCTCGGCTACTATCTGGTCAAGAAAAAGCCGACCTTCACTCCGTTTTTGCAAAAGGCGCTGTTGTTGGTGCTTTTGATCACCCTGCTCACAACCTGTATCGGGCTGATCCGCTATCCG
>CADBFJ010000116.1 GCA_902793915.1 uncultured Ruminococcus sp.
ACTCGTTCGCTTTTTCATGAAATTTCCTTATCATTGGATACTTTATTTTATCATAGCACAGACGGCGCCAAAAAGCAAGACTTTTCAAACAAAGAGGAGAAGCGCAAGGATCGGAATGACCTCTTTGCCGCGTTCGCTTCCCGAAAGCAGAAAAATGAGCCCGAGGAGAAGCAACTCGTCAAATCCGGGCGCCCCGGGGGAAGCGAGAGAGGAGCCAAAGAGCGATTGCAAGGGTTGCAGAATCCCCTCGAGTGGCGCTTCTTTCATCGCCGGGGGTGGCTCGGGGCAATGGGAGCCTTGAAATGCGCTTCCGCCATAGTGGGGTGGGAGGCGAAAGGGACGCCCCTCGGTGCTGTAAGATCGAGAATACATCTTGCGCCTCCTTTAAGAAAGTTGTTTCAAGACTTCTCCGAGTTTGGAGAGCTTTAAGATCGCTTCGAGCGTTTCCTGCCGCTCTTTTGAGAGAAACGGACAAAGCGAAAGGAGAAGTCTGTCGCGTTCCTCTTCGGGCGAGGGCGGCTTTGGAGCGCTCGGCGCCTGCGCTTGCCCCAACATGGGTTTTAAGACTTCCATGACCTGCGGCAGTTTTGCCAAAAGATCGGGATTTGAGAGGACAGACGAAATGCCGTCTAGAGAAGGTGTTTTGGCTTCGCCGCCGGCGAGCAGTCCTTTGATTTGTTCGAGCTTTGCAGGATCCATGGGAAGCGGAGATGCACTACTTTCCTGTTCGTTTTCCATAGCGTTATCCCTGCTTTTTCTCGTTTAACAGGCGGTTGATCTCGGCGAGATCTTTGTCGCTCGCCCCCGCGAGTGCCGCGCGCAATTTGGAGATTTGCGTGGGGTCAAAGCCAAGAGAGGCGGGCGAGACGCCCGCTTCTTTTGCAAGGTCGGTTACGATCTGCGTAAGCGCGCTGTCGGGAAGTGCCAAGAGCAAAGCGAGCTTCTGTTTATCGAGTTGCATGGAAAAAGTCCTCCTTCTCTGGAATGGTTACAAGAAAAGGATATGAAAAAAATGAAAAAAGTGTGCTTTCTTTTTTTCGACACTGGACAAAAACCGCTTTGACTGCTATAATAAAAGTGAGTTTTGATATGAGGAGCGACCCATGCAGTTTTTGATTTTTTCGGATACGCACGGAAACCGCCGCGGAATGGAAGAAATCCTTTTGCGGCAGCCGACGCTTCCCGACGGCATTTTCTTTCTCGGCGACGGCGTGATGGATCTGCGGCGGGCGGCGTTCCCGCAAGGGCTTTCGCTTTATGCCGTGCGCGGAAATTGCGACTATCCGGGAGAGGGAACTCCGCCGCTCGAGTGTCTGACTGCGCTTTCGGGGCATACGCTGTTTTTGACCCACGGACACTTGTTCGGCGCAAAAAGCGGCATCTCGGGGCTGCTTTCGGCGGGGATCGAACGCGGAGCCGATATTGTTCTGTACGGTCATACCCACAAGCCGCTGGAGGAGTATCTTCCGGCAGGGAGCCTGCCCTCTTTGCAAAAGCCGATGTGGATCTTCAACCCGGGGAGCCTCAAAAACGGTGACTTTGGAATGCTGACACTTGAAAAGAAAAGCGTCCTCTTCTCGCACGGTAGGCTCTGAAACAAAAAAAGAGAACCCCGCGGGGTTCTCTTGCGGTATCAGAAGATTAGCGGATCCTCATTGGGCGCTCCCACACGCTCGGGTGCGTTTGCGGCTTCAGTCAGCGCCGTTTCGTAGGCGGCAATTACTGCCGACTCCAGCATGGCGCGGAAGGACGCGTTGATGGGATGTACGATATCCCGATAGGTGTCATCCGGATTCTTTCTGGAGGGCATAACGATAAAGAATTTATCTCTTGCGTGAATGACCTTGATGTCATGGAGCGCCAGTTGTCCGTCGAATGTGACCGAGACGATTGCCTTCATGGGACCCTCGTCAAACAGCTTTCTGACTTTGATGTCTGTAATTTGCATAAACTTTCCTCCGATTTTCTTTTGACTTCCGTCTTTTTGTTTTTGCAAATTCAGTATAAATCCAAAATGTGAAGTTTATTCAAACAAAACAAGTTCTTTTTGTGAACATGACCGACAGGGTTCTGCCATAACCTTTTCGGTTCGTTTTTGATCGTCAGACATCGCTGTTTTTCGGCAAAAAAAGCCAAACAAAAGTAGGTGAGATCATGTCTTTGGAAAATACCAATTACGGACCCGAACGCATCCGGGGGATGCTTTCTTCCTGCCGCCGTCTCTTTTTTGTCGGCGTGGGCGGCGTGAGTATGTCGGCGCTCGCCGAACTGTCACTCAACGCGGGCTATGCCGTAGGCGGCTCGGATCGCGGAGAGGGTGAGGCGCTTGCAAGGCTTGCGTCTCTCGGTGTGGAACTGTTCCGTGAGCACAAAGCCGAAAACATCCGCAATTACGATGCGCTCGTTTACACGGTCGCCATTTCCCGCGAAAATCCAGAATATCAAGCGGCGCTCTCGCGCGGCATTCCCTGCATTTCGCGCGCCGACTACATGGGGTATCTCATGTCCTCGTTCCGCCGCAGGATCGGTATCTCGGGAATGCATGGGAAAAGTACGACCACGGCGATGGGCGCCGAGATCTTCCTTGCGGCGGGCGACGCCACGGTTCTTTGCGGCGCACCGCTTCCCAAATACGGCGGTGATCCCTGCGTGATCGGCAAGGAGAGAGAAACCTTTTTGTTTGAAGCCTGCGAGTATATGGATTCATTTCTTGAATTTTATCCCACGCTCGCGGTGATCCTCAACATCGGGCTGGATCACGTCGATTACTTCCACAGCATGGACGAGGTGCGGCGATCCTTTTTAAAATTCGCTCTGCGCGCAAGCGAGGACGGTGTCCTCTACAATGCCGACGACGAAGAAACAAGACGCGCTCTCTCCGACTATCCTTATGCAAAACACACCTTCGGGCTTTCTCCCGACGCCGAGTTTTCGGCGCGCCGCCTTACAAGCGAAA
>CADBFJ010000117.1 GCA_902793915.1 uncultured Ruminococcus sp.
TTGTAATAAACCAAAGGAGAGCCTTATGGAACAATACAAAGAACTTTCAAAAACCTACGATCCCTCGTCGTTTGAGGACAGGCTTTATGCCGAGTGGTGCGAGAAGGGTTACTTTACGCCAGACGTGAAGAACTCTGCCGAGCATTTCTCGGTCGTGATCCCGCCCCCCAACGTGACGGGACAGCTCCACATGGGGCACGCGCTCGATGAAACGCTGCAGGATATCCTCATCCGCTACAAGAGAATGCAGGGCTTTAACACGCTCTGGGTTCCCGGGACCGACCACGCGGGCATTGCCACGCAGATCAAGGTCGAGGAGCGTCTTCGCGTTGAGGAGGGACTGACCCGCTACGATCTCGGGCGCGAAAAATTCCTCGAACGCGTCTGGCAGTGGAAGGATAAATACGAAGCCCGCATCACGGGGCAGCTCAAAAAGCTCGGTGCTTCCTGCGATTGGAGCCGTCAGCGCTTCACCTTTGACGAGGGCTGTTCCAAAGCCGTGCGCGAGGTCTTTGTCAACCTCTACGAAAAGGGGCTGATCTATCGCGGCAACCGCATCATCAACTGGTGTCCCAAGTGTACGACGGCGCTCTCGGACGCCGAGGTCGAATACACCGAACAGCCCGGGCATTTTTGGCACATCAAGTACCCGATCAAGGGTGAGGACGGTTATGTCGAGGTCGCAACGACCCGACCCGAGACCATGTTCGGAGACACCGCCGTTGCGGTCAACCCGAACGATGAAAAAACCAAGCACCTCGTGGGCAAGACCTTGATCCTGCCAATGGTGGGCAGAGAGATCCCGGTCATTGCCGACGACTACGTCGAGATCGGTTTTGGAACCGGCTGTGTGAAGATCACGCCCGCGCACGACCCCAACGACTTCCTCGTGGGGCAACGCCACAACCTGCCGATCATCAAGGTCATGAACGACGACGCGACGATCAACGCGTACGGCGGAAAGTACGAGGGCATGGATCGCTACGAAGCGCGCAAAGCGCTCGTTGCCGACCTGGAAAAAGAAGGGTATCTTCTTAAAGTCGAGCCGCATTCGCACAACGTGGGTACCTGCTACCGTTGCCACACGACGGTCGAGCCGATCACGTCGGATCAATGGTTCGTCAAAATGGAACCGCTTGCAAAACCGGCGCTCGAAGTGGTGAAGGACGGACGAGTCAAGTTTGAGCCCGAACGCTTTGCCAAAATCTATATCAACTGGATGGAGAACGTCCACGACTGGTGCATCTCGCGTCAGCTCTGGTGGGGGCACAGGATCCCTGCCTTCTATTGCCGCGATTGCGGGCACATGGAGGTCTCGCGTGACGACGTGACCAAATGCCCGAAGTGCGGAAGTACGAAGATTGAGCAGGAAGAGGACGTGCTGGACACCTGGTTTTCCTCGGCACTCTGGCCCTTCTCGACGCTCGGCTGGCCCGAAAAAACCGCCGACCTTGCCAAATACTATCCGACCAGCGTCCTGGTCACGGGATATGACATCATCTTCTTCTGGGTGGCGAGAATGATCTTCTCGGGACTGGAACAGATGGGCAAAGAGCCCTTCCACACCGTCTTTATCCACGGGCTTGTGCGCGACGCCAAGGGACGCAAAATGTCCAAGTCGCTCGGCAACGGCATTGATCCTTTGGAAGTGATCGACAAGTACGGCGCCGACGCGCTCCGCTTTGCGCTCTCGACCGGCAACTCGCCCGGAAACGATATGCGCTTCTCGGACGAAAAGATCGAAGCCGCGCGCAACTTTGCCAACAAGCTCTGGAACGCTTCTCGCTTTGCCCGCATGAACCTTTCGATTGACGAAGTGAAACTCCCGGACGACAAGGATCTGGATCCTGAAGACAAGTGGATCCTTTCCGAGTTCAATCGGACGGTCGCCGTGGCGACAAGCTCGCTCGATCATTATGAAGTCGGTGTGGCGCTCTCGACGGTCTATGACTTCGTTTGGGACATTTTCTGCGACTGGTATATCGAGCTTTCCAAGAGCCGTCTTGCCGCAAAGGATACCAAAGAGAATCTTGTGGCGCAGAACGTACTTGCTTACGTGCTCCTCGGTATTCTCAAGCTCCTGCACCCCTTCATGCCCTTTATCACCGAGGAGATCTATCGGGCGTTGCCGCACACGAAAGAGGATGCAGAAAGCATCGTGATCACCTCGTTCCCGAAAGCCGATGACGCTCGCAACTATCCAGCCGAGACGCTCGAGCTTTCCCGCGTGATCGGCGCGATCAAGGCGATCCGCCTGCGCCGCAACGAAATGAACGTGCCGCCGTCGCGCAAGGCAAAGGTCTATATCGAGACCAAGTATCCCGAATCCTTTACCGATGCGACCTATCCTTTCTTTGTGCGCTTGGCTTCTGCATCCGACGTTGAAGTGGCAAAGAAGTTTGACCACGCGCTTGTCTCTGCCGACAACGCCGCGCAGATCGTCACCGATTCGGCGACCATCTATCTGCCCTTGTCGGATCTCATTGATCTCGATAAGGAGCGCGCACGCCTTGCCGACGAGAAGAAGAAACTCGAAGAGGGCATCGCCCGCCAGGAGGCAAAGCTCTCGAACGAGGCATTCGTCTCCAAAGCTCCCGCCGCGGTCGTTGACGGCGAGCGCAAAAAGCTCGAGAACATGAGAGAGAGCCTTTCCGGCGTGATTGCCGCGCTTGCAAAATTAGGATAAAAACAATATGCGGGGGAACCCTTTTTTGAAAAAAAGAGGTTCCCCCGCGCCCCTTCCGAAAAAACTTTTCACAAAAGAATAATGCCGTCTTTCCGGCGCGCGAATAAAAAGCCTTATAAAGGTTTTTGAAAAGAGCGCGAGAGAAACCTTTTTTCAAAAAGTTTCTCTCGCGTTTTTTATTCTTCCATAATTTCGTATAGTTCCATCAGCCGTTCTTCGACGGCGGTTTTGCGCGCTTCCAGCTCGGTGGCAAG
>CADBFJ010000118.1 GCA_902793915.1 uncultured Ruminococcus sp.
GTCGACGTCAAAAAGTGCAAAATCTACATGAAAAACTTCGGCGAATTCTTTAACGACCAGGTCGCAAACGCCGGCTGCATCGTCCTCTCGCACACGCAGGAGGCAAGCGACGAAAAGGTTGCCGAGGCGGTCGCTCTTTTGCGCGAGAAGAACGCCGGCGCCGTGATCGTCACCACGCCTTGGGACGCGCTGGACGGTGGTCAACTGCTCTCTGCCATGGAGCGCAAGGACACGATCGCGGAAGAGCTTGCCCGCCTTGCCGAAGAGGTCGAGGATGACGATGACGATGAGTGCGACGACCCCGACTGCGCCTGCCACCATCACGATGATGACGATGATGATGACGAGGATGAGCATGAGCACCATCATCACCACCATCATCACCATCACCACCACGCCGACGAAGTCTTTGTCAGCTGGGGCAGGGAAACCACCAAAAAGTTTTCGCAAGACGAGCTGCAAAGCATTCTCACCTCTCTTATGGAGGAGAGCACCTACGGCGTCGTGCTGCGCGCCAAAGGCATTGTGGAGGGGACCGACGGCAAGTGGATTCACTTTGACTACGTTCCCGGCGAGCCCGACATTCGCACAGGCAGCGCGGGCATTATCGGTCGCCTCTGCGTGATCGGCTCGAAGCTCAATGAAGAAGCCATCGGCAAGCTGTTTGGAGTGTAACTATGGCAAAACTACCTGTTTATCTCTTTACCGGGTTCCTCGACGGCGGTAAGACGCACATCATTCAGGAATCCATGGAGGACCAGCGTTTCAACTCGGGCGAGAAGACGCTCCTCATTCAATGCGAGGAGGGCGAGGAGGAATACGATCCCACCCGCTTCTATGGGAAGAACGTCTATATCGAAACGATCGAGAATGAAAGCGACGTTACCAAAGAAAACCTCACCGCGCTCGGCAAAAAGCGCAAGATTGACCGCGTCATCATCGAGTACAACGGGATGTGGAACCTGAACAACCTCTACGTCAACCTGCCCGAGGATTGGGCGATCTACCAGGAAATGCTCTTTGCTGATGCAAACACGTTTCTTTCTTACAACACCAATATGCGCCAGCTCATGGTCGATAAGCTCCTCAACGCCGAGATGATCGTGCTCAACCGCACGCCAAAAAACATCGACAAAGAGGAAATTCACAAGGTTGTGCGCGGTATCTCTCGCAGGATCGCCATCACCTACGACTATCCCGACGGGCACGTTGAATACGACGATATTGAAGATCCGCTCCCCTTTGACCTTGACGCTCCGGTCGTGGAGATCGCGGACGCCGATTATGCCGTCTTTTACCGCGATCTTTCGGAGGATATGCAGAAATATGCCGGCAAGACGATCAAATTCAAGGGGCTTGTGGCAAGGGACAACCTGATCGGCAAAAACGGCTTTTTGGCAGGGCGGCATGTTATGACCTGTTGCGAAGCCGACATCGCCTACCATCCGCTCGTTTGCGTTTGCGCCGAGGAAAGCTCTGTCAAGACCGGTGACTGGGTCACGATCACGGGCGAAGTGCGGCTTGAGAAGCACAAACTCTACCGCGGCGAAGGTCCTGTGATACACGTCAAATCCTCCTCCTTTGCGGTCAAACCCGTGCAGGAAGTGGCGACCTTCTATTAAAAGAAAACCGCTTGTTTCGGGAGAGCTTTCGCCTCTCCCGAAACGGGCAGAAAAAATCAAAAATTCTATTGACAAACGAAAATCCGTGTGGTATAATACCACCGTTGCGCGAGTGTAGTTCAATGGTAGAATTCCAGCCTTCCAAGCTGGCCGCGTGGGTTCGATTCCCATCACTCGCTCCAAAAAAGAATTTTGCTTCCCGTTTGGGAAGCAAAGTTCTCTTGCATGTGCCTTTAGCTCAGCAGGATAGAGCAACTGCCTTCTAAGCAGTAGGTCGGGGGTTCGAATCCCTCAAGGCACGCCAGTTTTATATGGTGGGATTAGCACAGTTGGTTAGCGCGTCAGGTTGTGGCCCTGAAGGTCACGGGTTCGAATCCCGTATCTCACCCCATACAAAAAAGCCCACGGCATTGCCGCGGGCTTTTTTGTATGGGGTGAGATACCCAAGATGCGAACTCGGCTTGCAAAGCAAGCTACGGGTTCGCATCTTGCGACGCAGAGCGCGTCGAGCTCGCTCGTAAGCGGCAAGGAGCAAAGATCTTCGCCGCAGGCGAATATCCCGTTATACACTCCGGCGAGAGTGCGAGATTTGCGGAGCAAATACGGGTTCGCATCTTGCGAAAAACTTTTGTACTTTCTCTGCGGATTTTCTTTCCCCCCCTTGACCTATGTCTTGTTCAATGGTACAATATAAAAGTAGCTATAAAAGCAAGCTTTCCCCGGAGGTATATGACCATGATGAAGTATCAGTTTCCGACAAGCGGCAAAGCGAGAGAAGAATCGATCGTTGCGGGCGAAAAGTACCGCATCACGGTTCTGACCCCCTCGCTGTTGCGGCTTGAATACAGCGAGAGTGGCGTGTTTGAAGACCGCCCCACGCAGTCGGTGATCCACCGCGATTTTTCGACCGTTCCGTTCACCGTGGAGAAGGGGAAAAAGCTCGTTCTCGAGACCGAAAAGCTCTTACTCACCTATGACGAGAAGCCTTTTTCGGGCAAGGGACTGAAGATTGCGGTCAAGGAGATTGAGGGCGCGGTCTGGAAGTACGGGCAAAAGCTCAATGATCTGAAGGGAACCTATCGCACGCTCGACCACACCAATGGCACGCACTACAAACACAAAGACGAGCCGGAACGCGAGATCGAACTCGGGCATGGCGTGATGTCGCGCGAGGGCTTTTCTGTCATTGACGATAGCGCGTCTCTTGCGCTCGATGAGGACGGTTGGCTGAACCCGAGAAACCCCGAGACCGATCTCTATTTCTTCGGCTACGGACACAGATACCTCGATGCGCTAAACGAC
>CADBFJ010000119.1 GCA_902793915.1 uncultured Ruminococcus sp.
CGGCGTGCGCGACAACATCTTCCGCAACCAAAACTGCGCAACGGCTTTCGGTGCAACGCTCGACGGCGAGCAGTGCGAAATCCACCTTGTGGGAAAAAACGGTGCTGTGCTTGATGGCGGAACCCCGAACGGCATGACCGAGAAGGTTTGCCGCGAGCACCCCGAAGACTATCCTTCGATGAAGGTCAATCTGCTCGTCTGGTTCTGCAACGTCCGCGATTTTTCGGTCGAGGGGATCACCTTCATCGAGAGCCGCTGGTGGGCGACCTGCTTCCACTATTGTCGCCGCGGGCTTCTTACGAATCTTGATTTTCACATGGACGCAACGCTTCCCAATCGCGACGGGATTGACATTCGCGTCGGCTGCGAGGAGATTACCATTCAGAACATCACCGGCATGACCGGCGACGACACCATCGCGCTCACTGCGCTCTCGGACGGAGGTCTTGACGGAGCGCTCATCCGGGTTGAGGGCAAGCACAACGATATTCAAAACATCACGATAAAGAACGTCCGCGCATCTTCCTGCGGTTGCGCTCTGGTGCGTCTGCTCAACGCCGACGGCTACGCGATCAAAAACATCACCGTAGACGGCGTGGAGGACACGGGAGAAGCCATCTCGGCGGCAGGAATCCGCTTTGGAGAAGAGAACGCGCGATACGCGAAGGTGCGCCCGAGAACCATGGGCGAGTTTTCGGATATCGTGGTCAAGAACGTCAAAACCTCGGCGCAGTACGCGATGATCTTCGCCGAGCCGACCGAGCGCGTGACGGTCGAACAGGTCCGCGGCGAAAAGACCTGCGCGATCCTCGCCCGCTTTTGCCCGAATTTTACCGCAAAAGAGGTTTCTCTTTCCGATCTGACCATGGAGGCAGAGGACGCAAACTGCGTGTTCTATATCAAGGACGGAGCCGATATGATCGGTTGCAAGATCGACGGCGTGACGGTCGGTAAGGTTCTGTCGCTCTTTCGCGGGAACAAAATCCCGGTTTCGGGTCTGCACTTTTTGAACGAGATTCCGGATGAGCTTGCATTGGGCTCGCCCGGTTTGCCCTCGATCTACACCTACTATCTGAAACAATAACGCTTTTTTGAAAAAAGGAGTTTCTCATGAATCGCATCATTCCGGTTGTGACCTTAAACAGCGTCGAAGAACGCACCAAAGTGCTTTCGGCACTCAAAAAGAAGGGCATTCTCTGCGCCGAGATTTGTTTTAGAACCGACTGTGCAGAGGAAGCGATCAAATTGGCTGTTCCCGAGTTCCCCGATATGGAGATCGGCGCGGGGACGATCATCAACAAAGAGCAGTGCGTCCGCGCGCTCAAGGCTGGAGCCAAATTCATCGTTTCCCCCGGACTTTCCGAGGAAGTGGCGCTCTACTGCAAGGAAAAAGGCGTGCCTTACTATCCCGGTTGCGTGACCCCGACCGAGATCATGCAGGCACTCTCTCTTGGCATCACGGTTGTCAAGTTTTTCCCGTCCAACGTCTACGGCGGGCTTAAAGCCATGAAGGCGCTCGCCGCGCCTTTCCCGCAAATTAAGTTTATCCCGACCGGTGGAGTCGATTCTTCCAACCTTGACGAGTACCTCGCGTGGGAGAAGATCTACGCCGTCGGCGGCAGTTCCTTTGTGAAGGAAGCACTTGCCGAAGCATGACGCTGTATCTGCTTCCCTCCGGGGAAAAGACTTGGGCAGAGGAACTTGCTAAAAAAGTCGGTTTTTCTCTCTGCTCTGTCGATGAAGAGCCGAACGAAACCGAGGTGCACCTTGTTCTATCCGACAAGGGATTGTTCCTTTCGAACGAAACGCTCTCCTATCAAGGCGATTTCAGCGCTCTTTTGCCGCGCGCAAGAGAGTACAGGATCGGCGGAGAGCTTTTGGTCAAAGCCGCAAAGCCGAAGTCGTTTGCATCGCCGCGCCTCTTTGACGCCACGGCAGGACTTGGGGAGGATTCCTTTCTCCTTGCCGCCGCGGGCTTTTACGTCACGCTCTGCGAGCAGAATCCGGTGATTTATGCGCTCCTTGCCGACGCAATGAAAAGGGGCAGGGAGGACGAGCGGCTTGCCCCGATCCTCTCGCGTATGACGCCGATCTTCGGCGACAGCATTCCGCTTTTGCAGAAGGCTTGCGGGGCATACGACGTCGTCTACCTTGACCCGATGTTTCCGATGCGCCAGAAGAGTGGACTCATCAAAAAGAAGTTTCAGCTTTTGCAACTGTTGGAACGTCCCGAAGAAAACGGCGAGGGAATGCTTTCTGCCGCGCTTGCGGCAAAGCCGAAAAAGATCCTTGTCAAGCGCCCAAAAAACGTGCCGGCACTCGGCGGAAAAGCCCCGAGTTACACAGTCTCGGGCGACGTCATTCGCTACGATTGTATCGTTTTATAAACGCAAACACGCCCGCAGGGAAGACCCTGCGGGCGCGCTTTTTTGTGTTTGTTTTAGCTCTTATGGCAAGCGCCTTTCATGGCGCAACAAGAGCAGTTGCAACCGCAAGCGCGTTTGCCGCGCTTTTTGTCACGGATGAGCGCAAAGATCGCTCCGGCAATCAGAAGCGCCACAACGCCGATTGCCACAAGGGTTCCCCAGTTATTTGCAAGCCAAGTCATATTGGCGCCTCCTTGTTTTTCGTTTTTAAGCCGCCTGTTTTGCGACGGTTTTCATTGCGTTCTGCTTTTTGAAAAAGAGCATATAGACAATGCCAGCCAGCGCAAGCGTTGCAAAGATGATGCCGACGGCGTTCGCTTTCCCGATAAAGATGTTACCGAACTGGTTGATCATGAGTGCCACGAGATAGGCAAAGCCGCACTGGTATCCGATGGCGAACCAGGTCCATTTGGCGCTGTTCATCTCTCTGCGGATGGCGCCCATCGCGGCAAAGCAGGGTGCGCAGAGCAGGTTGAA
>CADBFJ010000120.1 GCA_902793915.1 uncultured Ruminococcus sp.
GAGTCTGACTCACCACTACGAGTGCGGTGCCGTGATCGGAAAATCGCCCTGTCTTGCCGCCATCCGCAAGGATTTTGAAGAGATCATCGAAGTTTCGGAGGAAATCACGCCCGAGCGCGCAAAAAAGCTGCGTAGCCACCGCCCCTCCCGCATGCTCCTGCACATCTTTGAGCCGATCTTTTAATAGACTGTAACTCCACCACGGAGGTGAACCTATGAACCAAAACGCCGAGCGCTTGCTTGAACCCGCCGCCGCGTACCGAAATTTTTACAGCGCGGATTTCAAGAAAAACGCCGAAGAGCTTTTTGAAGAGCTCGTCAAGCGGTCCGGCATTGACCGCGAAGAAAATAAAAAAACCGCGGACGCCTACCGCAAGCAAAAAGCCGAAGCCGAAGGCGTTTCCAAAAAGCTCTCGCGCAAAAAGACCTTGCGCGTCCTGCTTTGGGTGCTCTTCTCTCTCGGTCTTGCCGTCGGCATTTACGGCATCACGATCCCAAACGCGCTCGTCATCGCCATTCCATTCGTCCTCTCGGTCGCGTCGATCGTTCTCATCTTCGCCGTTCTGAAAAAGCAGATCAAGGCGCTGAAGGAAGCGCTTTCGACCGCCGAGGAAAAGACCGCGAAGCTTCTAAAAGAAGCGCAGGCGCAAATGGCTCCCCTGCTCGCGCTCTTTGATAGCGGCATGACGAGCGACCTGATCCAAAAAACCGTGCCGAAACTCGTCATCGACCCGCGCTTTGAGATGCGCCGCTACGATTACATGAACGGAAAATACGGGCTACGCGAGAGCCTCGGCGAAAACGCCTCTCTTTTGGGACTCCTTTCGGGCGAGATCCTCGGCAACCCTTTCCTTGTGGAAAAGCACCGCATCATGCGCATGGGGACAGAGGTCTATACCGGGCACCTGACCATCTCCTGGACCGAGACCTACCGCGACTCGGACGGCAAAATGCACACCCGCGTCCGCACGCAGGTGTTGACCGCGAGCGTGACCAAGCCCAAGCCCTTTTATTCGACCGAGACCCGCCTCGTCTATGGCAACGACGCCGCCCCCGATCTCTCCTTCTCGCACGAAAAAACGCACGCCGAGCGCATGAATGAAAAGCAGCGCGCCTCGTTCGTGAAATCCGAAGCCAAAAAGATCCGCAAACAGGCGCAGAAGGACGTCTCCTTTACCGAAATGGCAAACGAGGAGTTCGACGCGATCTTCAACGGCACCGAGCGCGATCACGAGGTGCAGTTCCGCCTGCTCTTTACCCCTCTTGCGCAAAAGAACCTGCTCGACATCATGACAGGCGGTTCTCCCTTTGGCGATGATTTCGATTTTGTCAAGCGCAAGTGCCTCAATTATATCATCTCGGAGCACTCGCAGTCCTGGGACCCGGACACCGACACCTCTCGCTACGCTTCCTACGATCTGGAGCTTTCCAAAAAAGCCTTTCTCGAGTTTAACCACAACTACTTTACGGGCTTTTATTTCGACCTTGCGCCGCTGCTTTCGATCCCGCTCTACCAGCAGAACAAGCCGCGCGAATATCTCTACCAAAAACAGTATCCCCGCAACTACACGGCGCGCGAAGCCGAGCTGCTTGCCAACAAACTGGGCGAGCGTTACTTCGCCCACCCAAAAAGCGCAACGCCCGCCATCCTCAAACCCCGCCTTCTGAACAAGCGTGAGGGCGCGGACGACCTTACGGTGGTCGCCTACTCCTATCGGGCAGTGCCGCGCACCGATTTTATCCCGATGCTCGGCGGCGACGGCGGGATGCACGCCGTCCCCGTCCCCTGGCTCGAGTATCTCCCGATCGAAAAGGAGACCGATCTTACGCTCGAGGCGCTCGACCTGCGTGATCCCGAGTTCCGCGAAAAGAACGCGACGAAAGCGCCGCACGTTTATTATCACAGGCTCTTTGCCACGCTCGGCAAAGAGGGCTTTGTGACCGAGATCCCAAAAGACGAACCCAACGATGATCAAAAATAAAACTATCAACAAAAGGAGAACAACATTATGGCAAACGGACTTGACGAAATGAACGATCCCGTCGTCGAAGGCGGCAGAGAGGTAAACGTCATCGCAAAGAAGATCCCTGTGGAAAAATCCACGGGCGCGCTCATCCTCGAGATCTTCCTTTGGATCTGCGGCATCATTCCCGGCATCATCTTTGAGGTGATGAAGATCAAAGCCAAAAACTATTTCCATCAGCTCGAGCAAAAGCTCCAGCACGACGCGTCGCAGATTGATAACTATATGGAACAGCGCGTCCAGATCCTCCAGAACTGCGCGCGCCTGCTCGACAAGGCGATCGACCTCGATAAGGATACCTTTACCAAGGTCGCAAAATACCGCGCGGGTTCGACCGACGACGAAGCAAGAAACGAAGCCTCCGCACAGCTTGACGGCATCAGCCGCAGCATCAATGTCGCTTTCGAGCAGTATCCCGACCTCAAAGCGCATCAGGAGCTCGCCGACGCAATGCAGCAGAATAGCTACCTCCAGCGCGAAATCACCGCCGCCCGCGAGGTCTATAACGATACGGTCAATACCTGGAACCGCGAAATCTTCGTCTGGCCGGTCAAACAAATGGTCGCCGCAAAGAACGGTTATACCACCCGCATCCCCTTCGCCGCCTCTCAAGAAACCAAAGAAAAAGCCCGCGGCGTGTTCTTTTAAGGGATAAAGGAAAAAGAATAAGACCGTGGGGAGAGGGGAAACTTTTTGCAAAAAGTTTCCCCTCTCCCCACACCCTTTTCCCTTTCAAAAACTTTGAACACATGATAAAAACGCCCGCCGGAAAGATCGGTGAGCGTTTT
>CADBFJ010000121.1 GCA_902793915.1 uncultured Ruminococcus sp.
TTTCGTTTTGCGGAACTTTTCTTCAAGCCGAAGATTGTCCTCATAAAACAGGAGCTCTTCCTCGGCGCGCTTGATGAGTTCGCGCACCCCCTGACGGGAAATTGCAAGCTCTTCGGCGATTTCGGCAAGCGAGAGGTCGTCGTTATAATAGCGGTCGAGCGCGATCCGCTTTTTTTCGGAAAGCAGATTGCCGTAAAAATCGAGGAGATAGCCGATCTTCAGATTTTTTTCAAACATCTTCTCGCCCTCGCAAACGGTGTAAAGCAATTTACTTTACAGAGTATATCATATGCGTTCGCTCCTGTCAAGTATTTTTTCCAAAAAAGTTTCAAACCCATGCAAAAAAGGCATACTATCTATACCAAACTCAAAAAGGAGCCTTTATGGAACAGGGAAATTTTGCAAGGACGTTTCAAAAATGCGGCATTGTGGGGTGCGGCGCGGTCGGCTCGACCGTTGCTTACACTCTCGTGCAAACAAATTGGTTTTCCGAACTCGTCCTCATTGACGAAGAGGGGCGACGCGCCGAGGGGAACGCCGCGGATCTGACCTACGGTCTTCCCTTTCATTCTCCGACCGACGTTTTCCCGGGAGAGTTTTACGACCTTGCCGACTGCGACCTCATTATTCTTGCAACCAACGGAAGCAAATTTCAAACCAAGCACGCGCGCCATCTCGAAAACATACGCACCTTCCCCGATCTTGCCGAGAAGATCGCGCGCTATAACGATCACGCGATCCTCCTCATTGTGACAAATCCGGTGGAGATCCTCACGCTTTCGGCAAAGGAAAGCGCTTTCTTCCCCGCGTCGCGCGTTCTCGGACTCGGAACCGTCCTCGACACGGCAAGGCTCCAACGGCTCGTCGGCAGATACCTCGGCGTAGACAGCTCTTTTGTCCATTCCTTCGTCGTGGGCGAGCAGGGGGCGAACGAGCTGCCGCTCTGGAGCTTTGCCAACGTTTCGGGGATCCCGCTCTCCGATTTTTGCGAAGCTTGCAAGCGCGGGTTTGAACCGTCACTTTTTGAGAGTCTGTTTCGCCAGGTGCAGGACAGCACACCGGAGATTGCGCAGTCCAAAGGCTCGGCTGCTTTTGCGGTTGCAGAATCGGTCAAAAAGATCGTCAGCGCAATTGTGTTTGACGAAAACGCCATCCTGACGATCTCGACCTGCCTTGAGGGGCATTATGACCTGAACGGTGTCTCTTTGAGCCTTCCCTGCGTGATCGGAAAAAGCGGGGTCAAGCAGGTGCTGGAGATCCCGCTCTCGCATGAGGAGGAAGCAAGGCTTCACGCCTCTGCCGACTACCTCAAAAAGATGCGAGCGGAAGCCCTGCTTCCAAGATAGAAAAGCGCCCGGAGAAAACCTCCGGGCGCTTTTGGACGATCATTCGGGGAGTTTGAGATCTCCGGGTTTGATCCAGCCGATCTTGTAGAGCAGCTCGCTTGCGGCAAGCGAAAGAAGTGCGGGCAGAACGAAGCAGACGAGCGCAAGCCCGATCCAATCGAGCGTACCGACGCTGGCAGGATAGATTCCGCCGAACCAACCGAGAACAAGGCTGATAGGACCGAGCAGTCCGCAGGTTCCCATGCCCGAGTTGATGGCTTCCCCATAGTTTTGCAAATGGAAGACACAGCTTGCAAGCGGGCCTGTGATCGCAGAGGTGAGGATCGTGGGGATCCAGATGCGCGGATTTTTGACGATGTTCGGCATCTGGAGCATACTGGTACCAATGCCCTGCGAAACGAGACCGCCCCACTTGTTCTCTTTGAAGCTCATGACGGCAAAACCGACCATCTGGGCGCAACATCCCGCAATGGCGGCGCCTCCTGCAAGGGCAAGACCTGCGTCCCCGGTTGAACCCGAGAGGCAGAGCGCGGCGCAGATTGCCGCCGAGCTGATCGGGAGCGTGAGCGCAATGCCGATGAGAACCGATACGAGAATGCCCATCACAAAGGGCTGTCTTGTCATAGCAAAAGAGATGAACTCTTTGAGCAGATCAACAAGCTTGCCGATCCAGGGAGCAACAAAGACCGCGAGCAGTCCTCCTGTCAAAAGCGTAACGAAGGGCGTGACGAGAAGATCGACCGGCGTCTTTTTGGAAACGAGCATGCCGATCTCCACGGCGATGATGGCGATGATGAGCACCGCGAGGGGACCGCCCGCGCCGCCGAAGCTGTTGGCAAGATAGCCGACCGCCGCCGCCGAATAGATCACGAGCGGATGCGCACCCATCGACCAGGCGATCGCCACCGCCATGGCAGGACCCGCCACCGCCTGCGCGCCGGCGCCGATCTTTGTAAGAACCGAAAGTCCGGGGATCATCCCGAGCGCCTTAAAAATGGTGCCGATGAGAAGCGACGCGAACAGCCCCATCGCCATAGCGCCCATGGCGTCCACAAAGTAACGCTTTGCGTATTTTTTCAGAATTGCTTTCATAGTGGCTTTACCACCTCCGATTGATCAAGTATAGCACAATTTTTGAAAAAGTGCAAGTCGGTGATAAAAAAAGAAGCCGCGAGCGCTTGAAAAGGCAAAAATTTCCAATCATAGAATCCGCAAGTCTGTGAACAATAATACCAGAGCGGCGGGTTTGCCCCAACGCTCAAGGATATAGAAAGAGCGGCGATTCCATCGGTCGGTTTCGAACGGTGGTTTCACCGTTCGAAAAAAAGGAGAAAAACATGGCAAACAGCAAGGCAATGGTTCCGGAAGCTAAGGAAGCTCTGGACAGATTCAAGATGGAAGCCGCAAGCGAAGTCGGCGTTACCCTACAGCAAGGCAATGGTTCCGGAAGCTAAGGAAGCTCTGGACAGATTCAAGATGGAAGCCGCAAGCGAAGTCGGCGTTACCCTTAAGCAGGGCTACAACGGCGACATCACCGCAAAGCAGGCAGGTTCCGTGGGCGGTCAGATGGTCAACAATATGAACCCCGTACGAACTATGAGGTTTGAACGTCATAACCGAATATCGCAAGGACACAAGATAACCGTCAAGTACGCGTTTTCCCTTACGGTATAAGGCTTTGATGAAATAAAACGTACGGAGGGACAAAGAAAATGAAGGACACCAAAACCATTTACGAACAACTCGGAGGTACATACCGCGAGGAAAAAGGCAACCTCGTTCCCGACGTGGAGCTTCCCGAACAGAAGCCCATCGGCAAATACGGCAAGATGCACCTTGACTATCTCAAGCAGCACCGTCGCGGAAGGTACTCCGCCTTGCTCGGTGAAGGACTGCTCAATGCCTACCTTGCCGACGTGGACGAACAGGCACACGAAATGCTGAGCTCTCTGACGGTAGAGCTTGCCAAGGCTCAAGGCATCGACGAACACCTCAAAGCAACTGATCAAATGCGGTGGGTGCAGATGATGAACAACGTTCGTAGCTCTGCCGAAGAAACCGTAATGAGTGAACTGATACTCGCATAAACCGAAAGCAAGGGGTGTTCCCAAGCGGTTCATCCCTTGCTTTTATAAATTTTTTATGAAAGTTTTGATTTTGCTGTTGAATTTTACGAAGAATTAGTGTATAATAAATACAGCAGAATACAAACAAAGGAGGAATTTATGATGCCAAACATTAAGCCCGTATCAGATCTGCGCAATTATAACGAGGTACTGCGCGATATCGCCGTTGGCGAACCCGTATTCCTCACTAAGAACGGTCGCGGCAGATATGCCATCGTTGATATGGAGGAATTTGAAAAGACACAGGCAACGCTCAAGCTGATGAGCGAGCTTGCAAAAGGTGAAGCTTCTGCTAAAGAAAAAGGATACATTGATATCTCGGAGGTCGAAGCACTTCTGGGGGTAAGCAATGGCTAAAATCAATTTTACGCC
>CADBFJ010000122.1 GCA_902793915.1 uncultured Ruminococcus sp.
ATGTCCATCATATCCCAAAAGCGAAGATTTGTCAATAATATCCGCCGTTTCTTTTGACAAACACCGGTTTTTGTGGTAAGATAGAAGGAAAGAGAGGGGGGACGATTGGATGGCGACCGAGAACAAGCGACTGTACGAGCGGGTTTTGCCGGGCAGAAGCCGCGCAAAGGAAGTACTAATCCGCGTGCTCTTCGTTTTTTCATATCTTGCGTTCGGTGCGCTCCTCACGCTTCTTTGCCTTGCTTTGCATGCACTGTTGTACCTTGCTTTTCTGCTCCCGCTTGGCGTAGGGCTTCTCGCTTTTTTGACCCTGCCGTTTTGGAAAAAGCAGTACGAGTATTCCTTTTTCGGCGAGAGCTTGACCGTCTCTCGCATTTATGGGGGCAAAAGGCGCAAAGTTCTTGTAGAACTGAATTTGCGCGACGCCGCGGCGATCTTCCCCTTTGAAGAGGAGTTTCGCGCGCGCGCCGAGGCGTTCGGCGCCAGACGCTCGCTTTACGCCGTCCCCGATCTTGCCGCAGAACACCTCTATCTCATCCTGTTCGGGGAAGGGAAAGAGAAGAGCATCCTTTGCGTGGCGCTTGATCAAAACTCGCTTGCCATCATCGGCTTTTACAACCGCGCTGCGCTGACAAAATAAAAAAGAGCGGGAGCTTTTGCCCCCGCTCTTTTATGTTTTTGAATGGGATCGTTCCGAGACCGGCGCGTGTCCGGTCGATTTTTTGCAAGCTCTATAAAAGACCGAATAATCGTTAAAACCCGATCGCGTTGCGGCTTCGAGAGCCGGGACTCCCTTGGAGATGAGTTCTTTCGCCTCTGCCACGCGCTTGGTGTTGATGAAGTGCATGACCGATACCCCGGTGCTTCCCCGGAAGATGCGACAGAGATAGTATTTGCTGATGAAAAAGTGCTTTGCCACGTCGTCAAGCGTCAGAGGTGTGGCGAGATTGTCGTTGAGATAGTCCACGATGCGCGCAACAAGCGTTTCTTCTGCCTCGCCGGAAGGGAGCTCGTTTTTGCCGAGGAGCAGGAGTATTTGTGTGACGACCGTGCGCGAGAGCGTGCGGCGCGCGCTCTCCGAAAGCCCGTCCGAAGCATCGAGCAAAGAAAAGATTTTTTCAAACTCCGAGCGGCTTTCGTCGGGCGGGAAGAAGGCGCCGGCGCGCACGTCGGTACCGCGTTGAAGGAGCGGGAAGCGCCCCGCATCATCGAGCGGAATATCCTTGCCGAAATTGACAACATATCGCTCGTATGCGGTCGTGTGATCGGGGCAAACATAGTGGTATTCCAGAGGGCGGAAGAGGAAAAGTGCCCCGGGGACAAGCGGGTATTCGTTACCCTCGACCATCGTTTTTCCACTGCCTGCCGCAACGTACAAAAGTTCAAAATAATTGTGGCAATGCTTTTCAAATACCGAGGCGTCCGGCGTTTCGGTGCGCAGGTGATGATGCCGGATGAAAAGCCCGGAAGCTTCCTGATTCTGCTCCAATTTGCTCCCTCCTTTTTGTAGAATCTGACTTCTGTCAATAGAATAGCACAATAGGACAATATTTGCAATATATTTTGCAAAAAAGACAATGGATTTTTACGGCAGGTATATTATAATAAAGCTGAAAGACTACGCTTTTTCAAGAAAGGATACTGCTATGACACTCGGCGCACAACTGTTTTCGCTTCGCAACTTCCTCAAAACGCCCGAGGATTTAAGGGAGACCTTCAAAAAGGTCAAGGAGATCGGCTACGAGAACGTTCAGTTCTCGGGCGCAAAGATTGAGGATCCCTACCTTCTGCGCGATCTCTCGCAAGAGTTTGATCTGCCGATCGTGCTGACCCACACCTCGCTGACCAAAATGCTCGAGGAGACCGACCGCGTGATCAACGAGCATAAAATCATCGGTTGCCCCTCGATCGGTCTTGGCGTGATGACCAAAGAGGCGCTTGCCGATCCCGAAGAGGCGCGCAAATTCGTCGAGAAGATGCGCGAGCCGATCGCCAAAATGGAGGACGCAGGTCTGCGCTTTGCCTACCACAACCACAACTTTGAGTTCAACCTCGACATGGGGGACGGCAGAACGCTTTACGACTTCCTCATCGACGCCTGCCCCAACTGGCAGCTGATCTTTGACACCTACTGGGTGCAGTACGCAGGACGCGACGTTTGCGAGTATCTGCGCAAGATCGGCGGAGAACGCCTTGTCAACGTCCACTTCAAGGACATGGCAAACAGTAAAAAGCGCAGCATTGTCGCCTGCGGCACCGGCGTTCTCGACTTTGCAAAAATTTACGATACCTGCAAGGAGCTCGGCGTCCAGCACGTGCTCATCGAGCAGGACAACGCGGTTGAAATGCCCGATCCCTTTGAGCAGATGGAGATCGGATTCAACAACCTGCGCCCGATCGTTCGTTGAGGTAACGATATGGCAGAGTTTATTCTTTCGGCTTTTGCCGACGAGGCTTCTCCGCACTTGGAGGAGCAGATCGCGGCACTCCGCCGCAACGGCATTCCCTGCATCGAGCCGCGCAGCGTGGACGGCGGGATCCTAACCAAAACCGAGGACGAGCTAAAAGAGATCCGCCGTCGACTTGACGACGCGGGAATCGGTCTTTCGGCGCTCGGTTCTCCGATCGGCAAATACCCGATCGAACAGCCGCTCGAAGGGCA
>CADBFJ010000123.1 GCA_902793915.1 uncultured Ruminococcus sp.
ACGTCCTTTGCCATCTGCTTTTGGGTCAGTCCCTCGGTCTTGCGGTAGATTGCGTAGAGCGGGGGCGGCGGAGCTTCCTCGACCCAAGGGTCATAGGCGGGCGACTGCATCACATAGCGTTTGCCTTTTTTTTCGACCTTGCCGTAAAAGCGGAAGATCGCGCCGACCGAAAAGACGCTTTTGAGGTAATCTTGATTGAAATAGGTGATTTCGCAAACGCCGCTCTCGTCAAAAGCGCGGAATTTGAGAAAGGACTTGTGACTGCGCAATCTGACCACCTTCGGCTCGGTCCCCACGACGAGAAGACAGGCGCACTTTCCGTCGGCGGGCGCCTCGGTTAGGAGTTTTATGGTTGCGCGGTCCTCATAGGCGCGCGGATAATGGAAAAGCAGATCGGAGAGCGTGACGATGCCGAGCTTTTCGTAGGCGCGCACTTTAACGGGTCCCACGCCGGGCAGGACGCCGACCGAAGACGACAGCGTAATCGGTTCCTGTTTCGCCATGAAAAGCACCTCCCTTTTGCACGTTTCTGCTTTCATCATACCATTTTGCGGGGTGCTTGTCAAGCGAAAAAAGAATTGACAGAGAAGATAAACTGTGATATAATAGTATGGATTATAGGATCCCGAAAATTCTCTGAAAGAAGGTCGGTTATGGAAGCGGTTTTGGAACGAATCGAAAAGCTGCGCGCACTTCTTCGCTATCATGCAAAGCGCTACTACGTGGACGACGACCCCGAAATTTCGGACTACGAATACGATATGCTCTACGCCGAGCTGCAAAAGCTCGAAGCCGAGCACCCCGAATACGACGACCCAAACTCGCCCACCCACAGGGTCGGCGGCGCGGCGCTCGATAAATTTGAAAAAGTAACCCACGCGGTCAAAATGAACTCGCTTGCCGACGTCTTCTCATTCGACGAGCTGAACGAGTTTTTGGAAAAGGTCAAAGAGACCCTGCCCGACCCGCTCTACTCGGTTGAAACCAAGATCGACGGCCTTTCGGTCTCGCTCCGCTATGAAAAGGGCCTTTTCGTCGAGGGCGCGACGCGCGGAGACGGCGTTGTGGGCGAAAACGTGACCGAGAACCTGCGCACCGTCCATTCGATCCCGATGCAGCTCCCCGAGCCGCTCGACTTAACCGTGCGCGGCGAAGTCTACCTACCGAGAAAAGGGTTTGATCGCCTCAACCGCATTCAGGAGGCGGCGGGAAAGCCGCTCTTTGCCAACCCGCGGAACGCGGCGGCAGGTTCGCTCCGCCAGCTCGATCCCAAGATCACGGCGAGCCGTGGGCTGGATATTTTTGTGTTCAACTTTCAAGAGGGCGACCTCTATCTCGATCATCACGCGCCGAAGAGCCACACCGAAACGCTCGATCGGCTCGCGTCTCTCGGTTTCCACGTTTTGGAAAAGAGGACGCAGGCAAAATCCTTTGACGAGATCACCTCGTTTATCCAATCGGTTGGAAACGAGCGCGACGCGCTCGCCTACGACATCGACGGCATCGTCATTAAGATCGACAGCCTCTCCGACAGACTCCTTCTCGGCGAGGGTACGAACACCCCGAAGTGGGCGGTCGCCTACAAGTTCCCGCCCGAGCAGAAGCAGACGCGGCTTCTCGATATCTCGGTCGCCGTCGGGCGCACGGGTGTATTGACCCCAACCGCGGTGCTTGAGCCTGTCCGCCTTGCAGGCACGACCGTCTCGCGTGCGACGCTCCACAATCCCGACTTTATCCGCGAGCGCGACATTCGCGTGGGCGACCTCGTCACGCTCCAAAAGGCCGGCGACATCATTCCCGAAGTGGTCTGTTCGCACCCCGAAGCAAGGCTTCCGGGCGCGCCCGAATACAAGATGCCCGACCGCTGCCCCTCCTGCGGGGAACCCGTTTTTTATGACCCGGACGAGGGCGCGGCGGTGCGCTGCACCAATCTCTCCTGTCCGGCACAGCTCTCTCGCGGCATCGAGCATTTTGCCTCCAAGGATGCCATGGATATTGACGGACTCGGTCCCAATATCGTTGAACTGCTCCTTCAAAACAAGCTCATCGCCGACGCGGCAGACCTCTACACGCTGAAAAAAGAGGATCTTGCAAACCTTGACCGCATGGGAGAGAAATCGGCGCAAAACCTCCTTGACGCCATCGAAGCCTCGAAGGGACGCGGGCTGGAGCGCCTGCTCAATGCGCTCGGCATCCGCAACGTCGGAGAGGTCGCATCTCTCGCACTCTCCAAAACCTTCGGCAGTCTCGACCGCTTGAAGGAAGCGACGGTTGAAGAACTCGTCGCAATCCCCGATTTCGGAGAGATCACGGCTGCCTGCGTGGTCAACTTCTTTACGCACCCGCAGAACCTCGAACTCTGCCGCAAACTCGAAGATGCCGGCGTCGTGACAGTTTCTACGTCCAAGCCCGCCGACACGCTCTTCTCGGGTCTGACCTTTGTCATTACCGGAACACTTCCGACGCTTGACCGCAAAGCCGCCGAAACCCTTATCCGCGACATGGGCGGCAAAGCCTCCGGGAGCGTTTCAGGCAAGACCTCGTTCGTGGTGGCGGGAGACGCCGCCGGGAGCAAACTGACCAAAGCGCGCGAGCTCGGCGTGCCGGTCATTGACGAAAAGACGCTGTTTGAG
>CADBFJ010000124.1:0-927 GCA_902793915.1 uncultured Ruminococcus sp.
TCCATCGATCGGCGGCACCGCCAAAGGGCATCTGGTCTATGAGATCGACGCTTTGGGCGGAGAGATGGGGCGCGCGGCAGACCTTGTAACGCTGCAATCGCGCACCTTAAATCAAGGCAAGGGCGTTGCCGTGCAGAGCAAACGCGTGCAGGCAGACCGCAAAAACTATCATCGTCTGATGAAGAAAGTGCTGGAGGAAACGCCGAACCTGCGCCTCATTCAAGCCGAAGTCGTCTCGTTTGAAGTAAAAGACGGCAAAGTGAAAGGTCTTACCACGCGCCTTGACGAAAAATGGAAGTGCGAAGCCTTGATCCTTGCCACAGGAACCTATCTCGAATCGGCGATCTTCGTCGGCAACGTCTCCTACGAGGCGGGGCCCGACGGATTTCTTCCCGCCAAAGGGCTTTCGGCGTCGCTTCTTGCCGCCGGCGTGAAACTTGCGCGCTTCAAAACCGGCACGCCGCCGCGCGTCAAACGGGAAACAATCGACTGGGACGAGCTCGAAGTCCAGCCGGGCGAAGAACATCCCCTGCCCTTCTCTGCCGACCATCCCGAGGATTATTTTGAGAACCGTTCTCAAATTCCATGCCATATTGTATACACAAATGCGGAAACCCACCGCATCATCCGCGAAAACATCACGCGCTCGGCAATGTATTCGGGCAAAATCCATGGTACGGGCCCGCGCTACTGCCCTTCGATCGAGGATAAGCTCGTCCGCTTTGCCGATAAGGAACGCCACCAGCTTTTCGTCGAACCGCTTGGCACCGATACCGGAGAAATGTACATTCAGGGTTTTTCCACTTCACTCCCGACCGATGTGCAAATCGATATGCTCCGTTCCTTAAAAGGCTTTTCACACGCCGAGATCATGCGCTACGCCTATGCGATCGAATACGATTGCATCGACCCCACCCAACTGCTCCC
>CADBFJ010000124.1:989-3537 GCA_902793915.1 uncultured Ruminococcus sp.
TCGGGCTACGAGGAAGCCGCCGCGCAAGGGCTTGTTGCAGGAATTAACGCCGCGCGTAAGCTGCTGAAAAAATCTCCTTTGATCCTCTCTCGCTCCGAAAGCTATATTGGCACGCTGATCGACGATCTTGTCACCAAGGGAACCGGCGAGCCCTACCGCATGATGACCTCGCGTTCGGAGTATCGGCTCCTTTTGCGGCAGGACAATGCCGATTTGCGCCTGACGCCGTTGGGCTACGAAATGGGGCTTGTTCCCGAGGCGCGTTACCAAGCCTTCCTTGCCAAGAAAAACGCCGAAGAAGCTGAAAAAGCAAGGCTCTCCACCACGCACGTTTCCCCCGAGATCGCAAATCCCCTTCTGGAAACGCTTGGCGAAACATCGCTGAAATCGGGTGCGTCCCTCGCGGATCTTCTGCGCCGACCCGCCGTCACCTATGAGGCGCTCTCTCCGATCGACCCCGAACGCCCGCAACTCTCTCGTGCAATAAGACTCACGGTAGAAACCGACGTCAAATACGAGGGTTATGCCAAGCGTGAACAAGCCGAAGTCGAGCGCCACAAAAAGCTCGAAGAAAAGAAGCTCCCGCCCGATCTCGACTACGCCTCAATCAAAGGGCTCCGCATTGAAGCGGCGCAAAAGCTCGCCGCAGTAAAGCCCCTGACGCTCGGACAAGCCTCGCGGATCAGCGGCGTCAACCCCGCCGATATCAGCGTCCTGCTCATTTATCTCGGCATGAAATAATCTCCTGGAGAAAGAAAAAATGACCGAAACAGAGTTCTGTGAAAAACTCCGAAAGTCCTTCTGTGACAACGGTTTGCGCGAGCTGACCGCCATCGAAGAACAGGCGTTTTTTATCCTTTTGAACGAACTGCTTGAAGCCAACAAAATCACCAATCTGACCGCCATCACAGATCCCGAAGCGGCAATTGCAAAGCACTTTGCAGACAGCCTTCTGGGGAGTGAAAGCATCCCGAACGGCGCACGGGTTTTAGACCTCGGTTGCGGCGCGGGGTTTCCTTCACTTCCACTTGCCATTTATCGTCCCGATCTTACGGTTCTGTCGCTCGACAGCACCGCGAAAAAGGTGGCTTTTGTGCAGAAAGCCGCAGAAAAATTGCAACTTTCCAACCTGAAAACGCTGGTCGGGCGCGCCGAGGACCGAGCGATCAAAAAGCAGATCGGCAAAATTGATCTCATCGTCAGTCGTGCCGTTGCAAGGCTCAACCTGCTCTGTGAGCTTTCTCTCCCGCTTCTGGCGGTGGGCGGTTCGCTGCTTGCCCTCAAAGGCGCAAAAGGTGAAGAAGAACTTAAGGAAGCCCAGAGCGCCATTCGCATTTTGGGCGGAGCTGTCAAAAGCTGTGATCAACGAGCCTTACTTTTGCTTGACGGTGGTGTCGAAGAACGAACGATCCTGCAAATTCAAAAAATCAAGGAAACGCCGAAAGAATACCCGAGATCCTTTGCAGCCATGCAGAAAAAACCGCTTTGATTGGCGGACACAACAAAAGGGACGCACAAACGCGTTCCTTTTTTGTTTCACGTGAAACATTGCTTTTGCGGCTATCCGAATGTTTCACGTGAAACATCGTCATGTGCTCAATCCATTGTTTCACGTGAAACGTTCTCAATGAAAAATTTGTGAATTCTGCAAAAAATCTGCAAAAGCGCTTGCAAACTCGAAAAAGCTGTGTTATACTTACTACAAGCGCATCTCGTTTGAGATGTTCCGAGAAAGGAAAAATCTGCCTATGAACAAAATCATCTCCTTTGCCAACCAAAAAGGCGGCGTCGGAAAGACAACTTCCGCCGTCAACATCGCGGCGTCCCTCGGTATTTTGGGCTACAAAGTGCTGATCGTGGATCTCGATCCGCAAGGAAACGCTACCAGCGGCGTCGGAATTGCCAAAAGAACGCTGAAAAACACCTCTTTTGAGCTTTTGACCACCGATATTTCGGCGGACGAGGTCATTCTTACTACCAAGTATGATAATCTCTCGATCCTACCGACCACCACTTCGCTCGCACGCGCCGAATATGAACTCGGCGACACCGAGGAGGGCGAATTCATCCTCAAAAAGAAGCTCGAGCCGATCCGTGCACTCTATGATTACATTATTATTGACTGCCCGCCCTCGCTTGGGATGCTGACTGTCAACGCCATGACCGCAAGCGACGGCGTTGTGATCCCGATGCAGTGCGAATTCTTTGCTCTCGAAGGGCTTTCCCAGCTTATGGTCACGATTGGTCAGATCAAAGCCCACTACAATAAAACGCTTAACGTGACCGGCATTCTCGTCACCATGTATAACAGCCGCCTGCTCCTTTCCACGCAGGTGATCCGCGAACTCAAAAAGCACTATGCGGACAAGCTCTTTGAAACGCCGATCTCGCGCAACGTCAAGCTCTCCGAGGCGCCCGGATTCGGCGAACCGATCTATTATTTTGAAAAGCGCTCCAAAGGCGCGGGCGAGTATATGAACGTTGCAAAAGAACTCGCCGAGCGCATTTGACCATAATCAGAAAGGAAGGTAACCGCTATGGCGAAATC
>CADBFJ010000125.1 GCA_902793915.1 uncultured Ruminococcus sp.
GTGGCGAACGCGCATCA
Source organism: uncultured Ruminococcus sp. (assembly GCA_902793915.1). Taxonomy (GTDB): domain Bacteria; phylum Bacillota; class Clostridia; order Oscillospirales; family CAG-272; genus UMGS1865. Next base: position 18 of record CADBFJ010000125.1, read on the forward strand.
GTTTATCCTGCGCCAACCCGACGGTTATGATTCGGTTCTCGGCGAGCGCGGCGTGGGACTTTCGGGCGGCGAGCGGCAACGCGTTTCGATTGCCCGCGCGGTTTTGCAAAACCCCAAAATTCTCATTTTTGACGAGGCGACCGCTTCGGTCGATTCCGAGACCGAGCACCTGATCCAAGAGGCTATTGAAAAACTCATCAGCGGCAGAACGACCATTATGATCGCGCACAGACTTTCCACCCTTTCCAAAGCCAACAAGATCGTGGTGGTCGAAAAGGGACGCATTATCGAGTGCGGCACACAAGAGGAGCTGCTTGCGGCAAAAGGCAAGTTTTACAGTCTTGTGCAGATCCAGAGCATGAACGGAAAAGGTCTTGTTGACGAGGAGGTGGAGTGATGAGTAGGATTTATCTTGAAAAGGGAGTGAAGATCGAGCGTTTCGATCTCTATCGCGTCAAGGTGACATGCCCCGACGGGAGCGTCCTTTCCCCGCTTGAAGTGCGCGCACTTTTCCCGCTCTCGGATCCCGAGCACTATATTTCTTTCCTCGATGACGATGGGGAAGTTGCGATCCTCCGCGACCTTTCGCTCCTGGACACGGATTCGGCGCAGGCGGTCAAGGATTGCCTTGCCGAGTATTATCTGATCCCGCAGATCCTGCACGTCTATTCGGTCAAGGACCAATACGGGACGCTGGTTTGGTCTTGCGAGACCGATCGGGGACCCGTGACCTTCCGTATCAGGGACAGACACAACGACATCAAATTTTACCACGATACCAATCGGCTCCTTGTCAGAGACTCGAACGACAACCGCTACGAGATCTCCAACACCGAGGCGCTTGATCCCAAAACGCATCATTTGCTCTTTCCCTACATTTGATCGACGAGGAGGCTCTTTTTGTGATTGCACGAAGAATTTTCGCCGCACTGCTTTTTCTCATTTGCTTTTTGCTTTTAGAGCTCAACCAGAACACCGGCTGGGGCTGGATCGCCACGGCGCTTGTCGTCATCGGCTTTGCGCTCCTGTTTGAATGCGGCGTTGTCCGCGGCAAACCGCTGCTTGGCGCCCTGACCTGGGTCTGCGCCGTTCTTCTGTTTGTCGGCGTCTTCTTTTTGACCGCTCCCCCTGTCAAACGGATCCCTGCGCTCGATGTCAAAGACCCGCCCGAGACCGGCGTGGTCGAACTGCAAAGCGGCAAAGTCAGCGGCGTCCTCGATGAAGAAAACGGTGTGGAGATTTATGCCGGCATTCCCTATGCCGCGCCGCCGGTGGGGGAACTTCGTTGGAAAGAGCCACAGGACCCGACGCCGTGGCAAGGGATTCTCAAAGCCGACACCTTCGCCCCCATGGCGATGCAGCCGCAAAACTCGACGATCTATCACTCGCTCACACAGATCATCGGCTACCACGATTACAAATGGTTCAACCCGAAAGATAACTTTCGCCCCGCCGTTTCGGAGGACGCGCTCTATGTCAACGTCTGGAAACCCGTCGGGGAGCAGAAAGACCTACCCGTCCTCGTTTATATCCACGGCGGCTCGCTCCAGACCGGGCAATCTTGGTATAAGGATTACAGCGGCGTAGGTCTTGCCAAAGAGGGCGTGATCGTCGTCAACATGGCATATCGTCTCGGCGTGTTCGGCTATCTTGCGCTCGATGAGCTTGCAGAAGAATCGCCGAACGGTACGACCGGCAACTATGGGCTACTTGACCAGATCAAAGCCCTCGAATGGGTGCGCGACAACATCGCCCACTTCGGAGGCGATCCCGAGAACGTCACGCTTGCGGGAGAATCGGCTGGCTCGGCTTCGGTCAGCGCGCTCTGCACCTCTCCTTTGGCAAAGGGCCTTTTCCGCCGCGTGGTGATGGAGAGCTCCACCGTCGCAAGTAAAGTGCCGCCGCACTCCTATCGGCAGCTTGACGAGGCGCTCGCTTCTGGCAAAACGCTCAAAGAAAAATATGGCGTTTCGACGCTTGCCGAGCTTCGCACCCTACCTGCCGAGAAAATCGTTTCGTCGGCGAGCACCGAGCACCACATCACGGTGGACGGCTATGCTCTGACCGAGGACCCCTATGTTTCCTATCAAAAAGGCGACTATAACGAGGAAGCGGCGCTCCACGGATTCAACTCCAAAGAGAGCGGCCCCTTTATTCTCTTTTCGGGCGCAAACCTGAAAAACTATGAGGGCAAGATCCGCGCCTATTTCGGCGATTATGCCGATGAGATCCTGTCTCTCTATCCGGCATCTACCAATGAGGAGGCCGCAGAAAACTGGGCAGAGGTCTACGGCGCCACCTTCTTTGATTATCCTCACAACGCCTACAATCGCCTGGCGCAGCAGAACGGCATTCCGACCTACGAATACTATTTCTCCAAGCAGAACGGCAGGCTCGGCAGCTGGCACAGCGGGGAAGAGGTCTACCTCTACGGCAACATTCCCGAA
>CADBFJ010000126.1 GCA_902793915.1 uncultured Ruminococcus sp.
CCACGATCCTCTGCGCGGTCTTTTTTCCAATCCCTTTGATATTGCCGAGTGAAAGATAGCGAAGGATCGCCGTCTTTCCGACCGGCAGGTCTTTTTCGTAGGTTTCGACCTTAAACTGCTTGCCGTATTTCGGGTTTTTGACCCAGTTTCCGTGCACGGTGAGCAGATCTCCGCGCGCGACATAAGGCAGGATCCCGGTGATGACCACGAGTTCGTCGCTCGGATCGAGCGCAAGCTCGCAGACGGCATATCCGTTCTCGAAGTTGGTAAAAATAACTTCTTCGACGCTGCCCGAGAGCGTAAGGCTCTGGTTTTCTTCCATCGGTCCTTCCATAAAGCGTTTTCCGACTTCGTCCATGGGATCCTCCTTTCGTCAAAATTCAAAGGATGAAGGTATTATAACAGCTTTGAAAGCTCGGGAACAAGATCGCACTTCTCCCAAGGAGCGTTCAGATCTTCTCTGCCCATGTGTCCGTAGGCGGCAAGAGAACAATAGATCGGGCGGCGCAAATCAAAGCGCTTGATGATTGCCGCAGGGCGAAGATCCACAAGAGAGGTCAACGCATCGGCAATCTCCCCCTCCGAGACCTTACCCGTCCCAAAGGTGTCCACGCGCACCGAGACCGGGTTGGCAACGCCGATCGCGTAGGCGAGCTGGACTTCGCACTGGTCGGCAAGTCCCGCTTTGACTACGTTTTTGGCAAGATAGCGCGCGGCGTAGCAGGCAGAGCGATCGACCTTGGTCGGGTCTTTGCCCGAGAAAGCGCCGCCGCCGTGGCGGGCATAGCCGCCGTAGGTGTCAACGATGATCTTTCTGCCGGTCAGTCCCGTGTCGCCCGCAGGCCCGCCGACGACAAAGCGGCCGGTCGGGTTGATGTAAATTTTGGTCTTGTCGTCAATCATCTCGGTGGGAACGACGGGAGCGATCACTTTGGCAATGAGGTCAAAGCGGATCTCTTCCAAGGTCGCTTTTTCCGAATGCTGGGAGGAGATCACAATGGTGTCAAGACGGCGAGGCTTCCCCGCTTCGTCGTATTCGACCGTCACCTGCGTTTTTCCGTCGGGACGCAGGTAAGGAAGCGTGCCGTTCTTGCGGACTTCGGTCAATTTCTTTGCCAGTGCGTGCGCAAGAGAGATCGGTAGCGGCATGAGCTCGGGCGTTTCGTTGCAGGCATAGCCGAACATCAGCCCCTGGTCGCCGGCACCCGTGTCGAGCCCGTCGGTCTCGGTCCCCTCTTTGGCTTCGAGCGACTTATCCACGCCCAGAGCAATGTCGGGCGACTGCTCGTGGAGCGACGTGATGACGGCGCAACTGTCGCAGTCAAATCCGTATTTAGCCCTATCGTAGCCGATCTCGCGCACGGTCTCGCATGTCCACATCGGCGTGGGTCGTCACTTCGCCCATGACGCAGACCATGCCGGTCGTCACAAAGGTCTCGCAGGCAACGCGCGACATCGGGTCCTGGCGAAGCATTTCGTCAAGGATCGCGTCCGAAATTTTGTCGCAAATCTTGTCGGGGTGACCTTCTGTCACCGATTCACTCGTGAAAAGTTTTCTGTTTTCGTTCATGGTTTGTCTTCCTTCCTTGTTCGTCTTTGCAAAAAGAAAAGCTCCGCAAGACGGAGCCGTTTTTTGCTCTCATCTGTCAGGATTTAGCACCTTACAAAGAATTCTTTGCAGGTTGCTGTAGCATCATCGTGCCTGTCACTACGCTACTCTTGATAAGAAGTATGAATTCTTTGCAGGTTGCTGTAGCATCATCGTGCCTGTCACTACGCTACTCTTGATAAGAAGTATGAAATTTTGGAGTTTTTCTCTGGAACTATTATAACATAAAATTCAGAAAATGCAAGGGGAAAAGGAAAAATCAATTTGCAAAAAGCCGTTAATCTTGGTCGCTTGGCTTGAACTCGATTTTTCCGTTTTCGCCTTCAAAAGTCTTAACGCATTGTCTAATGAGATATAGAACCTGCCCGTTAATGGAACGACCCTCGTATTCGGCAATATACTTGATCTTATGATGTAATTCGGGATCAATTTCAATTCCCAAATGTTTATTCGCTTTATTCCTCATATTATTTCCCCCATAAATAATCTTAATATAAGTACATTTTAAGATTATTTTGTGGTATAATGTTTCAAGTATACTTGATATAAGTATACTAAAATGGAGGGAAAATATGGTCTGTACTTTTTTCGGTCATCACGATTGTTCCAATACAAACGAGCCTCGGTTGCTTGAAGCAATCAAAAATCAAATCAAGCAAGGAACTACGCAGTTTTATGTCGGTACTCATGGAAACTTTGATACCATGGCTCTGTCTTGCTTGCGTAGCTTGAAGCAAAAATATCCCGAAATCCGATATTCTATCGTTCTTGCATATCTTCCAAACGATTCCGGAATCTATCTCCCTGACGAAACAATTTTTCCGGAAGGCATTGAGACGATTCCAAAGCGCTATGCAATCGACTATCGCAATCGTTGGATGATTGATCATACGGATACCGTTGTTGCATATGTTACCCGATCCTACGGCGGAGCGGCAAAATATGTGGCAAGGGCAACCAAGCTTGAAAAAAGAGTGATCAACCTTGCCGACGATGAAAAAATTGATGAGGTCGCTTTAAGAATTTTGAGAGAACATCATAAAGCTTTCGAGGAATTGGCAAAATAATCCCTTTTTCAAAAGTTCTTAAAAGGAAAAAGGGTGTGGGGAAAGCGCAGGTTCGATAGGGATTTTTCAAAAAACTAAAATCCAATAGAAATTGCGCTTTCAAACGGTCAAAACAAGGTGCGGATTTCGAGAGTATGTCGAAATCCGCACCTTGTTTTGTAATGTGTTGTAGTGCAATTATTTTATAATTCGGTATCCATGTATAATGGCTTTCCGCTGCTGAAGATTGCGGAGGGCTACCGACAGCTTTTCAACTTCTATTTGCTTCAAACGAATTTGGTTCGGTATTTCCATCTCCTTAGTTTGAAGCACTGCTAATTCTTCTTGAAGTTCGCGTTGCTGCTTAATCGTGATGTTTTCATCCCCAAGCTTTTTTTGGATCTCTTTTTTTCTGTGGCTCTCCGTATCTAGTTCTTTTTGCAAAGCCTCTATCTCTTTTGGAATAGATGCTTGTTCGTCAAGGAGTTCTTTTTCTGCCGCCACAATTTCTGCCATGTCAGACAGTATTTCTTTCGCTAATTCAAGTGCGTTTAGCGAAACAAATCCGCAATCCGCGCATATGCGTGTAGTGCAATTTGCGTCTATAGAAGCCGTGCCTTTTGCATCGCCCCAGATGCTAAATCCGAAGTTGAACAGCCCTCGACATTCGTAATGCACAGGCTTTTTTTGAATATTGCCATATCTATCGCACTCTTCTTCAGTGTAGCCCTCGCCGTCCCTATGTTGCGAAATGGTATTCACTTCAATAAATTGTGCGCCTCCACAGCACGGGCATTTGAATTCTGCCATTTACGTACCCTCCTTTGTTTACTTACCTCTTTGTGTGCAAAACGAAGTTGCACAATATATTTTATCACAATATGCATATTTTGTCAACAATAAGAAGCATTGCCCCTATATATCTATTGCTTAGGATTGAAAAACGGGTTACCTGTTCAGTTGTGATCATTTGCGATTTCTGCTATAATCGGCAAAAAGACTTGTAAAAATTGTTCCGAATAAGCAAAAGGATAGTCCTCTTCAAACGGCTTGTTCGCATCTTCGTAAACATATCGCCAAAATTCAAAGCCGAGAGAAATATTGTTTATCAAATCATCAAATGATATCGAATAGGAAGTTAAAAAACCACTTGCTTTGTTTGAAAATTCTTTTTCTGCCTTTACTTGCAATTCCTCTGGTATTTGATGAAACAACTCCGCAATACTATGACCCGTCGCACTAATAACAGTTGCTTTCAAAATGCTTTTTAAGTATAATTCACAAGCAAAAAATCCATTAGCAAATGCAGGTATTGCAACGATCTTGTTTTTGCCGTTTGCCGCAAAACAACGCCTGTATGCTTCATAAAAATCATCAGCAATGTCAATTTGTTTTATTTCACAACCACGCATATATTTCATGTCTTAATCTCTCCGTTTTATTTGAAATGTGTTTCCATAATTAT
>CADBFJ010000127.1 GCA_902793915.1 uncultured Ruminococcus sp.
GGCAAGCGCGAGTTCAATCGGAATGCCCACGTTGTCACGGATGCGCGTGGGAGCCGCTCCGGTTCCTCCGCGGAAGCCGTCGATGGCGATGATGTCGGCGCCGCTCCGCGCAATCCCGCTTGCAATGGCGGCAATGTTGTGGACGGCCGCGACCTTGACGATGACAGGCTTTTTGTACTGTGTGGCTTCCTTGAGCGAAAAGACGAGCTGACGCAAATCTTCAATCGAATAGATATCGTGATGTGGGGCGGGGGAGATGGCGTCCGAGCCTTCCGGAATCATACGCGTGCGCGAGACGTCGCCCACGATTTTGGCGCCGGGCAGGTGTCCTCCGATGCCGGGCTTTGCGCCCTGTCCCATCTTGATCTCGATGGCGGCACAGGAATTGAGATAATCTTCATGCACGCCGAAACGTCCCGACGCGACCTGCACGATGGTATGTTCTCCGTATTGATAAAAGTCCTCGTGAAGGCCGCCCTCGCCGGTGTTGTAGTAGGTGCCGAGCTCGGCGGCGGCGCGAGCGAGCGACGCGTGCGCGTTATAACTGATCGAGCCGTAACTCATCGCCGAGAACATCACGGGGAGTGCAAGTTCGATCTGCGGTTCGAGTTTGCAGTCGATTTTCCCGTCTGACGTGCGCGCAATTTTGTCAGGCTTTTTGCCGAGCGAAACCTTCGTTTCCATCGGCTCTCGCAGAGGATCGATCGGGGGATTGGTCACCTGCGACGCGTTGATGAGCAGTTTGTCCCAGTAGATCGGGAGCGGCTTGGGGTTGCCCATTGAGGAAAGAAGCACGCCGCCGCTGTTGGCCTGCTTGTAGATCTCGCGGATGGTGTCGTTCTGCCAGTTGGCGTTCTCGCGTAAGGTACAGTCGCTTTTGACGATCTTCAACGCCCTCGTCGGGCAAAGAGAGACGCATCTTTGGCAATTGACGCATCTGGTTTCGTCGCTCATCATAATTCCGCGTTCTGTGCTGAAGGAATGAACCTCGTTGGCGCATTGGCGCTCACAGACGCGGCAGCAAATACAGCGATCCCGGTCGCGCACCACTTCAAATTCGGGATATAAAAATTCGATTCCCATCAGAAGCTCCCCTCCTTTACTTTGACGATCACAGGTTCTCCGCCGGCGGGTGACCAGATTTTCTCGGCATCCGGTTCCATGGCGCGGATGGCTGCTTCCTCGCTGGCGACATAGACTTTATCTTCTTTTTCGCCCACGACCATCGAGCGCAGTTTCAGCCGATCGTTGAGCGCCATAAGGCCTCCTGTAAAGCCGAGGATGATCGAGAAGGGACCGGTGACAAGCAGACTTGGGAAAACCGTCCGCAGATACTTGAGTTTTTCTTTTTCATAGGCGTCGGTCTTTCGCTCGATTGTGCTCCAGAAGGGTGCGGCGATCACGTTTGCGGCTTCGGTTAAGGTCAGCCCCTGCACGCGTGTCAGATAATCGAGAATGTAGGTGATGACCTCGGTATCGGTTTGCAGATTGCATTTGTAGCCGAACATCTCCATATAGCGGCGGTTGGCGTCGTAGGACGAGATCTCGCCGTTGTGAACGACAGAATTATCGAGCAGCGTAAAGGGATGTGCGCCGCCCCACCAGCCGGGGGTGTTGGTCGGATAGCGTCCGTGCGCCGTCCAACTGTAGCCCTCGTATTCATCGAGTCGGTAGAAGACTCCGACGTCCTCGGGGAAACCGACCGCCTTGAAGGTTCCCATGTTCTTGCCGCTCGAAAAGATGTAGGCGCCTTTTAGTTCGGTGTTGATCTTTGTGACCGTGCGGACGACGAACTCCTTTTCGTCCAGTTGCAGGTCGGATAGCACCGAGCGAAGCGGCGAGACGAAATAGCGCCAGATCATCGGCTCGTCGGTGATCTCGGGGATTTTTCTCGTCGGGATCCGCTCGCCGAAGACGACTTCAAAGCGCTCCTTTAAGAAGGCTTCGCAGGCCTTTCTCGTATCTCTGCAATCAAAGAACAGATGAAAGGCGTAAAAGTCCTTATATTGGGGATAGATTCCGTATCCCGCAAAGCCGCCGCCAAGGCCGTTGGAGCGGTCGTGCATCGGCTTCATCGAGTTCACGATTGCCTCTCCGGTCATGCGTTTTCCTTCTCTCGAAATAACCGCCGCAATGGCGCAGCCGGACGGAATTCTGACTTCTCCTTCGAGTGTTTTCATTCGTTTTCACCTCGCTAAAAAGCAAAAAGCGCCACTTTCGCACAGAGATCGATGTGCGAAAGTGAACGCCTTTGCTCACTTTCCTGCATTTTATCACCCTTTTCTTTATTTGTCAATAGGAAAGAAATAGATTTTTGCAAAAATTTGCAGGAGGATTTTGAAAAAATTGCAAAAAAGGACTTGACAAACCAATTTTCGCGGTGTATAATACGCAACA
>CADBFJ010000128.1 GCA_902793915.1 uncultured Ruminococcus sp.
CCCAACGCCGATGGCGAGCTTTCCTTCAACCGGAAGCCCGAGCTGTTCTCTCAAAGCGCGTTTTTCTTCTTTCGAGAGCGGCGCGTCCACAAAATCTTCGGGTACAAGCGCCGAAAAGGGGTGAATGTGGATGCGTTCCTCTTTTGCGCCGTAGCGAAGGAAATAGTCTTTCGCGTGTTGACTTCCTGCAAGATAGGCAGAAGCGCCGGAAAGCAAAAAGCGTTTATAAAGATCTTTGATCGGGTTGCCGTGCGGCGTCAGCATCACGCCGTCACAATTGATGACGTAAGGGATCCTTTTCAGCTTGCACTTTGTCAGGAGCCTGCGCGCCGAAGGAATACTATATTCGTAGAGAACGACGGCGGCATAATCTGAAAGGTTGAGATTTGCAAAAGCAGCCTGCCCTTCTTCGGTATCAAGAATGATATATTTACCAGAGGTGAACCATTCGGCGTTGCGCTCGTCGCCCCCCGCGTGTTCAAACACGATGTCAAAGTCGAAAGTTTCTTGAAAGTGGGCAAACAGGTTGGTTCTGTAGGGCGCGGGATAGACGCCGGAAAGCAAAAGTTTCTTTTTCAATCGATCGCCTTCTTTCCGGAGCACGCTGTTTTACGAACAGTATCCACATATTTTCCCACGCAGATCTCTTTTGAGACGGTTGCCTTGACAAATTCTCGCGTGGAACAGGTCGGCTTTTCGTTTTTCTCCATGGCAAGGAGCAATGCGCTAGCCAATGCTTGCGGGTTTTCGGGTTCTACGATCTGCCCGCAACCGGCGGCGCGGAGCGTATCGGCAAGATCGCTCTCAATGTCAAATGAGGCGACGATCGGCGTATTGCAGGCAAGAATGTTCCAAACTTTGGAGGGAAGTCCGGCTTTGCCGACTCCCTTTTTACAGGTGATAAATCCAACGTCACCAAGACTGTAGACTTCGGAGATGCGTTCTTTCGGGAGGAGGGGCAGCACTCTGACGTTGGAGAGAGCTTCGGCTTCTTTGCAAATCTTTTCATATTTTGCGCCGCCGCCGAAGAGGACGAAGAAAATCGGCTTGTCCGAGAGAATTTCAGCGGTTTCGAGGATGATCTCGACGCCCTGCGTCTCGCCAAAGTTCCCGGCGTAGACGGCAAGAAACTTGTCGCGCGGAAGATCGAATTCATCGTAGAGGCGGTTCTCCTCTTTTTCGACCGGGGCGACCGACGCGGTGTCCGCCCAGTTGGAGATGACTGTGATCTTTTCTTCGGGGACGCCTTTTGTGAGCAGGTTCTTTTTGAAGCCTTCACTGATCACGATGATCTGGTCGGCGCGGCGATAGGTGTAATCTTCGATTTTTAGCCCGATCTTCCAAAGAAGACCTCCCTCTTTGGCAAGCCCTGCGTTAACGAGCGAATCGGGAAAGACGTCTTGTAGTTCGTAAAGGAACTTTACTTCCCTTCCTGTTTTTTTGCAGAGCTTTTTTTTGAGCTTTGCCGAAAGGAATCCTTGCGTCGGCGGAGTACTGTTGGCAAAAATAAGGTCAGTCTCGGTTTCCTTTTTGCCGAGACGATATTGTCGCAAATTGGAGAGCAGATAGCGGAGCGCCCGAAAGAGCGGGTTTTTTCCCTCCTTCATCAGGCGGAAGCGATGAACAATTGTTTTGCCACCGTCGCGCAGTTCGTCAGGGGCGTTTTGATATTGCTTTCTCGTTTCTTCATCCACACCGCGCCCGGGAACCGGGGTCAAAACCTTTGTTGTAAAACCCGCATTGGCAAATCCTTGCAGAACAGAAAGATCAAGATCGGTGCAACTGACTCGCTCGGGCAAAAAATATGCCGAGAGATTTAGAATCTTCATTCCCGATCCTCCTTGCAGTTTTTGGCAAAAGCAAATTTTAAAACAGGGCACAATTAGACAATTCTACATATTATATACTATCACAAGAAAAATCAAAAGTCAAGGTTTTCCACAAGATTTCCACAGGCATTTGTCGCGCTTTTTCGACGCTTGGCTTGACGGGAAGAATGGAATATGCTATACTGGCAACAGAGAATGGAAGAAAGGAGACGGCTTTATGGAATTGCGCGACGCTCTTTTTGCCGCTTTGCGGTATGAATTGACCGGCACTCTGCCGGAAAACGTCTCTTTTGACGCAATCGACGAGCCTTTTTTGACCGCTCTTTACGAGTATTCCAACCGCCAAGAGGCTGCTCATTTGGTCGGCGACGCGTTGGAGCGCCTCGGTGTTCTGTCAAAATTTTCAGACGCAGCCGTCGAACCCTTCCGCCGCAGACAGGCGGTTGCCGCCTACCACGCCGAACAGCAAAGACAGGTGTTTGAAGAAATTTC
>CADBFJ010000129.1 GCA_902793915.1 uncultured Ruminococcus sp.
TCCATCGCGCGGCGGCGGCGCATCATATCCTTCATCCGCAGTTCGGTGTTGAGGATCTTTTTGCGCAGGCGGATCGATTTGGGCGTGACCTCGATGAGGTCGTCGTCGGTGATATACTCGATCGCTTCTTCCAAAGTAAAGATCTTGGGCGGAATGAGAAGCAGTTTTTCGTCAGCGCCCGAGGAACGGATGGCGGTCAGGTGCTTTTCCTGGCAGGGGTTGACCGGAATATCGTCGTTCTTGGGGTTCTCTCCCACGATCATGCCCTCGTAGACCAGAGTCTGCGGACCGACGAAGAGCAGTCCTCTCTCCTGGGTCTTGTAAAGACCATAACGCGTCGTTTCACCGTCGTTCGAGGCGATGAGCGAACCGGTAAACTTCATGGCAACCTCTCCGCGATAGGGCGCATAGCCGTCAAAAAGCGTATTGATGACGCCCTCGCCGTGGGTCGCGGTAAGAAATTCGGAACGATAACCGAACAGGCAGCGCGAGGGGATCACGTATTCGATGCGCGTGCGGCTGCCGATCGGGTTCATGGCAAGCAGGTCGCCCTTTCTCTGGCTGAGCTTTTCCACAACCGTGCCGACGTACTCCATCGGGACGTCGAGCGTGACGTGCTCCATAGGCTCGCACTTTTTGCCGTCGATCTCTTTGTAAAGCACGCGGGGGTTCGAGCAGGCAAGCTCAAAGCCCTCTCTGCGCATGGTTTCAAGCAGGATCGAGAGGTGCATTTCACCTCTGCCCGCCACACGGAACTCGTCGGTCGTGTCGCCGTCAGAAACGCGAAGCGAAACGTCTTTTAAGGTTTCTTTGTAGAGGCGCTCGCGGATCTGGCGCGAGGTGACGAATTTTCCCTCCTTGCCGGCAAGCGGGCTGGTGTTGACCATAAAGGTCATTTCCATGGTCGGCTCGGAGACCTTGACAAATTCGAGCGGCTCTGGGTTCGAAACGGCGGTCAACGTGTCGCCGATCGTGATATCTCCCGCGCCCGAGAAGCAAACGATGTCACCCACCGTTGCAGTCTCGACCGGCGTACGGACAAGCCCGTCGATCTGGTAGAGAGAGACGACCTTGGTCTTTTTGACCTGCCCCGGGTTGTGGAAGTTGCAAACCGCCACTTCCTGACCCACCTTGATCCTGCCGCGGTCGATGCGACCGATGCCGATGCGCCCGACGTAATCGTTATAGTCAATCGAAGAAACGAGCAACTGCAGGTCTCCGTTCTCATCGCCTTCGGGGGCGGGAATGTAATCAAGGATCTTTTCAAACAGCGGGGTCAAATCCTCGCCGGGGACGTTCGGGTCTTCCGAAGCCGTGCCCGAGCGACCCGAGCAATAGAGCATCGGGGAATCGAGTTGTTCGTCGTTGGCGCCGAGGTCCATGAGCAGTTCGAGGATCTCGTCCTCAACTTCGCCGAGCCGCGCGTCGGGCTTGTCGATCTTGTTGATGCAAACGATGACGCGGTGGTTGAGCGAAAGCGCCTTTTCGAGCACGAAGCGCGTCTGGGGCATCGGCCCCTCGGCGGCGTCAACCAAGAGGATAACGCCGTTGACCATTTTGAGAATGCGCTCGACTTCTCCGCCAAAATCGGCGTGGCCGGGGGTGTCGACGATGTTGATTTTCACGTCCTTGTAGTGGACGGCGGTGTTTTTTGCAAGGATGGTGATGCCGCGCTCGCGCTCGAGGTCGCCCGAGTCCATGACGCAGGTCACGGTCTCCTGGTTCTCGCGATAGATGCCTCCCTGTTTGAGAAGACCGTCCACAAGCGTGGTTTTTCCGTGGTCAACGTGCGCGATGATCGCCACGTTGCGAAGATCGTTTCTTACCATTGTATACTCCGTAGGGTTCAAAAAATTTCAAAATCGAATATAGTATAGCACAAAAAAATAGATCGCACAAGTCAAAAATTTACGCAAAGCGGAGAAAAATGCAAAAAAGTTTTTGTTTTTTCTGCACAAGAGTCGCTCAAAGGACCAGATCGACGACCATGCCGACCGAAAGCGCGATGCCGACGAGGATCGCCAGCACGCGGAAGGAATCCTTCACCGGGCGGTTGTTGCGGAACAGGAGCGCAAGCCCCACGCCGGCGTTGACGAGCAGTCCCGAAAGGAGTGCGCCGACCCGCAAGGCGCCGCCAAGGTAAAGCTCGGTCAAGAGCACCGAGGGCGCGCAGTTGGGGAGAAGACCCAGCAGCGTTGCAAAGAGGCAACCCAGCACCGGGCGAGAGGTGGCGAGGGAGGCGATCTTCTCTTCCCCGACAAAGTGAATGCCTGTATTGAACAGGAGGAGAAAGACGAGCAGAAAGAGCGCGAT
>CADBFJ010000130.1 GCA_902793915.1 uncultured Ruminococcus sp.
GCCCGCAAGGCTCGGATTGGGATCGTATCCGGTTTTGCCGGTCTGCTCCATGGCATATTGCAGAACGCTGTAGGTATCAAGCTTACCGTAAACCGTTTCGCCGCCAAAGGTCACATAGGGGCAGGCATAAAGGACGTCTGTCATTTGATAATCGGCGATCTCAACGTAATAGTATTTATGATAATACCCGCGTGCCGTTTCGACCGGTTCGTCCCCTTCGCCGCTCAAGATCGCGTCGGCTGTTTCCAGCGTGTACGCCTCTTTCGGCTCGGTAAAGATCAGAACGCCACAGCCGTCGCAAGTGTCGTAAGCCGTATCGTCAAACAGAACGTAGTAAATCATCTCTACGTGGTCGTCCACATAGAGATTGTGTGCCATGATAGAGCCGGCGGAAACCTCGTCCGCCAGTGTCGAAAGCGAAAATACGACCGACAGCAGCAACACAAAAGCAAAGAGCAAGAAAATTTTTCGTTTCAAAGCAGCACTTCCTTTCGTTCAAATCGACGGTTTTTTTGGTATTCTAAATCGATTATATCATATCTTTTGCACAAATGCAATCGTTTTTTTGAAGTTTTATAAAAAAGAAACGAAAAAGTTTTGCTCTTTATGAGAAAGTTCTGCCGCCGCTCTTGCAAGAATTGCCCGAATATGCTATACTATCGGCGTAAAAAGAGCAAAACACGATCTCGGAAAGGAAACGCTATGAACCGCATCAAAGACCCCTCCCTCGCCCCCTCGGGCGAAGCGAAAATCAACTGGGTAGCCTCCTATATGCCGCTCTTGGGAGCAATCAAAAAAGAATTTGAAGCATCCAAGCCCTTTTTCGGGATGCGTCTTGCCATGTCGATCCACCTCGAAGCCAAAACCGCCTATCTTGCGCGCGTCCTCGCCGCAGGCGGCGCCGAGGTCTATGCCACCGGTTGCAACCCGCTCTCCACGCAGGATGACGTTGCCGCGGCGCTTGCCGCAGGCGGGATCTCGGTCTTTGCCCGCCACGGTGTCAGCGACCGGGAGTACAAAGAAGACCTCATCTCGGTTCTCTCCTGCCACCCCAACCTCATCATTGACGACGGCGGAGATCTGACCTCGCTGCTCCACGGCGAATGCAGAGCGTTCGGAGATGCGCTGATCGGCGGTTGCGAGGAAACGACGACCGGCATCCACCGCCTTTTCGCAAGAGAAAAAGCGGGAGCCCTCGACTATCCGATGATCGACGTCAACGACGCCGACTGCAAACACCTCTTTGACAACCGCTATGGCACGGGACAATCGACGCTCGACGGCATTATGAACACGACCAACCTCATCATCGCGGGCAAAACGCTCGTGGTCGCGGGTTACGGTTGGTGCGGCAAAGGGCTTGCCATGCGCGCTCGAGGCATGGGCGCTGTCGTGGTTGTGACCGAGATCGACCCGGTCAAAGCGATCGAAGCGGTCATGGACGGCTTTACCGTTCTGCCGATGGAGGAAGCCGCCAAAGTCGGCGATATTTTCGTGACCATGACAGGCTGTTGCGACGTAATCCGACGCGAGCATTTTGAAGGGATGAAAGACGGCGTTCTGCTTGCAAACAGCGGGCATTTCGACGTTGAGATTGACAAGGAAGCGCTCGAAAGCCTCGCCGTTGAGAGCTTCGACAGAAAGCCGAACATCAAAGGCTATCGCATGAAGGACGGGCGCGTTCTTAACCTGCTTGCAGAGGGGCGACTCGTCAATCTCGCCGCCGGCAACGGACACCCCGCCGAAATTATGGATATGTCCTTTGCCATTCAGGCAAAAAGCCTCGCTTATCTCGCCGCACATAAGGGCGAAAAGCTTTCGCACAAGGTCTACGCCGTGCCGACCGAGATCGACCGCGAAGTCGCGCGCCTCAAACTCTCATCGCTCGGTTGCAGGATCGACGAACTCAACGAAGAACAAAAAGCCTACCTCGAAAAGGTCGAATAAAAAAAGAGTATCGTCTTTTTTTGAGCTGTTTTTGAAGCAAAATCTTGTCCGAAACGGAGTAAAAACTGTTTTGAAAGACTATCCGATACACGAACATAAAACCGCCGTTGCCGTTGTCGGTGCGGGGCACGCCGGGATTGAAGCGGCGCTCGCTTCGGCGCGCATGGGCGTCGATACGGTGCTTTTCACCATGTCGTTTGAATCGATCGCCAATATGCCCTGCAATCCATCGATCGGCGGCACCGCCAAAGGGCATCTGGTCTATGAGATCGACGCTTTGGGCGGAGAGATGGGGCGCGCGGCAGACCTTGTAACGCTGCAATC
>CADBFJ010000131.1 GCA_902793915.1 uncultured Ruminococcus sp.
GATCGATTTCTTCTCCTGGCACTCCTACAACACGGTCAAGAAGATGATCTATCTTGATCAGTGGGTGCACGAACAGCTCGAAAAAAGAGGCTACGGCGAGATCGAAACGCACATCAACGAGTGGAACCCCTGGCACGACCTGCGCGGTTGCGCACGACACGCGGCACAGGTCATGTCCTGTATGCTCTCGATGCAAAGAGGATACACCGACAAAATGCTGTTTTACGACGCACGCGTCGGCGCCTGCTCCTACGGCGGTTTGTTCAGTCCCATGACCTTTAAGCCCTTCCCGCTTTATTATGGCTTTGTCGCCTTCAACGAGCTCTACAAGCTCGGCAATCAAACCGAGATGGTGATCGAAGGCGAAGACCTTTACGGCGTCTCGGCGACCGACGGCAAAATCAAGCGCACCATGCTCGTCAACATGTCGCTTGAACCGCAAAAAATCACCTTTGAGGGCGTTGGGGCGTTCAAGCACGCCTGGGTCATCGACGATGAGCATCTGCTCTCCTGGACGCCCGGCATCACCACGCTCAAAACCTATCAGATCCTGCTTATCGAGTGGGAATAAGGAGAACACATGGACTATCAAAAGTATGATTTAACCGAAGAAGCGCGGCTTGCGCTCAACTACATTGACGGCATGACCGACCGTGCCTACGACTATCTTCCCTACTGGCTCGTAACACCGAACAAAAAGCCCGCCGAAGCCGAGCACTGCAAGGTGGACGACGCCGAGCTCGTCGGCTCTTGGCTCGAGGCGACTGATAGCTTGCGTGGTATTCTGGGAGACGTCGGCGAGAGCAAGAACCTCTACGAAGGCTTCCGCCGCCGCGTGCTTTCCTCCTGGGGCGAGCACGGTCTGCGTTTCCACGAAGCCTACCCCTGGACGCACACGATCCATTCTTCCTTCCACGAAATGGGCTACATTCTGCCGGCGCTCAACCGCCTGGTGAGGAACAATCCCGACGACAAGGAAGCCGAAATGCGCGCGTCGGGTCTTGTGCGCGGGATGCGTTCGCTCGTCATTGAAAGAAAAGTCAACACCTTCTGGTCGGGCGACAGCTATGAAAAGAAACCCATTTATGAATTCCCGAACGACGTCTATCTCAAAGACGGCGGCTTTGATCTGACGCGCCACACCGGTCGCGGTGAGCAGTGCATCCGCAACGCGGTCTCGCTCCACGCGCTGGTCGATCGCTACGTCATCGCAGGCGACGAGGTCGCGCTCGATCTTGCCACCGGCATGGCAAACTATCTCTTGGGACCCTCGCGCTATTTCAACTACAAATTCGAGTTCTTCGGTCACGTTCACTCGGCGCTTTGGGTGGCGGCAGGACTGATTTACCTTTATCGTGTCGTCGACAATCAAAAATACCTCGTTGCCGGAGAAAACATCTATCGCTACGTCGTTTCGCTCGGCTCTTCGTTCGGCTGGATCCCCGAATATGCCCAATGGCACAAACCCGAGGACGAGCACTGCGAGACCTGCTGCATCAAGGATCTGATCCTCTGCTGCGAGGAACTCATCAAGTGCGGCAAGACCGAATACTGGGACGACATGAACCGCTTTGCCCGCAACCAGCTCTCGGAAAACCAGATCAGATACACCGGCTACGTCGTGGTGGACAATACAATTCCGGACGGCAACGGCAAGACCTATCACGATCTGGACAAGCGCCTGCTCGGGGGATATACCGGCGGCTCGGAGCCGAACAGCATCTCGCTCACAAGATTCCGCTCGATCGCAGGCTGCTGCGTCGGCACGGGACCGATCGCTCTCGGCATTCTCTGGAAAAACGTGGTCACAGAAAAAGACGGTGTGCTTTCGGTCAATCTGCACACCGATAAGGAAACCGCCGACTATTCTCTCTCCCACAAGATGCCCGATGAAGGCGTGATCACGCTCACTCTGAAGAAGAACACCTCTGCCGGCTTCCGCATCTATCCCTTTATGGGCAAAGAGTGGAAGCTCTACCAAAACGGCAAGGAAGTCGCCCCGCTCTGGCTCGCAGAAGAGAATGTCGCCTACGTTGAGAACGCGAAGATGGGCGATACGCTCGAACTCCGCTTCCCGATCGAAACGATCGAGAAAAAGGAGTTCTTCGCAGGCAAGGAATACACGGCGCTCTGGCGCGGCGCCGACGTGGTCGATCTGCTTCCCCACGGCGAGCATATCCGCCTCTACCAGCGCGATAACCGCATCCCAAAATACTATCCCACGCCCGACGACATCGAGTACGCGGGACAAGTCAGC
>CADBFJ010000132.1 GCA_902793915.1 uncultured Ruminococcus sp.
CTTGATTTTGAGATGATATTGCAATCCGAGTTCTTGCATGGCGTACTCCTTTTTCAGATCCAAAAGACCCGGTTTGGTTTGCGGGCAGGGGCGATAGGGGGGGGTCCGTCCACGTACCCGACGGCGCAATGTCCAACGCCCTCCCAATCTCCCTCAATGCCGAGATCTTTGAGGAAAGTCTTGTATTCGTCGGTCTCAAACTCCTCTTTGGCGCGGTGGATCCAAATGCTCCCAAGACCAAGCGAATGGGCAGCAAGCATGAGATTTTCCATCACAAGGCTACCGTCGTAGATCGAAGTGCCGACCTCTTTGTTGCGGAGCACCACGAAGATGACAGGAGCGCCGTAAAAGGGGTCGCCGTCCTCCCGCCCCAATATGGCGCGGTTGTATGGCGCGGTTGGCTTCCATGAGCTTTTTGCGAGTGATCGGATCGGTCACGGCGAGAATGATCGCAGACTGGCTGTTCCTGCCGCTCGGGGCATAGATCCCTGCCTCGGCGATCTGTTCGAGCAGCTCTTTTGGCGGCAAGTCGGGTTTGAAGGCGCGCACGCTCCGGCGCTCTTTCATCGCTTTTAAGACTTCGTTCATGGAAAAACCTCCTTTTTGCTTCTGCTTTTAGTTTAGCAAAAAAAGAGAAATTTGTAAAGAAAAAAACAGAAAACCTTTTGAAAGTTTTTGAAAAAGGGGCGGGGAAAAACTCTTTTCCAAAAAGGTTTTCCCCGCATCATTTTTTTAAATACTCTTTTTTCTCATCCACTCGTCAAGAAAACGCATCTCTCCCTCGGTGTGGAACCAATGCTCTCCGCCGGGCATGACGGTAAGCGTTGCGCCGTGGGCGTTTGCAAAGGCTTGGATCGTTTCCGGCGGCGTCAGGGCGTCGTGCTCTCCATAGAGAATATGGGTTGGGACGCGCCATGCGATCGGGTGGTGTCTGACATAGGAGAGATAGTCCCACGAAAGGTCTTCGCCGAACGGCGTTTTGATGACACCTTTTGCTTGCAGCTCGGCTTCGGTGACGCCGAGAGACTTCATCATGCCGAGGATCAAGCCCTCAAGATCGACCATCGGGGAGATGAAATAGGCTTTTTCCACAAAGCGCTCAATCCCCGACTGCATGGCAAAATAGGCGCCGATGCTGTTGGCAATGAGGGTAATTCTGCCGCTTTGGGAGGCTTTTTCAAAAAACGCGGGAAATTCCTCTTTTGCTTCCCAGGGCGTTTGTGACTGATAGTCTAATCCGAGGACGGTCGCGTCGGGAAAGAGCGGTTTATAATGCTCACTCTCAAGTGCGCTGCCGCCCTTGCCGTGAAGATATAAAACGGTAGACATAGAAACCTCGAAACTCTTTATTTTGTTTTGGCAGTATCAATGCTGCCGCCGAACACGAAAAAACGCTGGTACAAAAATTCGGTGACAAAATTGATCAGCATATTGATGCCGGTGACGAGGTACTCGTTCCAGCCGAGGCGGTCGGCAAGGAAGTATTCGAGTAGCATCGAGAGCGGCGTGAAAACCGCGTAGTATGCCACGACCTTGAGCATGGCGATCGGGATATTTGTGGCTGACTTGAAAGTGAATTTGCGGTTGAAGGTGAAGTTCCAGATCACCGAAAGCACAAGGGCAATTCCGTAGGAGATCCAGTAGGGAAGATGCAAAATTTCGTTGAGCAGCGCGAAGGATAGGATTTGCACGACTCCTGCGCTGATCGAAAACAGACAAAATTTGATCGCGCGGATGAGTTCTGCGTTCTTTTCGTTTTTCATGTGGAAAGTCCTTTCAAAAAGAATAAAAAAGAGTGGTTCATCGTCATGGGGTTAAATGACTGGACTCTGAACCAAGCCGTGCGCCGAAAGCGAAGCGCGAGCCGGAAAGCTCGCACAGCGCACGGTGATCCGTTTTTTGCTTTGCAAAAAACGGAGTGGTTCATCGTCATATAAATTCGTTCCGAACAAAAAACAGCCCGAAGGGGCGATGCTCCTTCGGGCTGTTTTTTGGTCGGAGTGACTGGACTCGAACCAGCGGCCTCTTGGTCCCGAACCAAGCGCACTACCAAGCTGTGCCACACCCCGTTTTTTCATGCTTTCCTATTGTAGCATATTCCGTTTTTTCTGTCAAGCCCTTTTCTTCATTTTTCGGGCGAACGCCTTTGACTTTTTTTCAAAAAGTCTTGACAAAGCCCTCCCTTTTGGATATAATAATTTCGTTCGCTGGTGTAGCACAGCCGGTAGTGCAGCTGATTCGTAATCAGCAGGTCGTGTGTTCGAATCACATCACCAGCTCCAAAAGAGCATCGGCAACCGCCGGTGCTTTTTTGTTTTATCAGAAAGGGGTCGAAAATGAAAAAGGTCAGAATCACGGTCAAAAAAATCGCTTGCTACGAGGATTTGATCGCACAATACGAAAACCCGATCGAACACGCCTGCGAGATGAAGTGATGGCGCTCTCGCACGGAGCAAAAGATTTTTACGATGGGTGGATGAAGGATCCGAAGTCTGCCATGATCTCCTGCAACGATGGGTTTCGCCCGGTCAGCTTCTTGCTGGAGACAACCGATGAGGACGCGGATTAAATTCCAGAGGAATTCACATGACGCACCAGATGAATTTGAATGACCTACCGTTTGAGATGATCCGAAGCGGCAAGAAGACGATCGAGCTTCGCCTGAACGATGAAAAGAGGCGGGCAATCAAGGTCGGCGACCACATTCTTTTTAACGACTGTTTGGAGGTCGAGGTGGTGGCGCTCCACGCCTATCCTGATTTTGAAGCGCTTTATGCTGCGCTCCCGATTTTATCTTTGGGCTATACGCCCGAAGAAGAAGCAACCGCGTCGCCCGACGATATGCTCGCCTATTATACGAGAGAGCAGATCACACGCTACGGCGCTTTGGGGATCGAAGTGCGGGTCGTTTCACAATAAAAAGCGCCTGCCAACACCATGGCGAGAGCAAAAAGAGTTTTATTCAAAGTTTTAAAAAAGGGTGCGGGGAAAACTTTTTTCCAAAAAGTTTTCCCCGCACCCTTTTTTAATTCTAATCTTTTTCCATTACGCGTCCGCTTTCAGCGCCATGTCGAGCCAGACAAGCCCGAGCGAGAAGGCGTCGTGCAGTCCTTCTTTCCGTCCTTGACGGATGATTTTGGTGGGATCTTTGGAGTCGATGACCTGGATGAGCACATCTTTGGGAAGCTGTTTGCCGTTTACATCCTTAAAGGACATGATCTCCAAAATCAGAATGCATTTTTCGTTGAGATCGCCGTAAACAATGGTGTTATCCTCGCGAACCAGCGGCTTCTCGAGGTATTCGAGATAACTGCCGGAAACTTTTTGACGCTTCTCTTCAGCCATTCTGGTTTCTCCTTTCAAGAGTTGGTGTTTTTATACCCTTGCAATTTCATTTTAGCATAGTTCTTTTGGCTTGTCAATGGATTTGGGGAATTTCTTATCGCCCTTTTTCGACCTTCGGCGAGCGGGAGAGGAAGAAAGACGCCGCCCTCTGTTTTGGCAGGCAAAGCCCATAGAGCGAGAGCGAGGCGATTTCCAACGCCTCTTGCCTTGTGCCGCGGACGAGGTCTTTTTGCTTTGTCACGATCGGAAAATCGCCTTTGCGAAGCGCCACGAGATGGCTTCTGCCCGCCTCGTTTGCCGCAAGCAGCCGCAGATAGGAAGCGTCCGCACGCAAATCGTCCGCCGTCACGCCGGTCATGGCAAAGAGAATGCCGCGACGGATCCTTGCATCGGGATATTTTTTGGTGGCGGTCAACGCCAAAAGCTCGTCAAAGGAGGTCGCTTTGTTTGCGGCGGAGAGCAGGCGCTTGCCAAGCCCGCCCGAGAGCTCTGCGATCTTTTCGATCTCCTCTTCTTTCATTGTGCGCAGGTGCCAGAGAATTGC
>CADBFJ010000133.1 GCA_902793915.1 uncultured Ruminococcus sp.
TTTGAGCGACTCGACCAAAAAGAACCTGGAAGTGCGCGTTGCCGCCGAGAACGGCGCGACCGCCGGCAAGTTCGAGCTTGCCAAGAAGGCAAAAGCCTTAAACCTTGACGCCATTCACGACACGGTTCACGAAATGGCTCGCGACGAAGCAAGACACGGCAAAGCGTTTGCAGGACTGCTGAAGAGATATTTCGGGAAATAAAATACAGACTGCCGCAGTTTGAAAAAACTGCGGCAGTTTATCTTTCCGGCGAGCGTTTGTTTCCAAGATATTCTTGTTGACTTTTGCCTGTTTTTTATGGTAAAATAGGGGCACAGAAACTTCTTTGGGAGCGCCTTATGAAAAAGACCTTGATTTTGCTGTTTTGTCTTCTTTCGGCACTTTTGCTGTTTGCTTCCTGTGACGGCAGCTGCCATCATTTGCGTATGCGAACCGAGACGTTTTCTCCGGATTGTGAACACGAAGGTTATATTTTACATACCTGCCCCGATTGCGGCTACACCTACAAGAGCGATTTTTTGGCTCCCCTCGGGCACAATCTGGTTGGAAAAGTCACGCCGCCGAGCTGCACCGAAGTCGGCTACACCTCATTTGTCTGTTCAAGCTGCGACTATCACTATCTGACCGATTACGTAATCCCGACAGGGCACGATTTTGAAACGACCATTACGCCGCCCACTTGTACCGAAGCGGGCTACACCGAATACGCCTGCAAAATTTGCGGCTATTCCTACCGCGCCGATTTCACGGCGGCGCCCGGACACAGCTTTCAAACGACGGTCGTATCCCCCACCTGCACCGAAGCGGGGCACACCGACTATCTTTGCTCGGTTTGTGCGTTTTCCTATCAATCGGATTTTGTCAGTGCAAAGGGTCACAACTATTTGACGACCAAAACCGCGCCCACGCTCAACGAGGTCGGTGGACTGCACCACGTTTGCGTCACTTGCGGGCACAGTTTTGAGAGCGCCCCCGCTTATTACAACGAGTTGCTGATCTCGACCGACGCGAGCGCCTATACCTACGACAAAGCGGCAAAGGGCATCGATCTTTCGCACAACAACGGAAGCGTTGACTTTGCCAAGTTGCGTGCTGCAGGCATTGATTTCGTCATCCTGCGCGCGGGATTCAGCAACACCGGCAAAGACACGAGATTCGAAGAATACTACGCCGCCGCAACCGCCGCAGGTCTTGACGTCGGCTGTTACGTTTACACCAACTCCACTTCGGTCGCCGCCATCAAGCAGGACGTGCAAAAGCTGCTTGGGTATCTCAAAGGCAAACTCTTTGCTTACCCGGTCTATTTAGATATGGAGACCACGGCACAAAAAGAACTCGGCGCTGGAAAGCTGACCCAAATGCTCCGCGCCTTCGCCGATGGAATGCTCGATGCGGGCTACTTCCCCGGCATTTACACCAACCCCGATTGGCTGACGAGCGTTTACGCCGACGCCGACCCCGCGTTTCTTCTCGACGTTTGGATCGCGCGCCACAACCCGACGCTCTACCAGCAAAATCCCAATTACTATAACGGTAAATACGGAATGTGGCAGTACTGCGGCTCCGAAAACACCGAGGATTTTGAAACGATCCCGGGGGTGAACGGCAGAGTGGACATAGACATCTGCTACCGCGACTACCCCACGCTCCTCCAAAAATACGGCTACAACGGGTACTGAACATGAATTTGACAACGCTTTGTTATATCGAAAAAGACGGCAAATATCTCATGCTCCACAGGACAAAAAAGAAACACGACGAAAATCACGGCAAATGGATCGGCGTCGGCGGGCATTTTGAGGATCGTGAAAGCCCCGAGGACTGCATGAAGCGCGAGATTTTGGAGGAAACCGGGCTAACCGTCACGGGATTCCGCTTTCGCGGGATTATCACCTTTTGCCTTGACGGATTGACCGAGTATATGCACCTTTTTACCGTGGAGAATTTTTCGGGAGAGTTGCGTCCTTGCGACGAGGGCGACCTTGCCTGGGTGGAAAAGGAAAAGATCCTCTCCTTAAATCTTTGGGAGGGCGACCGCATCTTTTT
>CADBFJ010000134.1 GCA_902793915.1 uncultured Ruminococcus sp.
TTGTCTTTTCCCTATTTTCGCCTCCATATGGCGATTTTTTGTTGGAACTACGCCAACAAAAAACGCAGGGGCTTCTCATCCTCTCGTACGGCACCAAAAAACGGGATGGTAAAAACCATCCCGTTTTTTTGTGTTGAATAGAACATATTGATAGAATCCATGCGAGGGGGGTAAGTGCCCCCTTTTGAGGCGCTTTTTACGCTCTCGGGCAAAAATGACACAGATTTTGTAAACCCTTCTTTCATTTGCCTGCCGGGGTTTTGTAGTTCGTTTTACTTCTTCCCCATCATTTTGTCAAACGCTGCGCCGACAAAACCGAGGAAGAGCGGATGCGGCTTATTCGGGCGGGATTTGAACTCGGGGTGGTATTGCACGCCGAGGTAGAAAGGGCGCTCGGTCAGTTCAACCGTTTCAACCAGCAGTCCGTCGGGAGACATGCCGCCGATGGCAAGTCCTTTTTCCTGAAGGAGCGCACGGTAGTCGTTATTGAACTCGTAGCGGTGGCGATGGCGTTCGGTGATGCGGGGTGCTTGATAGCAACGCTCCATCGTCGTGCCGGGCAGGATCTCGCAGGGGTATGCGCCAAGGCGGAGCGTGCCGCCCTTGTCGATCTCATCGCTCTGCCCCGGCATAAAGTCGATGACCTTATGCTTGCACTGCTCGTCAAACTCGCCCGAGTTGGCGTCGGCAATCCCGGCGACGTGGCGGGCGTACTCGATGACCGCGATCTGCATGCCAAGGCAGATGCCAAAGAACGGAATCCCGTGTTCTCTTGCGTACTGCGTGGCGGTGATCATGCCCTCGATGCCTCGGTTGCCAAAGCCGCCGGGGACGATGATACCGTCAAGGCCCGCAAACGTTTCTTCGACGTTCTCGGGCGTGATTTTTTCCGAATCGATCCAATGGATCTTGATATGCGTATTGTAGAAATACCCGGCGTGACGCAAAGCCTCTGCCACCGAGAGATAGGCGTCGTGGAGGGCAACGTATTTTCCGACAAGGCCGATGTGCGTGGTGTAGGGGCGGGACTTGATGCGGTCGACCATCGCCGTCCAGTCGGCAAGATCGGGTACGGGCGCATCGATGCCGAGTTCTCGACAGACGACCTCCGAAAAATGTGACTTTTCAAGCATGAGCGGCGCTTCGTAGAGGTTCGGGAGCGTGATGTTCTCGATCACGCAGTCCTTTTTGACGTTGCAGAAGAGCGAGATTTTATCGAAAATCGACTCTTCCAGCGGCTCGTCGCAACGCAGAATGATGATGTTCGGGTTGACACCCATGCCCTGGAGTTCTTTGACCGAGTGCTGGGTGGGTTTGGTTTTATGCTCCTCCGAGCCGTGCAGGTAAGGAACGAGCGTGACGTGAATGAAGAGGCTGTTCTCGCGGCCAACTTCGAGCGAGATCTGGCGCACCGCCTCGATGAAGGGCTGGGATTCGATATCGCCGATGGTGCCGCCGATCTCGGTGATGACGACGTCGGCGTCCGAGTGCTTGCCCACGTTGTAGACAAACTCTTTGATCTCGTTCGTGATGTGCGGAATGACCTGCACGGTCGAACCGAGGTATTCGCCTCTGCGCTCCTTGTTGAGCACGTTCCAGTAAACTTTACCGGTGGTCAGGTTGGAGTATTTGTTCAGATCCTCGTCGATGAAACGCTCGTAGTGACCGAGGTCAAGGTCGGTCTCGGCGCCGTCCTCGGTGACGTAGACTTCACCGTGCTGGTAGGGGCTCATCGTGCCGGGGTCAACGTTGATATAGGGATCGAGTTTTTGCGCCGCGACCTTGAGCCCGCGTGCTTTCAGCAGTCTGCCGAGAGACGCCGCCGTGATGCCTTTGCCAAGTCCCGAAACCACGCCTCCGGTCACGAAAATATACTTTGTCGGTGTCATGACTTCATCCATCCTTTCCATTTTATTCCTTCATTCCTTCATTTTTCATTTCTTCATTGGGTCGCTTACGTTGCAACCCTCCCAGGCTTTGTTGGGCATCCAGAAATCGACGATCATCTCGGATTGCCCGGGGTAATATTCTTCAAAAATCTCGCGATAGAGGAGCGATTCTTTGGTAAAGGGTGTCGCGTGGGTGTATTGTTTGCATTTTTCTGCAAATTCTTCGTCGGTGTACTGCGTCTCGGCATAGGCTTTGAGATCGTCCACCATCGAGTGACCGACCGCGTCCGAGAAAGCGGCTTTCTCGCGCCAGAGGATCGAGTCGGGCAGATAGCCGAGCCCCTCGAAAGCGTGACGAAGCAGGTACTTCCCTTTTCCGTAGCGGTTGATTTTCAGTTCGGGATCGAGGTTCATGACGTAGTGCACAAAGTCGAGGTCGCCGAACGGAACTCTTGCTTCGAGCGAGTTGACCGAAATGCAGCGGTCGGCACGGAGCACGTCGTACATATGCAGTTCGCGCACGCGTTTCTCGGCTTCTTTTTGGAAAGCCTCGGCACTCGGCGCAAAGTCGGTGTACTTGTAACCAAAAATCTCATCCGAAATCTCACCGGTCAGAAGAACCCGGATGTCGGTTTGCTCGTGAATTGCTTTGCAAACAAGGTACATACCCATGCTGGCGCGGATGGTTGTGATGTCGTAGGTGGCGAGCAGACGGATCACGTCACGCAAGGAAGAGATCACGTCGTCGGGCGTCATGTAGACCTCGGTGTGATCGGCTCCGATGAAGTCGGCAACCTGCTTGGCGTATTTGAGATCGATGGCGTCCTTCTCCATGCCGATAGCAAAGGTTTTGATTGGTTCACGGCTCTTTTTTGCGGCAATGGCGCAGACGAGCGAAGAATCAAGACCGCCCGAGAGGAGAAAGCCGACCTTTGCGTCGGCAACAAGCCGCTTTTCCACGCCTGCGATCAGCTTTTCGCGAATGGTTTTGCAGGCGGTTTCAAGGTCGTCGCGGCAGACTTTGGTTGCCGTGGCGATGTCGCAATAGCGGATGAATTTTCCACCCTTGTAGTAGTGTCCCGGCGGGAAGGGCGTGATCTTTTTGCAAAGCCCCACGAGGTTTTTCGGCTCGCTCGCAAAGAGGATGCTGCCGCTTTCATCGTATCCGTAATAGAGCGGGCGGATGCCGATCGGGTCGCGCGCGGCGATGTATTCGCCGCTTCTTCCGTCGTAGATCACGCAGGCAAACTCGGCGTCCAGATGTTGGAACATCTCCACACCGTATTCCAAATAGAGCGGCAGAAGGATCTCGCAGTCGCTGTCGCTTTGAAAGGTATAGCCTTTTGCAATCAGTTTTTCGCGCTCTTTTTGAAAGCCGTAAAGTTCGCCGTTGCAGACGACGGAGCAACCGGCAAGCTCAAAGGGTTGCATCCCGGCGTCGTGAAGCCCCATGATCGAGAGGCGATGGAAGCCGAGAAGCCCCTTTCCGGTATCGATCACCCGACTGTCGTCGGGACCTCTCGATTTTGTTTTTTCAAAAGATTGTTCAAACGCAGTCCGGTCAACGACCGGGCCGCAATAACCAAAAATGGAACACATAAGAAAACTCCTATTCCACATCCTGCAAGGCGTCGTAACCTTCCTCGCCGGTACGCACTTTCACAACGTTTTCCACGTCGTAGACAAATATTTTTCCGTCGCCGATATGCCCGGTATAAAGCACACGCTTGGCGGTCTCAATCACTTCTCTGACCGGCACCTTGCTGACGACGATATCAACTTGAATTTTCGGGAAAAGATTGGCTTCCACAACGACACCGCGGTAGTATTCGGGTTGTCCCTTCTGGATTCCGCAACCGAGCACGTGAGA
>CADBFJ010000135.1 GCA_902793915.1 uncultured Ruminococcus sp.
AATACCAAAACAACAAGGAGAAACCATCATGGCAAAGATTTATACTTCCGCAGATCAACTCATCGGCAAAACGCCGCTTTTAGAGCTCTCTCACATCGAGGCCGAGGAAAAGCTCTCGGCAAAGCTCTTTGCAAAACTTGAATACTTCAATCCCGCAGGATCGGTCAAAGACAGGATCGCAAAATCCATGATCGACGACGCCGAAGCAAAAGGGCTGCTGAAAAAAGGTGCTACCATCATTGAACCGACCTCGGGCAACACCGGCATAGGGCTTGCGTCTGTCGCTGCGGCAAGAGAATATAAAATCATCATCGTCATGCCCGAAACGATGTCCGAGGAGCGCCGCCGCATGATGAAAGCCTACGGCGCCGAGCTCGTCCTGACCGAGGGCGCCAAGGGCATGAAGGGCGCGATTGCAAAAGCCGAGGAGCTTGCAAAGAGCATCCCCGACGCGATTATCGCAGGTCAGTTCGTCAACCCTGCCAACCCCAAAGCGCATCTTGAGACGACCGGACCCGAAATCTGGGAAGACACCGACGGAAAGGTCGACATCTTCGTTGCCGGTGTCGGAACCGGCGGCACCATCACGGGAGTTGGCGAATACCTCAAATCGAAAAATCCCGCCGTCAAGGTCGTTGCGGTCGAACCCGCGACCTCTGCCGTGCTCTCGACCGGTGTGGCAGGACCGCACAAGATTCAGGGCATCGGCGCCGGCTTTGTCCCCGACGTGCTCAACACCAAGATTTACGATGAAATCATCCCGGTTGCAAACGAAGACGCCTTTGCCATGGGCAAACGCATCGGGCGCACCGAAGGCGTGCTGGTCGGCATTTCCTCGGGCGCTGCCGCTTTTGCCGCTTTGCAGCTTGCAAAGCGCCCCGAAAACAAGGGCAAAAAGATCGTCGTGCTCCTGCCCGACGGCGGCGACCGCTACCTTTCCACCCCACTCTTTGCGGATTGAGGCGAGACGAATGATTTACGTTGACAACGCCGCGACCACGCGACCGACGCAGGCGGTGATCGATGCCATGCTTCCCTGTTACAGAGAAGTTTTCGGCAATCCGTCCAGCCTGCACACCCCCGGGCAAAAGGCGGCAGAAGCTCTGCAAAAAGCAAGAGAGGCAGTAGCCGTTTGTCTTGGCGCCTCTCCCAAAGAAATCACCTTTACCTCGGGCGGGAGCGAGGCCGACAACCAGGCTCTGCGCACGGCGGCCGCAATCGGCAAAAAGAACGGCAAAACGCATATCCTTTCGACCGCGTTTGAGCACCACGCCGTGCTCCATACTCTGAAAGCCCTCGAAAAAGAGGGCTTTACCGTCGAACTCCTGCCGGTCAGCCCCGAGGGGCTTATCACCGCAGAGGAAGTCGAAAAAGCAATCCGCGAGGACACCTGCCTCGTTTCGGTCATGTTCGCGCAGAACGAGATCGGCACGATTCTACCGATTAAAGAGATCGGCGAGGTCTGCCGCCGTCACGGCGTGCTTTTTCACACCGACGCGGTGCAGGCCGCAGGACATATCAAAATTGATGTGAGAGAGCAGAACATCGACCTGCTTTCGATCTCGGCGCACAAGTTCCACGGCCCCAAAGGCGTGGGCGCGCTCTATGCGAGAAGCGGCATTCGCCTCACAACGCTCATTGAGGGCGGCGCGCAGGAGCGCAGCAAACGCGGCGGCACCGAGAACCTGCCCGCCATCGTCGGCATGGCAAAAGCCTTGACCGACGCGACAGAGCACCTCGACGAGAACGCCGCCAAGGTTACAAAACTGCGCGAGCGGCTCATCGAAGGGCTTTCCAAAATCCCCCATTCGGCGCTCAACGGCGACCGAAACACAAGACTTCCCGGAACCGTCAACTTCTGTTTTGAAGGCATTGAGGGCGAGAGCCTTTTGCTCTTACTCGACGCCGCAGGCATCTGCGCGTCGTCGACTACCTGCGCTCGATGTCACCGGTCTGGAAAGACCTTGTCGCCGGCAAGCGCAAATTCCATCTGTAAAGGAGGCTTTTCCGTTATGGCTCTTTATACCGAAACGGTTATGGACCACTTCCAGCACCCGCGCAACGTCGGGAGCATTGACGACGCCGACGGCGTGGGAGAAGTGGGCAACGCCAAATGCGGCGATATTATGAAACTCTACCTCAAAATCGAAGGCGACGTCATCGCCGACGCCAAGTTTGAGACCTTCGGTTGCGGCAGTGCGATCGCTTCTTCCTCGATCGCAACCGAGATGATCAAGGGCAAAACGATCGACGAGGCCATGCGTCTTACCAACCGCGAGGTGGTCGACGCGCTCGGAGGACTCCCCGCGCACAAGCTCCATTGCTCGGTGTTGGCCGATGAATCGATCAAAGCCGCGATCCGCGACTATTACGACAAGCACGGCATCGCCTACGACCCTGCCGACTTCCCTGCCGCCTCCTGCGCGCATTGTCACGAGGAATAAAAAACAAAAATCCCCCGACGGCTGTCGGGGGGTCTTTTTTTGTTTCTTATTTTTTCTTGTCAAATCGGCGCAGGTGATCCTTAATGGCAAGGAAGGTTTCCTCGCTGATATAGTGCTCGATCCTGCACGCGTCCTCGGAGGCGGTCGTATCGCTCACGCCCAGGAGTTGAAAAATTCGTGTCAATGTGGTGTGGCGGTCGTAGATGCTCTCGGCGCGCTCTTTGCCGGTCTTGGTCAGAGTGATGTAGCCCGCGTCGTCGACCTCGATGAGCCCCTCGCCGCGGAGCAGTCCCATGGCGCGGCTGACCGAGGGCTTGGAGTAGCCGAGCGCTTCCCCCACGTCAATGGCTCTGACGCGGTCGCTTTTCTGCGACAGAATGAGAATGGTTTCCAGATACATCTCTCCCGATTCCTGAACTGCCATGGTTTCATCTCCCTTCTTTTTTAACAGTATAGCACAGAGCGAGCGAAAAATCAAGCCCTGCCCTTTTTCCCTTCTTTTTTTCAAAAAGCAAACTTTTTTTGCAAAACCTATTGACAAGTTAGCAAGCGCTAACTATAATGATGATGAAACAAGTTAGCGAACGCTAACCGAATGAAAAAGGAGGAACCCATGATGCCGTTACATCTGGCAACGCAGACCGTGCCGCAGGTCGTCCGCCACGTCGGCGGAAGTCCCGAAATCAAAAAGCATCTCGAAGACCTCGGTTTTACCGTGGGGAGCGAAGTGACGGTCGTTTCGTCGCTTGCCGGGAACCTGATCGTCAAGGTGAAAGACAGCCGCGTGGCGATCGGAAAAGACCTTGCTACAAAAATTTTGGTTTAAAACCTTGAAACAGAGAAAGGAGAAAACGCGATGAAAAGCCTACGAGACGTCCCGGTCGGGGAAAACGCAACCGTGGTAAAGCTCCATGGGGAGGGCGCGGTACGGCGCAGAATCATGGACATGGGATTCACCAAAGGAACCCCTGTCTACGTGCGCAAGGTTGCCCCTTTGGGTGACCC
>CADBFJ010000136.1:0-1700 GCA_902793915.1 uncultured Ruminococcus sp.
GGAATACCAAACTCCATGCAGAGCGCCTCCTGCTCCTCGGTGCTCTTCTCTTTTGTAATGTCGTGGAGGAGCGCCGCCGCCCGCAGGGTCATGGTTTCCGCGGGGCAAAACAGCTCGCAAAGTCTTTGCACCATACCCTCCACGCAGAGCGTGTGGTAGGCGCGCTTGGGTGAGAGCTTTTCGGCGACCTCCTTTCGGAGCGCGTCAAGCATGGGCTCGGTGATTTGTTTTCTCATTCCGCACTCCTTTTTAGGCACCGTAGAGGTGATGCGTTTTGATATAGTCCTCAACCGACGCGGGAACAAGATCGGAAATCGAGCGTCCCGAGGCGATGCGCTCGCGCACCTGCGAGGAGGAAATTTCAATCGGATCCATCGTGAGTTTGGTCACCATTTTGCCGTATTTTTCTTTGTAAAGCGCGAGTTTTGCAAGGATCTTCTCGTCAAGGATCTTATCCTTTTCGCGACGGGCATAGACCGGGTAGGAGAGCTTAAAAATCTCTTCGGGATCCTTCCATTCGTCGAGCGTCAGCACCATATCGGTGCCGAGCAGGAGAAAGAGCCGCTTGTCCTCGCCGTAAAGTTCGCGCAAGGTATCGACCGTGTAGCTCGGTCCCCGGCGCAAGAGTTCCATATCGCTGACGTAGACCCCTTCCATGCCAGAGAAGGCAAGGCGGGTCATGTTGAGGCGATCCTCGGCGGAAACGTCGGGAGGTGCCTTGTGGGGCGGGATCGCAGCAGGGATCACAAAAAGAAAATCAAGCCACATTTGCTCCAGGAATGCTTCCGCCGCTTTGATATGTCCGTTGTGGGGCGGCGAAAAACTGCCGCCGTAAATCCCGATCCTCGTCATGTTAAGGAAGAACGATCACGGGATCCTTGGAGGACGCCCGATAGAGGACGATCTTGCGACCGACCGAGGCAACGGGATCGGCTCCCAGCGCTTGACAAAGCTCGGCAAGCACCGCTTTGGGCGCTTCGCCGCTGTTTTCGAGCACGTGGAGTTTGATGAGTTCTCTCGCTTCAAGCGCGTCCGAAACGGTAGCAAGGAGCGCGTCTGTCACGCCGCCCTTGCCGACCTGCAAAATGGCGACTTCCCCGTTTGCAAGCCCGCGCAGATAGGCTCTTTGTTTGGATGTGATCATAGGTTACCTCATTCCTTCAGGAAACGGCATTCCAGCCGTTCTCCCGAATGATTTCAAAAAGTTCTTCCGACACGCCGGACATAACACGGATATACTGCGTTTCGTTCAAAAAGACGTTGAGAAGCCCCTCGTCGTCGAGTGTGACCGAGCGCACCTCATCTTTTGAGAGCTTGACGCAATGTTTGCCGTGATCGAGCGAGAGGAAGGTCATCTGATTCTCGGTCAGGATGAAAAAGCCTTTCATCGACCCGCTTTTGACGGTAAAGCGCACGCGCTCGTCAAACAGGAAGGGACCTCCTATCTCGGCTTTGAGCTTATCGTAAGGTTTATCGACCAAATAAAGCCAAAGCGGCAGGAGAAAGGACGAAAGAATCGTCACTCCCGCGCCGACGAGAAGCCCGTAGCGAATGCCCAAAAAGAGCCCTACAAGCCCTCCGACAAACAGTCCGATCCCGAGCGAGAGGATCCTTGACCCCGAGGAAAGATAGTAGTTGGAAAACTTTACGGTTGATTTCATAACGTTTATCGTGTCAACTTCCTTGCAGTTAGAGTTGTT
>CADBFJ010000136.1:1748-3537 GCA_902793915.1 uncultured Ruminococcus sp.
GCCCTGCCCCGGTGGGAGATCGCGTTTTTTTCGTCGGGCGTCAGTTCCGCAAAGGTTTTGTCGAGCGGCTCGTAGTAAAAAAGCGGATCATAGCCAAACCCTCGGTCGCCGCGCTCGTCGCGCAGGATCTTTCCTTCCGCGCGCCCTTCGACGGTAAATTCGCGTCCATCGGGAAAAACACAGCCGATCGCAGTCACGAAGGCGGCTTTCCGCCGCTCGTCGGGCAGGTCTTTGAGCTTTTCAAGCAGGCAGGTGTTGTTGCTCGCGTCGTCGTGGTCGCTCCCATAGCGGCAGACCGCGGCATAGCGCGCCGAATAGATCCCGGGTGCGCCGTCAAGAGCATCGACCATAAGCCCCGAATCGTCGCCCACACCAATATATCCCGATCTTGCGGCTACCCGCGCTTTGATGAGCGCGTTCTCCGAAAAGCTCTCTCCGTTCTCTTCGATCTCGCCCGAAATGCCCACGTCGTCAAGAGACAGAAGCTCGACGTCGGGGATCTCTTCGCGGAGCAGCGTTTCCAGTTCGGTCAGTTTTTTGCGGTTTCTTGAAGCGAGTACCAGTTTCATAGGGATCTCCTTATGAGAAAAGTGCGTTGACAAATTCTTCTTCGTCAAAGGGCT
This sequence comes from uncultured Ruminococcus sp., assembly GCA_902793915.1. Taxonomy (GTDB): domain Bacteria; phylum Bacillota; class Clostridia; order Oscillospirales; family CAG-272; genus UMGS1865. The sequence goes on from CADBFJ010000136.1 coordinate 2,372, forward strand.
GCATATCGTCGATCTTCTCGCCCACGCCGATGAATTTGACCGGGATGTCGAGTTCTTCGCGGATCGAAAGCACGATACCGCCTTTTGCGGTTCCGTCAAGTTTGTTGAGAATAAGCCCTGTCAGAGCCGCGGCGTTGCGGAATTCTTTTGCCTGCAAAATCGCGTTCTGCCCGGTGGTAGCGTCGAGGACAAGCAAATTCTCGCGCGCGACGCCCGGCAGTTCCCTGTCGATCACGCGGTTGATCTTTGCCAGCTCGTTCATGAGATTGGTCTTGTTGTGGAGCCGCCCTGCCGTATCGATAATGAGAACGTCGGCGCCGCGGCTTTTTGCCACGTGACAGGCGTCAAACACAACGGCGGCGGGATCGCTCCCCTCGTTTTGCCTGACCAGTTCGACCTTTGCGCGGTCGCACCAGACGGCGAGCTGGTCGATGGCGGCGGCGCGGAAGGTATCCGCAGCGGCGACCACCACTTTTTTACCGGCTTTGCGGAGCTGATTCGAGATCTTGCCGATCGACGTGGTTTTGCCCACACCGTTGACACCGATCACGAGGATCACGCTCGGCGTTGTGGAAAGGTTGAGAGCTTCCCCCTTCCCGATCATCTCTTTGAGGATCCCCCGCAAAACAGTCGTGATCTCCTCTTTGTCTTTGAGGCGCCCCGCTTTGATCTCGGCGCGCAGACGGTCGAGAATGCTCTCGGTCGCGGCGACGCCTACGTCAGCAGAAATCAGAACTTCCTCCAGTTCTTCCAAAAAATCTTCGTCCACGCGGACAAAATTCTGGAGCAGCCGGTCGATCTGACCGAACAGCGCGTTTTTGGTCTTGGAAAGTCTATCACGCACCCTGCCCCAAAAAGAGCGTTTTTCTTCCTCGGGTTTCCCCTCGGCAGCTTCGGCTTCGGTTTCGCCCCGTGCGTCTTCTGCCGCCGCGTCGGATTGGACCGGTTCGGCTTCTGTTTTCTTTTTTCCGAACAGATTATTCAAAAATGCCATTCCATTCTTCTCCCTTTTTGGAAACGTTCGAGGGATCAAGCGTCAGCACCTTGGAGATGCCGTGCTCGGGCATGGTGATGCCGTAGAGCCGATCCGCCGCCGCCATGGTTCCTCTGCGGTGGGTGATCATGATAAACTGGGTCCCGCCCGAATAGCGTTTGATGTAGTTTGC
>CADBFJ010000137.1 GCA_902793915.1 uncultured Ruminococcus sp.
GCGAATGACCCAACCGCCAAGCGCGGCAAAGACGCTTTCAAGACTCATTGAAAGCGATGCGACCGCCGGTTCGGCAAACTTTTGCCCGATGATCTGGAGGGTATAGGCAATGCCGCTTGAGACGATCCCAATATACAGCATATAGGGAAATCCCAGCGAAAAGCTCTCGGTCGTGATCTGCCCGAACTCGCCGAGGAGGAGCGATAAGAGGAGCGATAGAATCGCGCAAACCGCAAACTGCATCATGCAAAGGAGCGGACCGAAGATCCCCGCGCCGGATCTGTCGATCGCAAAAATGTGAAAGGTGAAGGTGAAGGCGCAGGCGATCATCAGAACGTCGCCAAGGTAAAAGCCGCCAAAATCTCCGGAGAAGCAGAGCAAGAAGATGCCGCCCAGCGCCACGATGCCCGCGAGCCATACGAGGACGCTCGGCTTTTTCTTACAAAAGATGGCAAACATGGGGACGAGGATCACGTAGAGCGCGGTCAAAAAGCCGCCGCGCGCTTCACTCGAAACGCCGGCAGGGTATGCAGAGATGCCGAGTTGCTGCAAATTGACGCTGATCGTGAGCAAAATGCCGCAAAAAACGCCGGCTTTGATATAGCGTTTGCGTTCGGCTGGCTCTTTCGGGAAGATCGGCTCTTTTTTAACTTTTGAATAAATGAATACAAACGCGAATAGAAAGAGCGTGCCGATCATCGAGCGGAAGCCGTTGATAAAAAGCGGCGGCAGATGCTCCGCGGCGGATGCTTGCGCCACAAAGGAAAGTCCCCACAAAAGGGCGCAGGTGGACAGAATAATACTGCCCTTAAGATTATTCAGGTTGGAATTCTTCTTCACGGCGGGTTCTCCTTCCCCGCTTCGTTCTCTTGACGGGAGAAACGGAATCCCACCGCAATCAGTTTATCATACTTTCTTGTTTTTTGCAAGCGAAAGATTCTTTTTTCGGAGGAATGAACGGAAAAAGCTTTTTACAGATGAAAGCCTTGTGCAAAATATGAAAAAAGAAAAATCTTTTGAAAATCTCTTGACAAATCTAAAATATGAAAAAAGAAAAATCTTTTGAAAATCTCTTGACAAATCTTTGTTTTATTTGTATAATTATTCATGCAAATCGAAACAATTATGAATTTTATTCACAAAGGAGCGAATATGGAAGCAAAAGAAATCAAAAAAATCGTACTCGCCTATTCGGGAGGCCTTGATACCTCGGTTATCATTCCCTGGCTCAAGGAAAATTATAACAACCCCGAGATCATTGCCGTCTCGGGCAACGTGGGGCAAGCCGACGAACTTGAGGGGCTCGAAGAAAAGGCAATCAAAACAGGAGCTGCGAAAATCTACGTGGAAGACCTGACCGATTCCTTTGTCAACGACATGATCATTCCCACCGTGAAGGCGGGGGCAAAATACGAGCAATATATGATGGGGACGGCGCTTGCCCGCCCGATCATCGGCAAACGCTTGGCAGAGATCGCGCTCGCCGAGGGAGCTGACGCCATCTGTCACGGCTGCACCGGCAAGGGCAACGACCAGGTGCGCTTCGAGCTTGCCATCAAAGCGTTCGCTCCGGGCATGAAGATCATTGCCCCCTGGCGCGAGTGGAGCATCAAATCGCGCGATGAGGAGATCGATTATGCCGAAGCGCATGGGGTGCCGCTCAAGATCAGCCGTGAGACCAACTATTCCAAAGATAAAAATATGTGGCACCTCTCGCACGAGGGGCTTGACCTCGAAGACGCCGGCAACGAGCCGCTTTATGAAAAGCCCGGCTTCCTTGAAATGGGCGTTTCTCCAATGCAGGCGCCCGACGAGCCGACCTACCTGACGCTCGATTTTGAAGCCGGCGCACCCGTGGCGCTCGACGGCGTTAGGATGAGTGCCAAAGAGATCATTTTGAAGCTCAATGAGCTTGGTGGCAAAAATGGTGTGGGACTGCTCGATATCGTGGAAAACCGTCTTGTTGGCATGAAGTGCCGCGGCGTTTACGAAACGCCGGGCGGCGCCATTCTCTACGCGGCGCACGACTATCTCGAAACGCTTTGCCTTGACAAAATGACGATGCACAAAAAAGAGGAGCTTTCGGTCACGTTCGGCGAGCTTCTTTACAACGGGCAGTGGTTCACGCCTCTGCGCGAGGCGCTCTCGGCGTTCGTCGATAAAACGCAGGAGCACGTCACCGGCAAAGTTCGCCTCAAGCTCTACAAGGGAAACATCATCAAGGCGGGCGCTTGGAGCGATTGGTCGCTCTACTCCGAGGAGATCGCGACCTTTGGCGAAGACCACGTCTACGATCAAAAGGACAGCGCAGGCTTTATCAACCTGTGGGGACTGCCGATCTCGGTTTCCGCCGCGGTAGCGAAAAAGAACGCAAAAAAGGACAGTAAAGGATTAAAATGATGGAAAAGATCTGGTCGGGCAGAGCCGGGGGAAAGCTCGCAAAAGCTGCAAACGATTTCAATTCTTCCATTCGCGTGGATAGCCGGATGTTCCGCGAGGACATCGCCGGCTCCATGGAACACGCCGCCATGCTCTCTGCCACGGGGATCATTCCCGCAAAAGACGCCGATGCGATCATCGATGGTCTGCAATCGATTTTGGACGATCTTGAAAGCGGTAAACTTGCGATCGACCCCGAAGCCGAGGATATTCACAGCTTTGTGGAAGCC
>CADBFJ010000138.1:0-1585 GCA_902793915.1 uncultured Ruminococcus sp.
AAGGCTTTTGCCTTCTTGGCAAGCTCGAACTTGCCGGCGGTCGCGCCGTTCTCGGCGGCAACGCGCACTTCCAGGTTCTTTTTGGTCGAGTCGCTCAAACATTCACCGAGCAGTTCTGCAAATTTTGCGGCGTGCTCTGCTTCTTCAAAAGCGGCGGTCTTCCAGTATTCGGCAATTTCGGGGTAGCCCTCTCTTGCGGCAACGCGAGCCATGGCGAGGTACATACCGACTTCGGAGCACTCGCCCTCAAAGTTGGCGCGCAGACCCTCGATGATCTCTTCGGGAGCGCCCTTGGCAACGCCCAGCACGTGCTCGGCAGCCCAGTCAAGTTCGTCCTCTACGACCTCAACAAATTTTTCGCCCGGGACTTTGCAACGGGGGCATTGATCGGGACGGACGTCGGATTCAACGATTTCTCCGCAAACGGTGCATCTCCATTTTTTCATGGTCAAAACTCCTTTTTGAAAGTGATTTTTTTTAACAATTTATTTTAGCACAGATTTTTGCGTTTGTCAACGGCTTGCCTTGACAAAAATCGCTTTTTCGGCTATAATGAGGGCAGAAACAGAAGGGAGGGAAAGCGCATGAACGATCCGCATTCCCAAAACGAAAAAAAGCTGCCGTCGCGGGGGCTTCTTCTCCTGTTTGTCGGGGCTCTCGCCGGCGTGATTCTGACGCTTGCGATCGTCGGCGCAATTGTTTTGATCTCCCGCCGCACGGTCTCGCCGCCCGATCTCCCCTCCGATGTGGAGATCCTGCCCGACGACCCCGAAAAAACGCCGCTGTTTGACGGCAACGTGACGCTTCCGGCTCTCGACCGTACGAGCGTCAAAACTCCCGATCTCGGAGCAGAGGTGGCGGTGCTTCTGGATGTTTCTACCGGGAAAGTCCTTGCCTCGAAAGGCGGGCAGAACAAGTTTTTCCCGGCTTCGATCACCAAAATCATGACCATGGTCGTTGCCTGCGAGCGTCTCTCCAAAGAGGATCTCGACGCAAAAGCGACGATGACCGAAGAAGTTTACAACTATGTGCGCGAAGGCGGTTACAAAGGTTCCTCGGTTTTCCCGTTTGATCCGGGCGACGAAGTGACGATCCGCGACCTGCTCTTTGGCGTCGGCGTCAAATCCTATTCGGATTGTACGCTCCTGCTTGTCCGCAAGCTGGCGGCAAGCGAGGAGGAGTTTGTCGGTTGGATGAACGAAAAGGCAAAGGCAATCGGCATGAACGCGACGCACTTTGACAATGCGATCGGCTACGAGAGCGAGGACAACTATTCGACCGCCGAAGACCTTGCACGCCTTACCGCCTACGCCCTCGGCTGTGCGCAGATCAAAGAGGTGCTCGGCGCCAAAGAATACGTCTTTTATTACAGCGGCTACACCAAAAGCGGCGAGTGGAAAGAGGGCATTCGCGGCACCTTTTTCAGCACGCTCTTTAACGCCAACGGGACCGGGCGCATCGCCGACTACGAAAAAGAGGTCGGCAAAAAGTTTTCGCTTGCCAGAGGGACGCTTGACGGCGGCAAGACCGGCTCGCTCAAATTCGGTTCGGATTGGGCGTATTCGCTTGCCTCGTTTGCCACGAT
>CADBFJ010000138.1:1645-2125 GCA_902793915.1 uncultured Ruminococcus sp.
GCGGGACTGATGAAGGACGTCAAAGCCCTTTTTGACGGCTACAGAGAGTAACCTTGGCGAAAAGGCTTGACAAACAAAACGAAGACGGTTATAATAAAATCGTATGCGTATCTCTCGCCCGCGCGTTCTTTGCGGGGCTGTACTACCCAAAGAAGGGAGAGGCGTCTTGTGGCTACCTTGATTGTGAATAAAAAACAGCACCCTGAATTAAAGCACCGGACCGATTTGTTTTACCCCCATAGAGTCATAGCTTCTTTTCTAGTGATTTTGTTGCTGCTCGGATTACTATTGTATACCGGTTGCAATCATAAAGAGGAAGAAGAATACGAAGAGGTCTATCAATCGACGGTTAAATTATATGTGCAGATCGAGGACAAGGACAACAACAACACAATGAGCAGCTCCATGGCAAGCCAGCGCGTCGGCGCCTATCAGATCGTTCTGAAGTCGCGCACCACGCTCGAAGAAGCAATCGAGAAC
>CADBFJ010000139.1 GCA_902793915.1 uncultured Ruminococcus sp.
ACGATGTTGCGGACGGTTCCGCCGCTTTTGAGGAGGGATGCGGCGGTCAAAGACATGCCGATCGAGACGCCTGCCTGCGGAAGTAGCGTGATCCCGAGATATTTTGTGATCGCGGGCGAGCACCCCATCGCCTTTGCCGAGAGGAAGGCGCCGATATACTTGCCTGCCGAGCGGAAGACGATATAGCAGATGCCAATGATCACGACGGCGAGGCTGCCAAAGACGTTCAGCTCGAGCGCGGCTCCGCTGACTACGAAAAAGAGGATGTTGAGCGGCATGGTCCAGCGGTCGGTCTTGTACATGAGTTCGTCTGCGGAGCGGCAGATGTTGCAAAAGATCGTGCCGAGCATCATGCAGACGAGGAGCGACGAAAAGCCGATTTTGACGCCGCCCGGCAGATCAAATTTGAGCTGCGAGAGCGCGATCGTAAAGAGCACGAAGGTGATCGAAAGGCAGAGGCGCTTGCTGTTCGATTTGAACATGTTTTCCACAGCGGTAAAGAGAAATCCCATCGCGGTGCCCAGGACGAGCGAGAGGATCACTTCGAGGAGCGGGTTGACCAGCACCGAAACGACGCTGATCTTGCTCCCTTCGAGCGCCTGCGCCACACCGATCGACGCCGCAAAGCAGACAAGCCCCACCGCGTCGTCGAGAGCGACGACCGGGAGCAGGATGCTCGTCAGCGGCCCTTTGCGCCGAGCGTCACGGCGACCGAGAGCGGGAGCTTTTCGGGGCCTAAAATGTAGTGCAGTCCGATCAGAGCACCGTCGACCAGCAGCATGGCAACGAGCGCCTGTACAATGCCGATGATGACCGCCTGCTTGCCGGTCTGTTTTAACGCCGAGAGCTTGAACTCGGTGCCGATCGCAAAGGCGATAAACCCGAGCGCCACGTCGCTGATCACGTTCGCAACGCTTGCAAGCTCGGCTCCGGTCGAAAAGAAGCCGGTGATCCCGAGCCTGCCAAGACAATAGGGGCCTATCAGAAGCCCCGCAATCAGGTAGCCGGTCACGGCGGGGAGTTTCAAGGGCTTGACCAAACGCGAGACAAACAGCCCCGCCAAAAGCCCCAGCGCCAGCGTGTATAACAGTTTTAACTCGTTCATAAAGAAAAATCGCTTCCTGTCTGTGAATTGGTAAGACCAAAAACAGATTATAGCCCAAAACGAGGGGAATGTCAAGAGGGCGCGGGAGAAGAGCGGAAGAAATAAAATGGCGGGGGAACCCTTTTTTGAAAAAAAGAGGTTCCCCCGCACCTCTTCCGAAAAAACTTTCTCAAAAGCAAGGATCAGGAAACCCCGATCACGATCTTGCCGCGCTTTTCTGCCAACGATTTGAATTGCGCGGCGCCGGAGCCGATCTTGTGATCGACATAGGTGACCACGAAATCGGATTTTTGGATCATCCATTTGTTTCGATAAGAGATTGCAAACCGTTTCGGAACGGTTTCGATCCCATCGGGCAGGATCGTATCCCAAACATAATCGTTGCTCCCCTTATTTTTCGGCATATAAGCAAGCACGACAAAGCAAACGATCGAATATCGGGCTGCAAAATCTCTTAAAATTCTTTGCGCCATCGCGTCAAAGCCGCCGTGGTTGCCGACATAAAAGGTTTTCACGCCTTTGTTTTCAATCAAATCGAGCAGAACCGACCGTAAAGCCGGCTCAATTTCTTTTGGCGCGTAACGATGACCGAAAAAGGTACAGGTTGACATAGGCAGCTCCGCATAGAATTACCCATATTTGGGTTATTCTAATCATAACGCAAAAAAGAAGCCTTTGTCAACCCATATATGGGTTATTCTCGCAAAAAACTGTTCTATCATGGATTTACCTAAATATGGGTAATCGTGCTGGAGGAGTTATACATGAAATACTCGGAAATCATTGTAGAACGCATCCGTTCCTTGTGCAAAAAACGCGGCATTTCTATCACAAAACTTGCTACCATGAGCGGGATTCATCAATCAACGCTTGATAATATCGTCAGAGGCATTTCAAAGAATCCTCGTATCGTGACACTTCACAAGATCGCAAACGCTTTTGGTATGACAGTATCAGAATTTCTCGACATCAAAGAGTTAAACGCCTTTTCGTTTGAAGATGAGGACGAAGATTGAGATATAAGAAAGACAAACAAAAAACGCTCACCGATCTTTCCGGCGGGCGTTTTTATCATGTGTTCAAAGTTTTTGAAAGGGAAAAGGGTGTGGGGAGAGGGGAAACTTTTTGCAAAAAG
>CADBFJ010000140.1:0-1013 GCA_902793915.1 uncultured Ruminococcus sp.
AAAAGAGAAACAAAAAGTTTACAACCCTTCTACTACGATATCGTTAGTGGTTCATTTCTTTTGCGGTAATCTTTTTTGTCTTATATTTCCTCATTTATATTGCTTTTCGTGGGAACGGTTTTCTTCCGACCGGAACAGACTTGGAGAAAAAAGACTGGTTGATGTTTTTAGGAGCTTATTTGAGCTTTAGTGGCGCACTTTTTGTTGGTATGATTGCAATTGCCCAAAACCAGTATTTTAATGAAAAAACAGAAGAGCGCATAAAGCGCCTGCGAGTTCATGAAATACAACCGGTTTTATCTATCCAGTTTGAAATTGATTCGCAGAGTGGAAGTATCAATTTTGAAATTGAACATGTCGGAGAGTATCCGATCTGTAATGTGTATCTGTTTGACAAGTATTTGTGGCACCTTTTTATGCCCAATGAAAAAAAGAAAATCCAAGTTGTATATGACGATTCAACAGTTCGTTTCGATGAGGGGCGTAGATTTGTAAAAGTGCTTGCAACAGAATACGAGAAAGCGGATTGTGGCTTACCAAAATGGTTTAATGTCAATTACGACGATGCGGATGGCAATAAGCTTTATCAAACTTTTGAGCTTATCAATGATAGTGGAGATTTGTTTTATTCCCTTGAAGGGATTCACGATGAAATGCACAATGACAAAAAAGTAATCGGAGCATAAGCAAAAAATTTGTTCTGGTTTTTGAAAAGAGCGCGAGAGAAGAGCAACTATTGCGGTACCCGAAAAAAGCAGGCATGGTAAACCATGCCTGCTTTTTTTTCGACCGCGGCTACTCCTCATGCTCCCTGTTTCCGCCACTGGCGGCGGTCGCATTCGTCCCTTTTTGCAAAAAGTTTCTCTCGCGTTTTTCTTTTCGTATTTCTTTTAGAAAATCCCCTGCTCGAGCATAGCGGTGGCGACCTTCTTGAAGCCTGCGATGTTCGCGCCGGCGACGAGGTCATAGCCAAGTCCGTATTCTTCCGCAGCCTTGGCGGAGGAGTCGTGGAT
>CADBFJ010000140.1:1021-2350 GCA_902793915.1 uncultured Ruminococcus sp.
TCCTCGGTCCAGACAAGGCGCTCGCTGTTCTGTGCCATCTCGAGTGCCGAGACGCCGACGCCGCCTGCGTTGACTGCCTTGGAAGGAGCCACGATCACGCCCTTCTGCGCGCGCAGGAAGTTGAGAGCGTCATTGGTGGTCGGCATATTTGCGACCTCAATATAGTACTTCACGCCGTTTGTGACGATATTCTTTGCCGCTTCCATGCCGACGTCATTCTGAGTTGCGGCAGGCATGATGATGTCTGCCTTGACGCCCCAAGGTTTCTCACCCTTGAAGAAGGGAACGCCGAACTTGTCGGCATAATCTTCGACGCGGTTGCGGTTGGAAGTGCGCATTTCAAGCAGATAGTTGATCTTCTCTTCGGTGCAGACGCCGTCCTTGTCGTAGATATAGCCGTCGGGGCCCGAAAGGGTGACGACCTTTGCGCCGAGCTGCGCGGCCTTTTTGCAGATGCCCCAAGCAACGTTGCCAAATCCCGAGACCGCGATGGTCTTGCCCTTGATGCTCTCGCCCTCATGCTTAAGGACTTCCTCAAGGTAGTAGATCGCGCCGTAGCCGGTCGCTTCGGGACGAATGAGGGAACCGCCGTAGGTCAGCCCCTTGCCGGTCAGAACGCCGTTTTCCCAAACGCCTTTGAGTCTGCGGTATTGACCGTAGAGGTAGCCGATCTCTCTGCCGCCCACGCCGATATCGCCTGCGGGAACGTCCACGTCAGGACCGATGTAACGGTAGAGCGCGGTCATAAAGCTCTGGCAGAAACGCATGATCTCCGCGTCAGAACGCCCTGCGGGGTTGAAGTCCGAGCCGCCCTTTGCGCCGCCGATCGGAAGTCCTGTCAGCGAGTTCTTGAAGGTTTGCTCAAAGCCGAGGAAGTGGATGATACCCGGATAAACCGAGGGGTGAAAGCGCAGACCGCCCTTGTAGGGGCCGATTGCGCCGTTGAACTGGCAGCGATAGCCGGTATTGGTTTGGACTTTGCCGTTGTCGTCGGTCCAGACAACGCGGAAAGTGAACATACGCTCGGGCTCGACCATGCGGGTAAGCAGGTCGGCTTTTTCATATTCGGGATGCGCTTCGATCACGGGATCGATCGAAGAGAAAACCTCTTCCACCGTCTGCACGAACTCGGGCTCGTTCTTGTATTTTTCTTTGACGCGGTCAATGACCGACCGGACATATGCATTCATGTGCTATAAGTCTCCTTTGACTTTATTCATGTAGCCTATATTATAACGGATTTTTATTTGTTTGTCAATAGATTTTATGCCGAAAATGCAACAATGGCGTCTTAAAAATGCAAAAATCAGCAAAAACAACAAAAAAGGA